>CALLPT010000327.1 GCA_938015575.1 uncultured Acidimicrobiales bacterium
ACGCGAGCTTCGTACCTGGTTGTTCGAAGACAAGACGGGTCGAGAACCGCTCGGGTTCCGCAGCGCCCTCGAGGCGGTGATGGCCGAGGTCGAGGACCTACACGAGGTGCCGATCGAGGTCATCGTCGTCGGCGACCGGGCCGTCGACGCCGAGATCGAGCCGATCCTGGGAGCGAGCCGCGAGGCTGCGACCAACGCGGCCCGACATTCGGGCGCAACCAGAATTGACGTCTTTGCCGAGGTCGGCGCGGAGCGAGTCGAGGTCTTCATTCGGGACCAGGGCATTGGATTTGATCCCGATGCGGTCGACGAAGATCGCGCTGGTATCCGCGATTCGATTCGTGCTCGCATGGAGCGTCACGGCGGCGAGGCAATCGTGTTCAGCCGCCCCGAGACCGGCACCGAGGTCGAACTTGCGATGCCCTTGACCGCGCTGACCAACCCCGAGGCGAGTAATGGCCATGTCGAGCGATTCTGAGAAACCCGGCGGACCGATTCGCGTCGTCCTGGTCGATGACCACAGCCTGGTTCGCGCGGGCGTCAAGAGCGAGATCGGCGGCGCCGTGCAGGTGGTCGGTGAGGCCGACGACGTCGACGGCGCTATCGACGTGATCACTGCGTTGACACCCGATGTCGTGCTGCTCGACGTCCACCTGCCTGGCGGCGATGGGCCAGCGGTGATCGAGGGTGTCAAGGCCGCAGAGGTCGACACTCGATTCTTGGCACTGTCGGTGAGCGATGCTGCCGAAGACGTGATCGCGGTGATCCGTGCTGGCGCTCGCGGTTATGTCACCAAGGCCATCGGTGCCGACGACTTGATCGATGCGATCAAACGGATTGCCGCGGGCGACGCGGTCTTCTCGCCTCGGCTTGCGGGTTTTGTTCTCGACGCGTTCGCGGGGCAGATGACCGTCGCCGAGGTCGATCCCGAACTCGACCGGCTGACGAACCGAGAACAAGAGGTCCTTCGCCTGCTGGCCCGGGGCTACACCTACAAAGACGTCGCGGCGCGGCTCACGATCTCGGTCAAGACCGTCGAGACCCACGCCTCGTCGGTGCTGCGCAAGCTACAGCTGTCCAATCGCAACGAGCTCACTCGCTGGGCCGCGCACCGTCGCCTGATCTGAGGCTTGGCCAGTTTGACCTGACCGCGTTGTGGCGCTTGACTCGGGCGGAGCTTCGAGAGGGAAACGCGATGAGTGACGAACCGGTGCTGTACGAAAAGCACGGCCATGTGGTGACGATCACCTACAACCGGCCGGAACGCAAGAACGCCATCAATGGCGCGATGCGCGAGGGTTTGAACGCGGCCTGGCTGCGCTTCCGTGACGACGAAGACGCGTGGGTCGCGATCATGACCGGAGCGGGTGATGCCTTCTGCGGCGGAGCCGATCTCAAGGACGGCAGGGGCGCGACCGGCACATTCGCAGGCACGTACTGGGAGAAGCCGACGGTCAACTCGTTCGAGAGCGGTCTCGAGTTGTTCAAGCCAGTCATCGCTGCCGTGAACGGAGCGTGCGTGGGCTACGGCCTGACGGGCGTGAGCTTTGCCGATTTCGTGATCGCAAGCGACCAGGCAACCTTTTCGTATCCCGAGGTGCGAATCGGCATCCCGACCATCGTCGGGTCGATCCGTATGCCGCAACGGCTGGGGTGGGCCAACGCTATGGAGTTGTTGCTCATTGGCGAGCCGGTCGACGCCGAGCGGGCCAAGGAGATGGGCCTCGTGTGGAAGGTCGTCGAACACGACTCACTCATGGACGAAGCACACGATCTCGCGGCGCGGTTGGTGAAGTCAGCACCACTGGCCACGCGCATCGTGAAAGAGGTCGGCATCCGGACCTCGACGATGGGATGGACCGAGGCGGTGCGCTTCGGCGAGACGATGCGTCTGGTCGGTGGCCGGACGAACGATGCCAAAGAAGGTTTGGCGTCGTTCGCCGAGAAGCGACCGCCGGAGTGGACGGGAACCTGATCCCCAGTTTCAGGGGGCGAAAGGCGACAGCGTGAACTGCGAGACGTAGCGGCGTGGCCGGTACCGGCGGACTCGGGCGTGGCGGATGCCGCTCACGCGTGCTTCGTGGCGGGCTTCGGCCATGTACTGATGCATCTTGTCGAGGTGACGAATTGTGTCGCGAAGCGCGGCGCGGGGCCTCGGCACCATGACCAGCACGGTGTGGCCGTCGCGCACCCGCTGGAGTGCCCATTCCAGATCGGGGTAGCTGGTGAGACGGCAGGTCTCCATGAGGAGACGCTAGGCCAAGTCAAACGCGACGGTCAACGCCTAGGAGCGGAGACGGAGTGTGGCGCTGACGGCGAGGTGGTCACTACCGCAGTTGTCGGCAACGTTGCTGTCGATGACGTCAAGCCGGTCACTGACCAAGATGTGATCGATCTGGCTGTGCGGTCGCTGGGCGGGCCAGGTGGCTCCCGTGATGGCGTTGCGCAGGGGCCGGGCATCACGGTTCACGATCGGGCTCCACATGTTGAGATCGCCGGCAATGATGTCGTTCTCGCTGGCGTGTTTGCGAAACGCTCGGCGCTGCTTCAACCACAGATCGGGTCGCGTGCGCACCGCGTGAATACCGTCGAGGTGCGCACCAGCAATCACGACGTCATGCTGGGTGAGCTGGATGCGAGGCATGCGACGCTCGCGTCCGAACATCGAAGGGATCTCGACGTCGTCGATTCGTCGGGCGGGCAAGGTGCTGATGATGGCGACGGTCCACTGCGCGGGGTAGCGGCGCATCGGGGTGGGCGAGGTGTAGCGATGGAGGTCACCGCCGAGCGCGGCTGCAACGGTCTCCGCCAGATCGCTGTTGTCCTCCCCGTACCACCAGGCCTCTTGCAAGATCAACACGTCGGCCTCGAGTCGCTTGCACTCGGTCACGAGGTCGTTGCGACCACCGTCGTTATGGAGGCCCATGTGCACGTTCCACGACGCAATCCGGAACTGCTCGACGCCAGGGGTCGGGTTCTCATCGGGGTCTGCGGACGGCACGGGCCAAGTGTGGCAGGCGCCGAAGCCAGCCCGGCGCCGGGTGGACCATTTGGTACGGCGCGATGGACGGAACGGCCGCCTTCGGTGGCGGCGAACCACCCGACGTCGATATCACTCGTGGTGCGACTGGCCAGGGCCGTAGACTTCGGCCCTTATGGAAGCTCGCCAACTCCGCAAAGCATTCAGGGATTTCTTCGTCGACAAGGAACACGAGGCGGTCGCGAGCGCGAGCCTGATTCCGCACGACCCGACCGTGATGTTCACGGTCGCCGGCATGGTGCCGTTCAAGCCCTACTTCGTCGGCGAGGAAACGCCGCCCTACAACCGGGCGGTCACGGTGCAGAAGTGTGCACGTGCCGGCGGCAAGCACAACGACCTCGACGAGATCGGGCGCACCAAGCGGCACCTGACGTTCTTCGAGATGATGGGCAACTTCAGCTTCGGGGACTATTTCAAGGAAGACGCGATCCCGTTCGCTTGGGAGTTCACGACCGAGGTGCTCGGTCTGGATCCCGAGGATCTTTGGGTCACCGTGCACTTGAGCGACGACGAGGCCGAAGAGATCTGGCGCGACAAGGTCGGGGTGCGCCCCGAGCGCATCCAGCGGCTGGACGAAGACAACTATTGGAAGATGGCCGATACCGGCCCGAACGGTCCATGCAGCGAGCTGTTCATCGACAAGGGCCCCGCCTTTGGCGAAGACGGCGGTCCCGCACATGGCGGCGAGGAACGGTTCCTTGAGTTCTGGAACCTCGTCTTCATGCAGTACGACTCCCAGGAGAGCGGCGAGAAGCTCTTGCTCCCGGCACCGTCGATCGACACGGGCGCGGGCCTCGAGCGCATCCTGACCCTGCTGCAGGGCGTCGACTCGGTGTTCGAGATCGACGAGATGAAGCGCCTGGTCGACCGGGCCTGTGATCTGTCCGGTCATGTGTATGGCAAAGACGAGAATCGCGACGTGTCGGTGCGGATCCTGGCCGAGCACAGCCGGGCGATGGCGTTTCTCATCAGCGATGGGGTCTTCCCGAGCAACGAAGAGCGGGGCTATGTGCTTCGTCGCATCATGCGACGGGCGATTCGCCACGCGTATCTGCTCGGCGCCAACGACCTGATCACGCCGCTCATGATCGACGAAGTCGTCGCCACGATGGGCGAGGATTATCCCGAGATCGTCGAAAGCCACGACTTTGTGCGTGGTGTGGTCGAGCGCGAAGAAGAAAGCTTTCGCCAGACGCTCAAGTCGGGTTCGGTCATGCTTGATAGCGCGATCGATGACTTGGGTAGCGGCGAGAAGCTCGCCGGCACCACCGCGTTCACGCTCCACGACACCTATGGCTTCCCGCTCGAGGTCACGGCCGAGATCGCAGCGGAACGCGATGTCGAGGTCGACATCGACGGCTTCGATGCCGAAATGGAAGCCCAGCGCGAGCGCGGCCGCGCCGATCACGCGTCCAAGAGCGGGGCCGGTGCCGATGTCAGCGATTTCGTCGCCCTGGTCGACGCGAACGGTGCCACCGAGTTCCTCGGCCGTGACGAGTACGAGTCGACGGCAACGGTCTTGGCCGTGAGCGAGGCGGGCGTCGTGCTTGATCGCACGCCGTTCTACTCCGAGTCCGGTGGCCAGATCGGCGACACTGGCACGATCACGGGACCGGGCGGCAGCGTGCAGGTCACGGATACGACCTACGCCGTGCCTGGTCTCCACCTGCATCACGCCGATGGCGCCGCAGCGGTGCTCAACGTCGGCGACACGGTCACCGCGTCGATCGACGTCGAGCGACGTCGGGCCATCATGCGCAATCACACCGGCACGCACCTGCTGCATCACGCCCTGCGCGAGGTGCTCGGCGATCACGTCAAGCAGCAGGGCTCGTGGGTTGGGCCCGATCGCCTGCGGTTCGACTTCAGCCACTACGAGTCGATGACGGCCGAACAGATGGCCGAGATCGAAGACATCGTTGCGGCGGAGATTCTCGCCAATCCCGACACGGTGCACGAAGAGATGCCGATGGCCGAAGCGACGGCAAAGGGCGCCATTGCCTTCTTCGGCGACAAGTACGGCGACACCGTGCGCGTGCTCACGGCTGGTCCGAACAGCGTCGAGCTGTGCGGCGGCACCCACGTGGGTCGTCTTGGCGATATTGGTCCGCTCAAGATCCTGAGCGAGAGTTCGATCGGCTCGAATATTCGTCGTGTCGAAGCGGTCACCGGTACCGGCCCGCTCGATGAGCTGCGGTCGGTCAACGTCGCCCTCGCTGGCGCGGCTTCGGAGCTCGGTGTTCCGGTCGGCGAAGTCGTCGACGGCGCCCGCAAGCGCACCGCAGAGATCAAGTCGCTGCGCAGCGAGATCAGCGATCTCCGCCGCCAGCTCGCGGTCGGACAAGCATCGACGCTTGCCGCCAAGGCGGTCGACGGTGTCGTGGTCGAACGGGTCGAAGGACTTGATCGCGACGGCGTGCGCGATCTGGCTGTCGCTATCCGGGACATCGACGGCGTCGAAGCTGTGGTGCTCGGGTCAGCTCCTGATGCGGGTGGTGTCGCGCTCGTCGCCGCTACCCGCAAAGATGGTGCGTTCCACGCGGGTGACCTGATTGGCGACGCGGCCAAGCTCATCAAGGGAGGCGGCGGCAAGGGCCAAGACCTCGCGGTCGCTGGCGGCAAGGACCCCGACGGCCTCGACCAAGCCCTCGCCACCGCCCGCGAAGCTGCCTCCGCCCAGGCCGCGTCCAGCTGACATGCCCCTCACGGGTCGTGTCATTGGGGTTGATCTCGGTGACAAGCGGATCGGGATTGCGTTGAGCAATCCCGATCGGACGATCGCGAGCCCGCTGACGGTGATTCTGCGATCCGGGCGCCTGCACCGAGACATCGCCGATCTGGTCGATGAATGGGAAGCAACGACCGTCGTCGTCGGCATGCCGCTGTCGCTCGACGGGTCGAAGGGGCCGGCGGCCCGCAAGGCTCGCCGCGAGGCCGAGGCCCTGGGTGCCGCCCTTCGGGTACCTGTCGAGACCTACGATGAGCGCCTGACCACAATCTCTGCCGAACGCATCATGTCCGACGCCGGCCTCGACAGCCGGAGTCAACGCAAGGTCGTCGACAAGATTGCCGCCTCGATCCTGCTGCAAGCGTGGCTCGATCGCCAGGCCAATGAGCGCTCGAACGACGAACCTGTTGCTGAATGACTGATCTCACCACCCGAGACCCGAACGGCCCACTCGATCCGATGGTCGCCGGGACCGCAGTTGGCGCCGGCCAGGCGTACGACCCCACGCTCGACCCGATGTCGCCCGAGTACATCGACCCGTACTACGACCCCGAAGAATGGGAGCGTCTCCCGCGTCGCGCGAACTTCTTCGTGCGCATTGGCATCATCGTCGTGTTGGTGCTTTTGGGCGGCGCGTTTCTGTTCAACCGGGCGACTGGCTGGCTCGATGCCCAGCTTGACCCCGCCGGACCCCAGGGCGATGCCCTGGTTGTCGAGATCCCTTCGGGGGCCAGCGACAGTGACGTGATGCGGATCTTGGCCGAAGCGGGCGTCATTCCGAATTCGACGGTCGCCCAATACTGGATTCGTTACAACGATGTCGGCGACTTCCGCGCCGGTGACTATCTGTTTCGTACGAACAGCTCGCTTGAGCAAGCGGTCGATGTACTCGATGCTGGACCGCTTCCGCCGGTCTTCAAGCGGCTCACCCTTCCCGAAGGTCTCTGGACCGGCGATATGCGCAACGTCATGCTCGACAATCTCGAGCTGCTCGATGCGAACGAACTGAACCAGGCGATCAATGGCGGTGAGATTCGGAGCCGGTTCCAACCCCGCAACATTGACAGCCTCGAAGGCCTGATGTTCCCGGCGACCTATCAGATCGGCGAAGACGAGGCCTCGAACGAGCGAGCGATGGTGCAGCGTCTCGTCAACCAGATGGACCAGGTCGTCATCGAGCTGGGGGCCGACCAGGGGCTCACGCTCGACAACGGCCGACAGCTTTCGCCCTATGAGTTGCTCATCGTGGCATCGATGATCGAAGAAGAAGCTCGGCTCGACGAGGACCGGGCCAAGATCGCTCGTGTGATCTACAACCGTCTGATCGATGGTGAGGCCCTTGGCATCGACGCCACCACGATCTATGGGGTGCACCTCAAGCGCTGCGCCGAGGACCCGATCTGTGCGAACCCCAGCACCGAGTTCGAATGGTATGACCCGGAGCTGTTCCAGAGCCAGCTCGACGACACGACCGACCCGTACAACAGCCGTGTCGTGCCGGGCCTGCCGCCGACCCCGATCTCGTCGCCGGGTCGGGCGTCGATCAATGCGGCGCTCAACCCCGAGCCTGGACCGTGGAAGTGGTACGTGCTCGTGGACACCGACGGCCGTCACTTCTTCACCGACGACTTCGGCGAGTTCGAACGGGCAGCAGCCGAGGCTCGGGCCAACGGCGTCTTCTAGATGATCACCGGCCACACCCGCCTGGCGACCGTCATCGGATCGCCAGTGCGGCATTCCTTTTCGCCCGCGATTCACAACGCTGCGTTTGGCGCCACGGGTTTCGACGCGATCTACACCGCCACACCGGTCGCACCGGGAGACGCCGCCAGCGCAGTCGATGCGATGCGTCGCTTCGACTGGCTCGGCATGTCGGTCACCATGCCGCACAAGACTGACGTCTTGGCGGCATGCGATGTCGTGTCACCGACCGCCGAAGCGCTGCAGTCGGGCAATTGCGTCTACTGGCAAGGCGATTCGATTGCCGCCGACAGCACCGATGGCGCTGGTTTCGTGCGGGGCCTCGCGTCGGAACTCGACGTCGACGCGGCCGGGCTGCGCTGTGTCATGGTCGGTGCCGGGGGAGCGGCTCGGGCGGTCGTGCGCGCGCTTGTCGAGGCCGGCGCAGCCGAAGTCGTGGTGGTGAACCGCAACCTTGAGAGGGCTGGCGAGGCGGCCGCGCATGCAGCCGAGCGCGGCCGCGTTGGGTCAACCACCGATCTGGTCGATGCGGATCTCGTAATCAACAGCACGCCGCTCGGGATGGCCGGTGCTGGTCACGAAACCGCGGTGCCATTCGATGTCGACCTGCTTCGAGACGACGCGGTCGTGAGCGATTTGATCTATCACCCGGCACAGACACCGTTGCTGCGGGCGGCCGCAGATCGAGGGCTTCGCCACCAGAACGGGCTCGCGATGCTCGTCTTCCAAGCCGCCGTCGCCTTTGAACATTGGACCGGCATCGACGCGCCGATCGAGGCCATGCAATCCGCGGTCGCCGAGGCACTGTGACCGTTGCGGTTCTCTGACACCCGCAACCCCGTACCATCGAAGCTGTGATCATCGTTCCCGTACCGCTGGCCGACGGCCGAAGCTATGACGTCATTGTCGGCGATGGTGCTGTCCACGAACTCGGCACGCTGATTCCGGCAAAGGCCAAGCGGGCGGCCATCGTCACCCAGGACTCGATTCCGCTGAGTGTCGAGACCGGGATAGAACAACGGGTCTTCACGATCGGCGAAGGCGAAGCCCACAAGTCTCTCGCGACCATCGAGACATTGTGTCGGGGCTTTGCTGAGTGGGGCATGACCCGCAACGACGTCGTCGTTGGCGTTGGCGGTGGGCTCGTTACCGATGTGGCGGGGTTCGCAGCGTCGGTGTATCACCGCGGGATCGACGCCGTCTACGTCTCGACCACGCTCCTTGGCCAGATCGATGCCGCCATTGGCGGCAAGACTGGCGTGAATCTTCCCGAGGGGAAGAACTTGGTCGGCGCGTTCTGGCAGCCCGCCGGCGTCATCTGTGACACGGCCACGCTGGCGACGCTCCCCGAGCGGGAGTACCGCAGCGGCCTTGGCGAGCTGGCCAAGTACCACTTCCTGGGTGGCGGTCGCCTCGACGCCGAGGAGCCTCCGGAACGAGTGGCGGCCTGTGTGCGGATCAAGGCCGACGTGGTAGCCGCTGACGAGCGCGAGGGCGGACGCCGCGCGATTCTGAACTACGGGCACACGCTTGCCCACGCGCTCGAGATTCAGGGAGGCTTCGATCTGCGTCATGGCGAAGCGGTCGCCGTCGGTGTGATCTACGCGGGCGAGGTCGCCCACCGTCTCGGGCGCATCGACGATGCCCACTTGGCCGAGCATCGACGCGTCGTCGCGGAGTACGGCTTGGTCGACCACGTTCCCGCTGATGCCGACGAGGTGTTGGCCCTGTTCAGTCGAGACAAGAAGGCCCTCGACGGCGTGACGATGGTGCTCGACGGTCCCAACGGTGTCGAAACCGTCGTGAACCCCGACCCGACCGTGCTGCGAGACGCGTTCGAGGCGATGCGCTGATGTCGCACGCGCTGCCGACGGTCGATGTCGCCCGTCGCGAAGCTCGAGCCCACGCGGCAACACAAAGCATCCGAGCCGACGCGTTCCTCGTCACGGGCATGAGCAACATCCGTTGGCTCACCGGCTTCGCTGGCTCGAACGCGACGGTGCTGGTACTCGACGACGAGATCGTCCTCTACACCGACAGCCGTTACGCGGATCGAGCGCCCGTGGAACTCGCCTTGGCTGGCTCGTCAGCCGAGATCGTGATTGCGCGTGCCGACTTGGGCGCCCGCATCGCCGAGCAGCTCCAGGGGTCGGTCTCGGTGGCGCTCGAAGCCGAGTACGTGACCTGGGCGCAGCAGCGCACCATCGCGACGCAGTGGTTGCCGGACCATGAGATTCTTGCGACGACCGAGGTGCTCGACCGGGTGCGCTCGGTGAAGGACGAGGCCGAGATCGCTCGTATTCGGGCGGCCGCCGACCTGGTCGACACCGCGCTGGCACGTGTGGCGCCGATGTTGCGCGAGCGCCCGACCGAGCGCCAGTTCGCATCCGCGCTGGAAACCCAGATTCGGGCCAACGGGGCTGCGGCGCACGCGCTCGAGACCGACCTTGGCTTCGACACCATCGTCGCGTCCGGACCCAACGGCGCGATCCCGCATCATGCGCCCGTCGACCGAGTGATCGAAACCGGCGACCTGGTCATCATCGATGTCGGCGGCCGAGTCGACGGCTACCGCAGCGACATGACTCGCACCTTCGCAGTCGGTCCCATGACCAACGAGCAGGTCCGACAGTATGAGACCGTGATCGCCGCGCAGCAGGCGGGCGTCGACGCAATGGTCGTCGGGGCAGAAACGAATGCCGTCGATCGGGCCGCTCGTCAAGTGATTGCGAACGCCGGGTGGGCCGACAGTTTCACCCATGGCACCGGACACGGTGTTGGTCTGGACATTCACGAGCTGCCGCGGGTTGCGGCGACAGCCGGCCCCGACGATGTGTACGAAGCCGGCACCGTTGCAACCGTCGAACCGGGCGTTTACCTGCGTGGTGTTGCGGGCGTGCGTATCGAAGACACGTGCGTCGCCACGCCCACGGGGCCACAGCGGCTGACGAGCTTCCCCAAGGATCCCGAGATCCCCGTGGCGAGTCGCTGATTTCTACTCCGCGAACTCGGCCAGGGCGTCGGCGTTCTGGGCCATGAACTCGTTCTCGTACTCCAGGCGAATCTCGCTCAGGAAGTACTGCTCGTTGAGCTCACCGCCACCGCAGCCGACCACAACCTGAGCGAGCTCGATCTCCTCTGCTTGGAGAGCGGCGAGCTTGGACCTGTCCTCGTCAGAAAGCTTGTTGAGGTCGGCAAAGAACTCGTCGAGTTCTCGGTCGGACATCTCTTCGGGATTGAGTCCGCTCCCCTCGAATGGGTCACCCATGAAGCCCTGGCTGCCGATGTCATCGAGCCGTGGTTGGAAGTACTCCCACGGGTCCTGGTCGCCTTCCCAGACGAAACCCTTTTCGGAGACACACGCAGCGACGTCGGCGCGGTACTCGATGACTCGCGGGTCGGCTTCGGCTCGTTCTTCCATCGCTTCGAGCTCGTCACCGAAGGCCTCGAAGAATTCCATTCCACCGCCGGGCCCTTCGTTGTACACCTGCTCGAATGCTTCGCCCTGGCAGCCTTCGGGTTCGAAGAACGAGGTCGACATCTCTTCTTCGTCCATGGAGCTGAAGTCGGGGGGCGTGCCCCACAGCGCTTCTTCGTAGGCCTCGCGCTCGCCGGGGGTGAGCGTGTCCAGATAGGTCCGGTTGGGGTCCTCGGGTGGCTCTTCGAAGTCGGGCATGGCCGAATCGTCGAATCCCAC
Organism: uncultured Acidimicrobiales bacterium; assembly: GCA_938015575.1. Taxonomy (GTDB): domain Bacteria; phylum Actinomycetota; class Acidimicrobiia; order Acidimicrobiales; family UBA10347; genus UBA10347. The sequence continues at coordinate 11,167 of CALLPT010000327.1, forward strand.
CAGATCGGAGCCAACCTCGCTCTGGGGGAAGCGCTGTGTGCTTACCCCGAAGCCGTACTTCGCGACCCATTCGTCGCTGTAGTAGGCGAGACCGTCACCGCCGCCGAATGGGCCGCCGACGAAGAATCCTTGGTCGATGATCTGGGGTGTGTACTGAAAGCCCTGGTCGAGCATGCAGGTGGCGATGACCTCTTCGGCCTCGCGTTGCATGTTGGCGAATTCCTGTTCCATGTTCTCGTTGTCGCCGAAGTCGAAGCCGAGCAGTTCGGCGATCGGCGACTCGAACTCGAGGTCTTCGAACGAGGTCGGGCGGTTCGGGTCGTCGAGCAGCGCACTCGCGACCGAGTCGCCCTGGCCGTCGCCACACGCCGAAGCGAGCAAAGCGAGAACGAGCACGAGAGCAAGGGGCAGAGATCGCATCGGTGGCTCCTTTTGGGATTGCTGGCCCCGACGGTAGTTCGACCGACGTCACCGTTGGGGTCGGGTATCAGAGCTGCGGCGCGCCTCGGTGAACCCAGAGCTCGTTGCCGGCGCCGTCGCTGTGTGCGTGACTGAATCCAGCGCGTTGCGTCACGGCTTGGGACGCAAGATTGGTCGACGCGCATCGGGCAACGACCAGGTGAAGACCGAGCTTGTCCGTCGCCCATTCGGCCAAGGCGGCGGTCGCGTGGGTGGCAAGGCCGCGGCCTCGTCCGGCAGGGAGTAGCCAGTAGCCAATCATTGCGGCGCCGCGGTCCCAGTCGAAGCCCGACAGGCCGACCTCGCCGACGATGGTGGCGTTCGTTGCGTCGACGATGCACAGATCGAGCGACCGGCCATCGACGAGGCGCTGGTCGCAGCCGGCGATCCAGCGTGCTGCCAGTTCGAGCGTGGGCTCGGCGGGAACTGGATTCCAGCGTGCGATCTCGCGGTCACGCCAGGCGGCGGTGAGGACGGGTGCGTCGTCCGGCGTCCAGGGGCGAAGCGAACCTGTTTCCCAGGCCAATGGTGGCTCTGGTAGCGACAGGTGCAAGGTCGTCAGTCGCGTACGTTCGCGGCGACCGCGTCGAGCACGCCGTTGATAAAGGCGGGGGAGCGTTCGGTCGAGTAGTCCTTGGCCAGCTCTACCGCCTCGTTGAGCACGACCGCGGTCGGCACGTCGGGTCGGTGGACGAGTTCCCACACGGCAAGGCGAAGAATGGCGCGATCGAC
>CALLPT010000328.1 GCA_938015575.1 uncultured Acidimicrobiales bacterium
TCTCGGTAATGCGCCACCCAGCAGGGATCGATGCTCGCAGTCGTTCGGTGGTGTGGGTCCATTCGACCAACGTGCCGGCCTCGCCCTCGATGAGGTCGAAGTTCACTCGCTCGTCGAGCGTCGGATAGTTGGCCGCAGCCAGCTCGGCGTCGCCAGGGTCAACGACGAGCGCCTGGTTCGCGGTGAAGGTTGAGAACCAAGACTGGTCGGTGCCGTCAGGGCGCATCATCATGACGACGTTGCGGTCGTCTTCTGGCGCGAGCCGGTCCGTGCCGAAGTACATGATCGAGCCGTCTGTGCTCCAGGTCGGCCAGGATTCGTCGGCCGGACTGTTCGTCAGGTTGATCGCTTCGCCGCCGTCGATTGGCATGAGATAGATCTCGTCGTTGCCGTCGCGGTCGGTTGCGAACGCGATGAACTGCCCATCGGGTGAGATCGCGCTTTCCCATTCGTTTGCTTGGGTGTCGGTCAGTTGGATCTGGTTCTCGCCGTCGATGTCGGTGATCCACAGGTCTCGATCGCGTTGGAAGACGACCCGCGTCGCGTCGGGTGTGAAGACCGGAAACTGCTCGTCGGTGTCGTCGCTGCCGAGGATCGCGAGTTCTTCGCCCTGGGTGAGTGCGAACAGGTTCCAGTCTGCCTGGTCGTCTTCGCGGGCGGCGAACACAAACGACGTTCCAAGCGTGGTCGTGCTGGCATATTCGAAGTCGGGAACAGGCAGCTCGATGGTGCTGGGCTCGCCGCCTTCCCACTGATAGGTCCAGAGCTCGTTGCCAGGCTCGCTGTCGCCGACCACATCGGCATTGAACATGAACCCGCCGGCCAGCATCGACGGACGCCGAAGCGGGATGTCGTAGTTCAGATCGGTCAGCGAGGTCGCAAAGTCGATCGATTCGAGTTCGCGCATGATCACGAAGTCTTCGAACTCGCCGAGATCCGGATGGCTGGCCGAGGTCCGCAGCAGCAGACGGTCCTCGGTGTCGATGCTCCCCCCGGCGGCGCTACCGATCTTGAGGCTCGATCCTTCGCGCGGGCCGGCGGTGCAGAGAATGCCGCGATCGCCCGCTGCCCATTCCTGCTCGTTCGGGTAAATGACAAAGGTCGGGAACGGCAAGACATCCCACGTCGCGCCGCCGAACGAGGTGGTCTCTGCATCGCAGAGTGTGCGGTCGGCCAGATCGAACAGCTCGTCGTCTCCGGGGAAGGGAGCGTCAGGTCCCTGATCGATCGATCCCACGGCGAACACTTCTTCTTCGTGGAGTTCGTTGCAGTCGACCGCCGTTGGCACTTGGCCCTGATCCAGCTCGCTCGGGTTGTAACAATCGCCAGCGCCCAAGACGTCAACCCAAAAGACCGGCGCCGGCTCGGGTGTCGCGGTTGGTTCGGGGGTGGCCGTTGGTTCGGGGGCCGGTGTTGCGGTCGGTTCCGGTTCGGTTTCGTCGACGTCGTCGCGGGAAGCAACCGAGGCTTCATCGGTCGCGGCATCGCTGTCTGCCTCGGGCTCGTTGTCCTCAGATGCATCGGTGCCGAGCGCGCCTGGTTCGGTGAGGTCGACGACGGCTTCGCCCGTCGTGGCGCCTCCACACGCCGACGCGAAGAGTGCGAGCACGATCGCGAGTGCGAGCCTTCGATATCCGGCACAGGTGAGTCGACGCAGTGTCATGGTCCGCCAATCTGTCAAGAAGTCACATGGTCTTTGGGTCTGCAGCCCAGAACGGCAGATGAAGCCACCGAGGAGCCGCCCGCCATGGTTGTCTCCGCCGGTCGCACCAGCCGCCGCTTCGGTGCGCCGCGACCGTAGCACGACGATGTCGCTGGCCGCCGCTGTCATTGCCGGCGCGGCGGGCCTAGGCGAATAGGGTCGCAACGATGGCTGAGCGGACCCGGATGCATCTTGCACAGTTCATGATCCACGGACCCACCTGGCATAGCCATGCCATGTGGCGCCACCCGAAGACCACCGCGCATGGCGACGACTGGTTTCGCCCGGAGCTGTACGAGCACGTCGCCCGCACCTGCGAGCGCGGGCTCTTCGACATGGTGTTCTTCGCGGATCTGAACTACATCAGTGACACCTTTACCGGCAGCCTCGACCCGGCACTTCGCTACGCCGTGCAAGCGCCCGAGCACGACCCGATCCCGCTGCTGTCGTTCATGGCGGCAACAACGAAACGTGTCGGGCTCGCATCGACGTTCTCGACCAGCCATCACCACCCGTTCTATGTCGCGCGCTTGTTCGCCACCCTCGATCATCTGACTCGCGGCCGAGTCGGCTGGAACGTGGTCACCTCGCTCAATCACAACCAAGCGGCCAACTACGGCGAGGTGCGAGAGGACAACGACCTTCGCTATGACCGAGCGCACGAGTTCATCGAGGTGTGCCAGCAGCTGTGGTCGAGTTGGGACGACGACGCCGTCGTCGCTGACCGCGCCGCTCCACAATTCGTGGACAGCGACAAGGTGCGACGCATCGATTACGAGGGGCGATTCTTCTCGTCGCGAGGGCCGCTCAACGTCACCCGGTCGCCAATGGGCGGACCAGCGATCTTGCAGGCGGGCACGTCACCCAAAGGCCGTGCCTTTGCCGCTCGCTATGCCGATGCCATCTTCGCGATCCAGCCACGACCGGTCGACGCTCGCGAGTTGCGCGATGACATTCGATCCCGCGCCGATGACGCCGGTCGTAACCCCGATCACGTCAAGCTGCTGTTCGGGGCCCAGCCGATCATCGGTGAGTCCGAGGACCACGCGATCGAGCTGCAGCACGAACACAACGAGCTCGTGCCACTCGAAGCCGGCTTGGCGATCCTGTCGGCGCACCTCGACTTCGACCTGGCCGTCCTCGATCCCGATGAACCAATGGCCGATCGAACCGAACCCGAACTGCAACGCATGCGCACCCGGTATCTCAATCCCGATGGTTCTTCGATGACCGTCGCCGAGGTCGCGCAGAAGCACGGCCAAAGCGTCGGACTGCCACAGATTGTCGGCACGGCGATTTCGGTCGCCGATCAGCTCGAGGCCTTCGTCGACGAAGCGGGCGGCGACGGTTTCATGCTGTCACCGGTCCATTGCCCCGGCTCCATCGAGGACTTTGTGGACCAGGTCATTCCCGAGCTCCAGCGGCGGGGTCGGGTCCGGATCGAATACGCCGGCACCACGATCCGGGACCACCTCCGTCAGGAGTGGTGAACCCGCCCGCTGTCGGGACGGATCAGCCGAGTTCGAGGGCGACCTTGCCGGTCGTTTTGCGATGGGCCAGGTCGTGGAAGGCCTGGCGGGCGTCCTCGAACCGATACGGCGTGTGCACGTGGGGAGAGATCTGGCCCGCCTCCGCAAGCGCGGCGAGTGCCTGTTGTTGGCGTACCAGCGAGGACGGGTCACGCCCGATGGAAGCTCCCCAGTGCACGCCGACGATCGAATAGTTCTTGAGCAGCGCGTGATTCATCGGTGAATCGGGGATCGTTCCGCCGGCGAACCCGATGATGAGCAGGCGGCCGTCCCAGCCCATGCATCGGCGGGCGTGATGAAACGTGTCGCCGCCGACGACCTCGTAGCAGACGTCGACCCCGCCACCCGAGGCCTCTCGGACCTCGTCGACAAAGTCGGGGGTCGCCCGATAGTCGATCGCGATGTCGGCGCCGAGCTCTCGGCAGAGCGCGATTTTCTCGGGGCCACCCGCCACGGCGATCACCGTGGCGCCCGCCGCTTTGGCCAGATCGATCGCCGCCGTGCCGACACCGCCGGCTGCGGCGGTGATGAGCACCGTTTCGCCGGCCTGGAGCTGGGCGCGGTCGTGCAGAGCGAAATAGGTCGTCGTGTAGTTGACCAGGAGCGCCGTCGACTGCGATGGCGTCAAGGAGCCGGGGATCCGAAAAACGCGGCCGGCGTTCGAGACCGTGCGCTCGGAAATCGTGGCGCCATCCATCGTCATCACGCGGTCACCGACGGCGAAGTCGTCGACACCGGCGCCAACTGCGGCAACGGTGCCGGCGATCTCGGTCGCGGGTGAAAACGGTGGTTCGATCTTCACCTGGTATTTGCCTTGGGCCTGGAGCACGTTGGGGAACGCAACGCCGATGGACTCGATGTCGATGGCGACCTGGCCGGGACCAGGTTCGGGCGCGTCAACCTCGCGGAGCTCCAGGAGCTCCCAAGGGTCACCAAGTTCGTTGATCTGCCAGCTGCGCACGGGGTTCCTTTCGTTCTCAGCGAGCGACGATGTTCGTCGTCAGCACGCCAATGTCTTCGATCTCGACCTCGCAGACATCGCCTGCGGTGAGATAGGTGGGCGGGTCCATGCGATCACCGACGCCGCTCGGCGTGCCGGTGGCGATCACGTCGCCGGGACGAAGCGAGGTGCCCGCGGTGATGTATTCGATCGTCTCGGCGATTTTGAAGATCATGTGGTCGGTCGTGCTGTCTTGGCGCGTCTCGCCGTTCACACGGGTCATGATTCGCTTGCCATACGGGTCGCCGAACTCGTCGGCGGTCACGACGACCGGCCCGATGGGCGCAGAACCGTCGGCGTTCTTGCCGATTGCCCATTGATGCGTGCGCCGCTGGTACCCGCGGGAGCTGATGTCGTTGAAGCAGGTGTACCCCAGCACGCCGGCCATGGCGTCTGACTCAGCCGTGTCGGTCAAGTTGGCGCCGATGATGACGGCCATCTCGCACTCCCAGTCGAAGCGGTCGTCGCCGGTCGGGACCGCCACGCTGTCACCGTCGTTGCTCAGCGACGCGTACCACTTGGCGAAGATGTTCGGTGCCGGCGGCCGCTCGCTCTTGGTCTCTTCGATGTGAGCGGCGTAGTTGAGTCCGAGGCACAGGACCTTTGCGGTCGTCGGTACTGGCGGCACCAGATCGAGGCCTTCGAGCGCCACCGCGGTGGCCGGGAGAGACGATGCAATCCAGCGCGCCGGCTCGTCGTAGAACGCGTCGATCGAACAAAGCGGATGAACCTGCCCGTCGACGACGACGCCGATCGTCGGAACACCGTCGTGAATGAAACCCAGGTAGCGCATGGCGCTATTCAATCATCCGGCTTCTGCTCAGGCTGCACTCACGCTCACCGGTCGCCGGGTTTCGCCGCCCGAGACGGGCCCGCATGCGCCGTAGGATTGACCGAGTGGCGCTCCCAAAACTCGTGGCCTTCGACGTCGACGGCACTCTTGTCAGCTACGACGGTGCCTGTTCGCACCGCACGAGGGCGGTGATCGCCGAGCTCCGCAATGCCGGCGTCGCGGTTTCGATCGCCACCGGACGCCCGCTCGCATCGCTCGAAGAAACCATGGCGATGGTCGGCCCCGTCGACTTCGCGGTTTGTGGAAACGGCGGCGTTGTCGTCGATGTCGCGACCGGCGAGACGATCCGGCTCTCCACCATCGCCGGCGCCACGACCGAGCGGATCGTTTCGTCGATGCGGGGGAAACTTCCCGGTGTCGGCACCGCCATCGACATCGGCGAACGCACCATCGAGGAGTACGGCTTCGAGCGTCGCGTGCCTCGCCGTGCCGACGTCGTGCCGGTCGATGATGCGTTGGCGGCCCTCGGAACGCCATGCCCGGACATCGCGCGGTTGGTGTTCTTCCACGACGACTTCGACCACGACCTTCCTGGCCTCGCCCGCGTGCTCGCCTCGGACCTCGACCAGTCGACCGAAGTGTTCCACGGCGTGATCCTTCCGATCGTCGAGGTCATCCCGGCCGGCGACAACAAGGCCGTCGGACTCGAGGCACTCACCGCGCATCTCGGTGTGACCGCAGCCGACACGATCGCGTTCGGTGATGGCACCAACGACCTCGAGATGCTGGCGTGGGCCGGCACTGGTGTGGCGATGGCGAATTCGGCCGATGTGGCGCTGGCCCAAGCCGATGTTGTGACAGGGTCGGTCGACGAAGACGGTGTGGCAGAGTTTCTCGAACCACTGCTGCAGCGCTGAGCCAAGGAGGCAACGTGGCCGATGACGAGTTCGCGACGCGAGAGTTCGGTTTTCGAACTCGGAGCCTCCACGCGGGCGGTCGACCGGACCCGACGACGGGCGCCCGAGCGGTCCCCATCTACCAGTCGACGAGCTTCGTCTTCGAGGACACCGCCGACGCGGCCGACCTCTTTGCGTTGCAGAAGTACGGAACGATCTACTCCCGGATTTCGAACCCGACGACCTCGGCATTCGAGGAACGCATGGCGAGCCTCGAGAACGGCATCGGCGCCGTCGCAACGGCCAGTGGCCAGGCTGCCGCCTTCTTGACCATGACGACGGTCGCCGGGTCGGGCGACCATCTGGTCTCGGCTGCCAGCGTCTACGGCGGCACCTACGCCCTGTATGCGACAACGCTCGGTCGACTCGGTATCGACACGACGTTCGTCCCCAACGACGACCCGCAAGCCTTCGCCGCGGCGATCCGTCCCGAGACCAAGGCGATCCACACCGAAATCATCGGCAACCCGACCGGCGCCGTTGCCGATCTCGAAGCCCTTGCCGACGTCGCTCACGCCCACGATCTGCCGCTGGTGGTCGACGCAACCTTCGCCACACCTTGGCTGTGTCGTCCGCTCGATTGGGGCGCCGACATCGTCATCCACTCGGCTACCAAGTTCATCGGCGGCCATGGCACCAGCATTGGCGGTGTCATCGTCGAAGCTGGACGTTTCGATTGGAGCTCGGGCCGCTTCCCCCGGATGACCGAAGCGATTCCGACCTACAACGGCCTGCAGTGGCACGGCAACTTCGGCGAATACGCGTTCTGCACCGCACTGCGCTCGGAGCAGCTGCGCGATGTCGGTGCGTCGATTTCGCCGTTCAACTCGTTCATGCTCCTGCAGGGGCTCGAGACCCTCCCGCTGCGGATGGACGCCCACGTCACCAACGCGCAGGCGATCGCCCGGTGGCTCGACGACGACCCACGAGTCGGCTGGGTCGCCCACGCCGACCTGGACCACTCGCCCTATCGCGATCTCGCCGCCAAGTATCTGCCGCGCGGCGCCGGCGCGATTTTCACCTTTGGAGTCAAAGGCGGGCGCAGCGCAGGCGAACGGTTCATCGAGAAACTCGAGCTCGTCAGCCACCTTGCCAATGTCGGCGACGCAAAGACGTTGGTGATCCATCCCGCATCGACGACCCATCAGCAGATGACCGACGACGAGCTCGACGCCGCCGGAATTGGCCAGGACATGATCCGACTCTCGGTTTGGCTCGAAGACGTCGACGACCTGATCTGGGACCTCGACCAGGCCCTCGGGTAGTCGGGTAGTACGCGTTTCTCGCTGCGCTCGAAACGCTGCGTTCGGTGAATCCTCTGCGGTCCCCACCGGCGTCGCTGCGCTCGAAACGCTGCGTTCGGTGAATCCTCTGCGGTCCCCACCGGCGTGGCTGCGCTCGAAACGCTGCGTTCGGTGAATCCTCTGCGGTCCCCACCGGCGTCGCTGCGCTCGAAACGCTGCGTTCGGTGAATCCTCTGCGGTCCCCACCGGCGTCGCTGCGCTC
>CALLPT010000329.1 GCA_938015575.1 uncultured Acidimicrobiales bacterium
CTGTCGGTCTGGCGCGTACCGCCTTCGGTCCGCAACCGGACCAGTAACGAGTTCAGGTCGTCGGTCGAGGCGACCCGAGCACGCAGTCGGAAGTCGACTGGGCCCGTGAGATGGAAGCACTCGGTGATGCGATCATCGTCGGCGACGACATGCATCATGGCCTCGCGGTCACGATCCTCGCCCAACCAAATGTCGATCGAGGCCTCGATCGGGCGACCGAGCGCCCCGTGGTCGACGGCCGCATGGAAGCCGCTGATCACGCCGCGTTCGACAAGGCGTTGGAGGCGCACGCCCGCGGCGTTCGGGCTCAGGCCGACGGCGCGCCCAAGCTCGACATTGCTCAGGCGAGCGTTTCGCTGGAGTGCTCGGATGATTTCGTTGTCAATATGGTCAATCACAGTGGAACCCACTGTAGCAATACATCTCTACCCAGAGATTCGGTGCCAAACGCACCAAATGACAGGTGAATATGTCTCTACGACCCACCTAAGGAGCGCTGAGATGCACACCCCCAACCCCACCCTCGACCACTTGCTCGAAGCGTTCGAGCGCCACCAGCACCTGCGTCGCACGGGCGCACCGATCGCGATGTTGAGCCAGAGCCGGGCACGCCTCGATCGGCTTCGCGTCGACGTCCGTCGCGCAACCCGGTCCTAGGCAGTGGCCTGCGTCGACTGCGAGGGGCGGTTGTCGAGCAACCATCCTCGCAGTCGACGAAATCCGCGGTCGCGACCAAGCGCCGCCGGCCAGACCAAGTGGTGCCCCAAATCCGGCACCACCATTGTCGGGCCACATTCGACGAGCGTCCCCATCCGGAACATGTCCTGGCGAATCGCACTCCAGGTCAAGATCAAGCCTCGGCTCATGATTGCCTGAGCGATCACGCTGGCGTGCCCGCGATAGACGATCTGATGCTCCGGCCGATCCCAGACGAGGCCATGAGCTTCGAACCAACGAGACCACGTCGCCCAGTCGTGCCCGGTGCTGTCAAACTCGAGCAGCTCGCACTCCAACAGTCTCGAGGGCTCCGTCTCCTCATCGAGACCGTGGCGCAGCGCGTACTCGGGCGACGCTGCGGGAACCGCGACTTCGGAGAGCAGTTTTTCGGACCGCATGTGCGACACGTTGCCGTCGCCGAACCGAATGCTTACGTCGTGCGCCATCGTTTCGAGCTCAGCCGCGTGTTCGAAGATCCGCACATGCAGCCGAGACGGGGCGATCAGCGCACGAATATCGTCCAAGTGCGGTGCGATCCAATTGGCCGCAACCGCCGGTTGGACCGCAATCGTTAGCACGTCGAGACCGGAGCGAAGCTCGCTCAACGTGACTTCGAGATCGGCGAAGGAGCCACTGATCGAGGCGTGAAGACGCTCACCGTCGGCGGTGAGCCGGGGCCGCCCTTGCGACCTGTCGAACAAAACAAGGTGCAGCTGATCCTCCAGCCGGGCGACCTGTTTGGAGCACGCGGGTTGAGAGATGCCAAGTTCGGTTCCAGCCGCAGTGAACGTGCCGAGTCGGGCGACCGCCTCGAAGACGGCGAGTCGCTGCAGTTGTGGCACCTGCCTTAACAGTGGTCTCATCGGTTCCCCCTCGACCCCGGCCGACGACACCCCTGCCGACGGAATGGGCCCATAACTTCATGTCATGTCACATAACCCTCAGTCATGTGACGATAGCCACAAAGCCACTGGTGCGCTGAAGTTCCGTTCTGCAGAGTGGATTGCGGCCCTGTGGTCTCACGGCCATCGACAACACCAGGAGGGGACCCATGTCGACCCAGATCGTGCGCCGCATGTGCGCGTTTGTTGCTCTTGTCGCACTCATGTTTGCCGGCTGCGGAAGCGATACGACTACGGCGACCGTCGATGCTCCCGCGGCAGCCGCTGACACCCCAGATGAACAGGCGGCCCCTGACTCGAACGACGAGAACCTAGCCATGCCCGGCGCGGGCAAGTCAGCAAATCTCGGACGCGGCAACTGGTCTTCGGGCTACGTGCAGGCCCAGATCTTGCACGACTTGATGGAGGAACTCGGCTACGACATTTCGAGCCCCGACGACTTCGAGTTCGCCCCCGACCTCGCCTATCAGACGATGGCCGAAGGCGACATCGACTTCTGGGCAAACAGTTGGTACCCCGGCCACCTCTCCTGGTGGGAGGGCGAACGCACCGATGGGACCTCGATTGGTGATCACCTGACCCGCGTCGAAGGCTCTCTCATGCCCGGCGGCGGCTTGCAGGGCATGCTCATCACCAAGGCGTGGGCTGACGAGGCCGGGATCACCACGATGGACCAGATCAACGACAACGAGGCGCTGTGGCGTGCGCTCGACAGTGACGGCAACGGCAAGGGCGAGTTCTACGGCTGCCCCGAAGACTGGACCTGCGACGACATCATGGAAAGCCAGATCATCTTCGCCGGCTGGGAAAACATGGAGCAGACCCAGGCGGGCTACGACGCCATGTTCGCCGAGTTCCTCGACCTGGCCCTCGCCGGTGAGCCGGCAATCATGTACACGTGGACGCCGACCAGCTATCTGGCCCAGGCCGTCCCCGGCGAAGTCACGATGTGGCTATCCGTCGAGGACGCGTCAGTTCTCGACGACTCGAACCCACTCGGCAAAGAGGGCGGCGAGGAGTACGCGCAGATTCGAGACGGGCTCCTTGGCTACGGCGGCCTGGGAGAAGACACTTGCTTGCAAGGCCCCGACGGTTGCCAGCTTGGTTGGCTCGCCGCAGACATCGAGATCACCGCGAACACCGCATGGCTCGAGGACAACCCGGCGGCCGAGGCCCTGTTCAACGAGTTCGCTCCGCCCCTGATCGACCTGGCAATCGCCGGTGTGGCACTCAGCAACAGCGACGGAGCGCAGGCCGACGTCGAAGCAATTGCGGCCCAGTGGATCAGCGAAAACCGAACCTTGGTGGACAACTGGCTCGACACGGCGCGAGCAGCCACCTAGCCAGGTCCTCCACCGCCGGAACCGGCAGGATCGCTGACCGCCGACTACCCAAGCCCGCGCGGCCCGGCTGAGGCTCCTGCTCAACCGGTTCGGCACGGGAATCGAGCGGCGAACGCTCGATTCCCGTGTCAGCTCGACAGGTGTGTCGCTAGTTCCGGGGCAATGAAACCGCCGAGTTCCTGTTCGGCTGCGCCGGCGAACGCAATGGCGCGCAAGTCGTGGCCGAACGGCGCGAGCGCCTGAAGCCCGACCGGCAGGCCGCTCGCCGTATGCCCAACCGGAAACGCAGTCGAGGGCAGATACGAGCCCGAGGCAATGCCAGCCCAGAACCACTGGTCGAAGTTC
>CALLPT010000330.1 GCA_938015575.1 uncultured Acidimicrobiales bacterium
TCGCATCAGCGGAAGCTACGGTCCTACGAGGTCGAGACAACCTGGTACGAGCGCTATGGCGAAGCGTGCTCCGCCGCCTGCCGAGTGCCTCGACGACTGGCGCTCAAGAGCACCGACGACGAGGTGTTCATCGTGATGGAAGACCTCGACGCGTCGGGGTTTCCCGGCCGTCGCCAAGACCTGACCGCCGCCGAACTCGACGCGTGCTTGTCGTGGCTGGCCAGCTTCCATGCGACGTTCTTGGGCGTGGCGCCTGCGGGGCTCTGGGAGACGGGAACCTACTGGCATCTTGCGACCCGTCCCGACGAGCTCGCGGCACTTGACGACGGACCGCTGAAACATGCGGCGGCGCTGATCGACCGACGCTTGAGCGCAAGCCCGTTCCAGACATTCGTGCATGGCGATGCAAAGGTGGCCAACTTCTGCTTTAGCCCCGATGGCACGCGGGCGGCAGCCGTCGACTTCCAATACGTCGGCGGCGGCTGCGGCATGAAAGATGTCGCCTACCTGATCAGCAGCTGCCTCGACGAGCACGACAGCGAGCGGCGAGCGCCCGCCCTGCTCGACCGGTACTTTGCCCTGCTCGCCGCTGCGATCAGCCAACGCGAGATCGACGTCGATCTCGAAGCGCTCGAAGCGGACTGGCGTGCGCTTTACCCGGTGGCGTGGACGGACTTCTACCGCTTCCTCCAGGGATGGAGCCCGGGCCACTGGAAGCTGCATGGCTACAGCGAGCGCCTGGCCACCGAGGTGCTTGCATCGCTCGCCGGGCCGCCGGAATGAAGCTATCGAGCGACGACCTGGAGGAGCTCGCCGAGGTTGCGATCGTCGCCGCGACCGAGGCCGGCCAGATGGTTGCCGAGTCGAGACCCGTCGCTGTCGAACACAAGGCCGAAGCCGGGAGCTTGGCGTCGCAGGTCGTCACCGAGATCGACCGACGAAGCGAGGCCATCATCCTCGGGCACCTGGCGCCCACACTTGCGAGCTTCGAGCTCGCGTTGCTGTCCGAGGAGCGCGACGATGACCGCGCCCGGCTGCACGCGGACCACTTCTGGTGCATTGACCCCCTCGACGGCACGCTGCCGTTCATCGAGGGCAAGCCCGGTTATGCGGTCTCCATCGCCCTGGTCGGTCGTGACGGCGTACCGCTCATCGGGGTGCTGTATGACGTGGTAGCGGCTTCGCTCGTACACGCGATCAGCGGGGCCGGTGCGTTTCGCGATCGGCGACCCTGGCACCGCGATGAAGGGCCCGGTCCCGGCGATGGGCAGCAGGTACTCACCGTCTTCACCGACCGCAGCGCGGTCGACGATGACAACTACGCCGTGATGATCAGCGTGCTGAACGGCATCGCCGGCGAGCTCGGTTTGGCCGGTGCTCGCGTGCACACCAAGGCGGCGGTCACGAATGCGCTCGGCGTACTCGACAACCCGCCCGCGTGCTACTTCAAAGCCCCGAAGGCCAGCGGCGGAGGCAGCCTGTGGGACTTCGCCGCAACGGCATGTGTGTTTGCCGAGGTCGGTGCCGTCGCGACGGACAGCCACGGTGATCCGCTCGACCTCAACCGCGCTGACTCAACGTTCATGCACCATCGAGGCGTGCTGTTCGCCACCGACGAATCGGTGGCCGAGCAGATCCGTCGCCGGATTAGCGAGGGAACCTCTGACGCATAAGCATGAGCCTGGAGTCGAGCACGGCCGCAGTGCGGGCCGGACCCGCGGTTTGATAGATCTCTGAGTTGGCCATACGGCGGAAGTCATCGAGCGACGGATACGCGATCAGCAGGATCCGGTCCCAGTGTTCCTCGGCAGGGCCGATGATCGTTGGGCCACCCACGCCGTCCCAGATCACATTGCCGGGAAAGTCATGGCTGTTCATTGCCTGCAGGCGGCGCACGTATTCGCCGTACGCGGCCTCGCCCGTCATGCCGTCGCAGGTATGGCCCGCCAATGCCATGTCCTGGTACCGAATCAGATTCAACATGACGATCGGTCCGTCGTCGTTATCAGCCGCCGTCCATTCGACCATGGCCTGGCCGACGCTCGTGCTCTCGTGCATCAGGACCAATCGCGAGTCGGCAACTGCCGCGGTCCGGGCAGTTGCCGCTTCCTGATAGGCCTCGGAAGCGAGCATGTCCCGAAAAACCGAGACGGACTCATAGCCGACACACAACACCAGATCCCACGACTCGTCTTCGGGACCGATATAGACCCTTCCCGCGTCGCCAACCCAGAACGGGTTGCCAGGGAAGTCCGCGGCGAGCGCTCGCAAGCGGCGACCGTATTCGGCGTAGGCCTCTTCGCCCGACATGCCATCGCACCCATACCCGTCGAGCGCAGTGTCGCGAAAGCGAATCAGGTTCAGCATGACGATGGGAACGTCGACGTCGACCTCGTTGAGCAGTTGCCACTGCGCGTCGGTTCTCGTGACGTGCATCAGACGGCCTCGACCACGAAACAGGCGGTTGTTGCGGTGCTGCCCCCGATGTTGAGCGTGGCCACTCGTTCGGCGCCATCGACCTGGTAGTCGCCGGCGGTGTTCGAGACCTGCTTGGTCGCGTCGAGAAGCATGCGGGCACCCGTTGCCCCGACCGGGTGGCCGCCACCGATCAGGCCTCCGCTCGGATTCATGGGCATGCGTCCGTCGCGTTCGAGCGTGCCGTCTTCGATGGCCTTCCAGCTCTCGCCCGGCGCGGTGATCCCGAAGTGATCGATCGCCATGTACTCCGAAGGCGTCATGCAGTCGTGGGTTTCGATGGCGTCGAGCTCATCGACCCCGCCTAGGCCCGCTCGGGCGAAGGCATCGGTTATCGCGTCGTTGACGTGGGGCATCACGAGGTGTGAGTCGCTGTTGCGGGTGAGCTTTTGCTGTAGGCCGAGACCGACGGTTCGGTGCCCCCAGCCGGCAATCACCGAGCGAGCGCTGCGTCCGCGCTCGGCGAGCCAGCGTTGCGAGACCAGGATCAACCCAACGGCGCCGTCGGTGATCTGCGTGATGTCGTTGCGGCGCAATCGGCCGGTGACGACCGGGTTGACCTCGTCGTCATCGCTGCAGGTGTCGGCCGAAAGTGCCCACGCCCGCGTCTGGGCATTTGGGTTCGCCTTGGCATTGCGGAGGTTGAGCTCGCCGATCGCCCGCAGGTGCCGCTCATCGAGGCCGTAGCGACGCTCGTATTCGCTGGCCAACGCGTCGAACGTCTCCGGCCAGATATAGGTTGCGCCTTCGGTGTCGGGCCCGACCCATGCGGCGGCTTCTTGGACGGCCGCTGCCTGGCCGCCCGGCATGGTCTTCTCCTGCTCGACACCCAGCACCAGCACGCAGTCGTAGCGACCGCTCTCGATCTCGGCCATAGCTGCCAGGGTTGCCATCGAAGATGACGCGCAGGCGGCCTCGTGACGCATCGCTGGCACGCCCCACAGTTCCGGGAGCACGGTCGCTGGCATGGCGCCCAGGTGGCCCTGTCCGGTGTAGAGCTGGCCGAACGCGTTGCCGACATGGATCGTCTCGATATCGGTCAGGTCGATAGCGGCATCGGCGACCGTCGCTTGGATCACGTCGTGCACCAGCGTTTCGACCGACCCACCCGACTTGTCGAGGTTGGTGGCGAAGTCGCTCTGGTATCCGCCGAGGATGGCAACCGAGTCAGTCATAGGTTCAGCTTGTCACCCCGACAGGGGCGTAACAAGCGTCCGCAACCGGCCGATGCGTTCGTCGTCGCCGCCAAGATACAGCGCAAGCACCCCGAGCACGGCCTCGGCATCGAGCGACCCGGCGGCGTGCATCTCTTCGAGATCGGCCCAGTCCTTGGTTCGATTGAAGAAGGTCTTGAACACCGCCAGGTCGCGACAGGCAAGGAAGGGCACCTGTTCGCCGGCGAAGTCTTCGACACGTGCTCGGTTCGCCGCGCCCGCGTGGAAAGGCGTCGTGTTGAAGAAGATGTCAACGGGGGTTTGATCCCACCACAGTCTTGTCTGGCCGTCTCGCTCGATCGCAGCGCGGTCGTCGTCATTCACGACGACGCCGCGGGGGAGCGCGTCGTAAACCCGCTGGGCTTCGTCGGCGCCGACGAAAACGTTGACGTCGATGTCGATCGTGGCTCGGGCCCGTTCGGTGCACCAGGCCAGCGCCAACGCTCCACCGAACGCGTGCGGCACGTCAGCATCGCGAAACGCTCGATGGAGTTCGACGATGCGTTCGACGAGGTTCAACGCCCGAACACCGGTGCTTCGAGGCGGTCGCCGTGCCGAGCCGGGAACGCCTCGGCCAGTTCCAACACGGCCACGAGTTCTTCGCCACGGGGGAGGTCGGCGTCACCTCGGTGGCGCTGGTGCAATTCGAGGTCGGCCGAAAAGCCGGCCGCGCTCAACACTCGTTGCAGGGTGCTGACATTGGGTGTCTTCGAACCTGACTCATAGGCCGCGAGTGTTGAGTGCGAGGTCCCCGCCCGCTCGCCGAGCTCACGCAGTGTCAAGCCGGCGGAAGAGCGCGCTGTTCGGAGCAGCCTAGCGACATCCATGCGTCCATGGTATCTGTTTGGATACCAATGGGCGAGGCCGAGACGCGCAACATCCCGGGGCAAAGCGCCCCGGGATGTCTCAAAGATCAACGTTGGCCTCGGGGAGAGGCCACGGAATCAGGGAGCGTAGACGCCCATCTGCTTGCCCTTGTCGGTCGCCCAGAAGATCTCGGCAATCTCGTCGATGTAGGCAACGAGCTGGTCGGCAACGGCCGGCTCAAGCGACTTCTTGACCTCGCCCGCCTGGTGGACGGCGTCCCAGAACAGCTGGTGCAGGTTCGGGTATGCCTCGAAGTGTGCGGGAGCGAAGAAGTCGGCCCACAGCACCATCAGGTGATGCTTGACTTCTTCGGCACGCTGCTCCTTGACGAGCACGCAGCGAGCCTTGAAGTGGTCATCGTCGGAGTCGTGGTACTTGGCGATCGTCTTCACGCACGACAGGGCCTCGATCTTGGCCTGTGCTGGGTCGTAGACGCCGCAGTAGAGGTCGCAGTGGGCGTGGGCCGTGGTTGCTCCCGAGAACAGCCGTTCGAGCATGGGTTTCACTCCTGAGTATCGAGGGGGTTCGCCGCAACCGTACACTCCGGCGCAGTGCAGGGACGCACCTTGAGCTCGATAACTCGGCCAATCCGAAGGTTCGTCGTGGCTGACCGTTCCATGGAGCCCACCCTGTCGGCAAACGAGGGGCTCATCGGCGTTGCCTGGCTACCGGTGCGACGCGGTGAGTTGCGGGTCTTCGAACATCCCGAGCGACCGAACTTCTGGCTCGTCAAACGGGTCGAGGCCATCGACGGTGACCGGATGGTCGTGGCATCGGACAACAAATCGATGTCGACAGTGGACTCACGCGCCTTCGGCCCCGTGCCAAGACGCGGCTCGTATCGAGTCGTCTGGAACAGCGGCCGACCCGTGACCAACTAGCGGTTGAGCGTGTCTGCCAGCGTCGAGACCGTCTCGATACCGGTCGCGGGATCTCCCGCCGGAAACAGGTTCAGAACCGTCGCACCAGCTTCGACATACGGGGCGAAGTGTTCGTGTTGCGCGGTCGCGTCGCCGATAGGCACGTAGCGCTCGAAGTGCGCTGGATCAATGCCATAGAAGCGCCGAATCTGCGCGTCGGCATCGACACGGGCGGTCGGCCCCACCCCGATCCAGGCCTGGTAGCCGAGCGTCGCGTGGGGTGAAAGCTCGCGGACTCGCTCCGCACCGCGCTGGAACCGTGACGGCGACGAGAACACCGAGATCCAACCGTCGGCGTCGGCGGCGCGCTCATAAGAAGCGTCGACCCGGCCACCCACCAGCACCGGGATCGAGCGACCCTCGCCCCGCCGAAGACCCGGCCCAGCCGCTGGATAGTGTCCGTTCGCCTCGACCGGCGCCGCCGCGGCCAGCAGACCCGTAAGCAGCGGAACGGCTTCGGACATGCGAGCCCCGCGCTCGGTGCGGTCCATGCCGACCATCGAGTACTCGTCTGGGTCCTCGCCGCCGAGACCGACCCCGGCGACGACGCCGGGCGGGTGGATGTCGGCAAGATCGAGCAGTTGTCGGGCCACGACGGTCGGATGGCGCAACGGCAGCAGGAGCACGCCGGTATGCAGCTCGCGTTCGACCCCGAGTCCGGCCAGATAGTGGAGTGCGGCTAGCCCGTCCTGGCCCCGGCCGCCTCGGAAGCTCACATGGTCGGTCACCGCGACATGGTCGATGTTGCTCGCATTGATCTGTGCGATCAGTGTGAGCAGTCGAGACCGCTCGAGTCGAAGCAGGTCGGGGGAGAGCCCGATACCGACCCGCACGCGGCTAGTTGTCATGGAGCCAACCTAGGTTTCTCGGCGATCAGGTTGGCAACCCGAGCCACCAGTACGGTTGTTCCATGGCCACGACGTCCGAAGAACGCGAGATCATCCGGCGCATCCTCGATCACGAGGCCAATGGCACCACGGACATGCTGCCCGCCGTCATGGACAACCCGATCAACCACTACACCGATCCCGAGCAGCTGCGCCAAGAGGTCGATGTGCTCTTTCGGAACTTCCCGCTCGTGGTCGCGCACCGGAGTGAGCTGGCCGAGCCGGGCGACTTCGTCACCCACGACGACACTGGCGTGCCGATCCTGGTCACCCGCACCGACAGCGGTGACATCAAGGCGTTCCTGAACGTTTGTCGCCATCGGGGTGCCCGGCTCCAAGGCGAACCTTGCGGCAATGCGCGGCGCTTCACCTGCCCGTACCACGCATGGAACTACGACCTCGACGGCAAGCTCCGCGGCATGCCCCAGCCGGTCGGTTTCGACGGCATTGATCGCGAAGACCACGGGCTGGTCGAGCTGCCTGCCTATGAGCGCTTCGGCCTGGTCTGGGTCGTACCCTCGCCCCAAGAGCGCGAGATCGACATCGACGCCTGGCTTGCTCCGATGGCCGAGCAGCTCGAGGGACTCGACCTGGGCAACCTGGTCATCTTCAAGAAGTGGGCCCTCTACAAAGACATGAGCTGGCGGCTCGCCCTCGAAGGCTTCCACGAGTCGTACCACTTCTGTTCCGCGCACCGAGACACCGCCTGTTCGAACTATCTCGACAACCAGAGTGTCTGGGACAACTACGGGCCCCACGTGCGCCACTCGGTACCGCTACCGCATGTCACCAAGCTGCGCGACCAGTCCGAAGAGGACTGGGAGTACCGCCCGTACTTCATGACCCA
Organism: uncultured Acidimicrobiales bacterium; assembly: GCA_938015575.1. Taxonomy (GTDB): domain Bacteria; phylum Actinomycetota; class Acidimicrobiia; order Acidimicrobiales; family UBA10347; genus UBA10347. Next base: position 7,211 of record CALLPT010000330.1, read on the forward strand.
GAACTACCTCTTCCCGGCGAACTTCGTACAGGCGATGACCGACCACGTGTACATCCACACGATCATCCCGACCGGTCCTGGCACCTGTGCCTTCCACTGCACGATGCTCGTGCCCGACGCGTCGCAAACCAACAAGGGCGAGCGCTACTGGCAGGCCAACCACGATGTCGTGCGGGTCGTATTCGACGAGGACTTCACCATTGGCGAAGGCATCCAAAAGGGGTTGAGCAGCGGCGCGAACGACCACTTCGTCTTCGGCACGTTTGAGTGCGGCCTGCATTTCGGCCAAACCTCGATCAATGCCGCAATTGCCGGCGAAATCGTCCCGCCGACGCGCTGACTGCGCCTACTCGATGAGCGTGTTGGCGAAGATCTGCCACGCGAGAGCGCTCTTCGCAACCAAGCTCAACACGATGTAGACGGTTTCGCCGTGCAGGTAGTCGGCCCACCGGCCGGCCTTTCGGTACTGGAGCCACTGGTTGATGGCGAAGGTATTGAAGAAGAAAAAGATCGTGAAGATGATGCCGTATACGAATCCGGGCGGGCCCTGGCCGCCGTCTCGGGTCACGTTCACGATGATGTAGGTCGCGATCGCGATCCACGGTCCGATACCGGCCACGCACCCGAACCAGAACGGTGTCCACCAGGTGCCGCGGTCGAAGTTGTTGGCCATCTCCATCAGCCAGCCGAACAAGATCATCGACACATTGACGAACGCGATGCAGATCAGTGCCGCCAGGTCAGTGATGCCCGTGACGAGCGAGATCAGCACGATCATCAGCGTCGACGAGATCGAGTACTCGACCCAGCGGAACCGATTGCGGTTGCGGCGAAGCTCGCTTCCGTAGGCACCAAAGGCGATCGGTGACGCGATCAAGAAGTGGAAGAACGCTGACAAGAACAGGAACGCGGCGGTGAACCACGCCAGCGGCAGCCCCCAGACCTGGTTGATGGACCCGTCAGCCAGCGGTGTGCCCGGCGGTCCATCCAAGGCAAAGGTGCTGATGTCGAGCTTGAAGTCATTGCCGAGTACGACCATGAGCACACCAGAAATCAGGTGCAGCACCCCCATGCCGACGTTGAAGCGCCTCAGCTTGGCGAGCCGGTCGTCGCTGACCCCGACGGTTTGACGATCGAGGTCGATGGCAAGGGCGGCGGTACTCATCGCGCAACGATCGCACAGCAAATACCGATACACACATCCCAATGACCGAAGAGCCGCGCTGCCCGATCTGCACGATGCCGGATCCACTCATTGGGCCCGACGGCTACGAATGCGACACGTGCGGCCATGCGTGGGCGGCTGCACCCGAAGATGGGATCGGCGAGGTCCATGACGTCAACGGAAAGCTGCTTGCCGAAGGCGACGATGTGCTCGTCATCAAGGACCTCAAGCTCAATGGCAAGGCCGGCGGCATCAAGGTCGGCACCAAGGTCAAATCGATCCGCCTGGTGCCCGGCGATCATCCCATTCAAGGCAAGGTGAACGGCCGCACGGTGCTGATCACGGCGGACAAGGTGAAGAAGGCCTAGACGCCCCGGCGGCGTGTACGGCGAGCGGTGGGCAAGGCACTACCGTGGAGCCACTTCGTCGACGCGGCATGGGGGCCGCGTCGCAAGGGGGAGGCTTCCATGACGGACACCAGCGACCGGTCCGAGACCGTCGACATGGACACAAAGATGAAGCTCGCGACGGATCCAGAGATCTGGGCGCCGGGCGGCCCGGTCGAGGACTGGACGACCGACTACGACATCCGCGACCAGGACTATGTGGACAACCCCGTCCCCATTTGGGCTGAGATGCGCGGCAAGTGCCCGATCGCCCACACGGATCGCCTCGGCGGGAGCTGGAACCCCACCCGCTTCGACGACCTGCGTGAACTCGCCAAGATGACCGACACGCTGAGCTCGCGTCAGCCGCTGGTCATGCCGCCCGCTCCCAACGCCCCGGAGCTCTCTCGCTACGAGCAGATGATTTCGGCCGCACCGATCACCGCCGATCCTCCGCTGCATGGATGGACCCGCCGCATGCTCTTGCCGGCGTTCGCGCCCCGAGCGGTTGCCCAATACGAGTCGTATACCGAAGAACTCTGCCACTCGCTCATCGACGGGTTCATCGAGTCCGGTCAGTGCGACGGGGCGGTGGACTACTCCCAGCAGATCCCGCCTCGGGTGATCGCGCACATGATTGGCGTGGATCCGGGCATGGCGGATCAGTTCGTGATCTGGGTCAATGATCTGCTCGGCGAAGGGCTGTCGGATCCCGTGCGTCGCATGAAGGCCCGTGACGCCCTCATCGAGTTCATCACCGGCGAGGTCGAGAAGCGTCAGACAGATCCCCAAGAGGACCTGTTGACCGAGCTGCTGTTCATGGAGCTCGACGACCCCGAGGCCAAGATCACTCCGCAGGTTGTGGTCGGTATCACCAACCTTTTGATCGTTGCCGGGATCGACACCACGTGGAGCTCGATTGGGTCGGCGCTGTGGCATCTGGCAAACAATCACGACGACCTGCAACGCCTGCTCGATGAACCCGAGCTGTTGCCGATCGCCATCGAAGAGTTCCTTCGGTTCTATGCGCCCGTAACCATGGCCCGCATCGCCGAAACCAATGTCGAGTACAACGACGTGCACATCAAGTCCGGCGACAAGATCCTGATGAACTTCCCGGCTGCATGCCACGACCCTGAGCAGTTCGAACAGCCCGATGAGTTCATCATCGATCGAGCGAAGAACCGCCACATCGCCTTTGGTTCCGGGATCCATCGCTGTGCAGGCTCAAACCTGGCTCGTCTCGAGATGACGACCGCGGTCCGGGTCTGGCTGGAACGCATTCCCGAGTTCACGCTTCGCGAGGGCGAGGCGATGAAGTGGGCGGGCGGACAGGTCCGCGGACCTCGCATCATGCCGATGCAGTTCCCGGCCGGCCAGCCACGCTGAGCCGGTTCGTTCGTAAGGCCCTGATCTTTGCCAGGACCGCATGCTCTGGGGGTTGAACCAAGCGGTTGCGAGCCCGCGAGCAAAGGCGGACTACTAGTACGGCGACTCGTACGGATCGTTGGGCACGCCGGCAGGCGCGATTTGCAGCGCCCGCACTTCGGCCTCGATGACCCACTCGCCTTCGGTCTCGGTGTAGGGCACCGCAGGCGGTAGCCATACGACATCGGCGATGACCCACGTGTCGTTCTTGAGCGGCGCGCCCGTGTCGCGAAGCGCTACTTGGAGCGGGATGCCGTCGGCTGCGCAACAGCTGACGCTGAACCGGGTGAGGCGAAAGCCGTCGGGGATGTCCGGATCGTTGACAACCAAGCCTTCGAGTCGCACCTCGCGCCCTTCGAGGCTGCGTTCCTTGTCCCATACAGCTCGGTCAAGGAAGTCGAACACCCGCATCTCGACGAGGCCGGATTCGGGCAGCGGTTCGAACGGATTGTTCTGCTCGGTCGGCACATAGGCGTCGACCCGATCTGCGGCAGCTGCACCAAGACCGGTTGGGGCCACCGAGAGTAAGACGACCAGCGGAAGGATCAGCATCCAGCCAATGCTGGGTGCGACGGAGCGGGCTGCCTTGTCCGGTGCGTCGCGTTCTTCGTTGACCGCTCGGACGCATTCGATGCCGCCGAGGATGAGCAACACAACCGTGGCCAGGATCAGAGGCCAGCGCATGCGTTGCTGCACGAACCAACCGAATCCGCCGGTCCAAAGCAGGCGCCCGAGCACGACGCCCAGGCACATCATGATCGCGCCGCGACCCAGTCGGTTCATAACAGCACCTGGCCGATCACAACAGCGGAGATGACGGCCACGAGTAGCGTGACCGGGGCGAAGATTGCGGCGAAGCGGCGGCCGAAGACACCTGCGTGCATGGCGACGAGCTTGAGGTCGATGACCGGGCCAACGACCAAGAAGACGAGTCGAGACGTCAGCGAGAACTGGGGGAGCCCAGCAGCGACGAACGCATCGGCTTCGGAGCAGATCGACAACAAGATCGCGAGTCCGGCGAACATCAGCACCGACAGCAATTCGTTGTCGGCGACAACGTCGAGCGCGCTGCGAGGCACGATCAGCTGCAAGGTCGCGGCCGCCATGGCACCGAGCACGAGATAGCCGCCCGCATGGACCAGGTCTCTCGCTGCGACGTCGATGAACTCGGACCAGCGGGATCCCTCGCGCTCGTGTTCGTGGCGCAACTGGGCGAGAAGCGACTCGTCGTTGCGGCGCGCCCACCAGGACCCGACGGCCATGGCCGCAATCAGCGATGCCAAGAAGCGGGCCAAAACGAGCCGGCCTTCGCCCGGAAACGCGACGGCCGTCGAGATGAGCACCACTGGGTTGATGGCCGGAGCGGCCAGGAGAAAGGTCAAGGCAGCGGCGGGCGGGGTTCCAGCAGAGACGAGGCGGCCGGCGATCGGCACGGACCCGCATTCGCAACCGGGCAACGCCATGCCGGCAAGCCCCGCCGAGGGCACGGCAAACACGGGCCGTTTCGGCACGAGGCGTTCGACGAGATCGGGGGAGACAAAGGCGGCGATCAGACCACTGATGACGACACCAAGGACCAGGAACGGCACCGCTTGAACACAGACCGAGACGAAGAGTGTCGACCACAGCCGAACGGTTTCTCCCTCGAACCAACCGATGCGGTTGCGCAGTAGCAACGCAGCGAAGATCGGCAGCAGCAGGCTCCACGGGCCCAACGCGAAGCGACCAGACCCATGGTCATGGTGGTCATGATCATGGTCGTGCAGGTGGTCTGCGTGCGCATGATCATGGTCGTGCGCGTGCTCCAGCACCGGCGTCCCGTCTTCGGTCGAAGGCACGGGGTTACCTTACGGCAGCTGGTACCCAAAGTTGAGTGCAGCCGCGTCGCTAGTGGTGATCAAAGCCTGCTGATGCGTCGACGATCTCTGACTGCAAATGGGCAAGGATCGACCGGTGACGGTCGTCGCCGCGAGTGGTTCGCCAACAGACGTGATGGCCGCCGTGGGTGCGCTGCACGACGGGGCCAACGGGCACGAGTAGCCCTCGCTGGACCAAATCACTCAACAGGTGTTGCCAGCCGAGCGCGATGCCGTTGCCGGCGAGGGCTTCTTGGATGACGGTTGGATAGGCGTTGTACATCAACCGTGGTTTGCGTGGCGTTGCCGTGCTGCCGGCTTCGCTGAACCAATCGTGCCACGTCATGTTCGGGCGTCCGACCTCGTCGATGTGCAGCAGCGTGTGTTGCACTAGGTCGTCAGGCTGCGTGGTCGGGCCAAGTCCCAACTTGGCCGCCATGCTCGGTGCCGCAAACGGGCGCACTGCTTCGCGGAACAGCAAGGTCGAGTCCCATCCTGGCCAGTCGCCGGTGCCGGGAACGATGGCTACGTCCCAGTCGCCGCCGTCGAGCTCGTCACGGCGTTCGAAGATGCGAAGCCGTATCTCGGTGTCGGCAACGTCTTCGAGCTGATCGAGCATGGGCACGACCCAGGTGGTGGCCATGGCCGGCTGGACCGCGAACACGAACGCCCCTTTCTGATCGTCGAGGTCGGCCAACGTGTGCTCCAGTAACGAGAAGGCGGTTTCGACCGCGTCGGCCAGCTCTTGGCCCTTGTTCGTCAGCCTGAGCTGACGACCGGCGCGTTCGAACAGCGGAAGGTCCAGATCTTGCGCCAACGCAGCCATGTGTCGAGATACCGCGGGCTGGCTGATCTGGAGCTCGTGCGCCGCCGAGGTGAAGTTGCCAGCTGACGCAACGGCGTCGAAGACCGCCAGGCGATGCAGTTGAGGAATACGTTGCACGAGAGGGCGCATGTCCAGACCCTAGTAACGAGGCGACAATGATGCCTCGATCCATAACCAAGGGTTATGAGTTGCGTGCAGCATTGGGTCTTGTGTTCACGGCGGCGCGGGGCGAAAGTTGGACGATGGCTGCTTCGAGATACGAGAACTTCCCGACGCGCGCTCGAGTCGTTGTGATCGGAGGCGGCGTCGGTGGCGCCTCGACCTTCTATCACCTGACGACCCACGGCTGGAGCGACGTTGTCCTGATCGAGCGTGACGAGTGGGCGTCGGGC
>CALLPT010000331.1 GCA_938015575.1 uncultured Acidimicrobiales bacterium
TTTGCGGGCTCCGATCTAGCATCGGGTCGTGCCTCCAGCTCTTCCGGATTCGTTGACGGAAGTCACCCCGTCGTGGCTGAGCGACGCATTGGCCGAGGCCGGGCACCTCGGCGCGCCGATCGCTTCTCTGACCATCGAGCCCCAACCGGACAACAAGGGGCTGATTGGTGATCTGGCGATTGTGCATCTGGAGTACGAGGGGTCCTCGATGCGGGGCCCCGATTGCCCAGTTCGTTTGGCGCTGAAATTGCCGGCGCAGAACCCCGACAGTCGCCGCATTGGCTCGATGCTCAACGCCTACCAGCGCGAAGCCGCGTTCTATGAACATGTGGCGCCCCACGTCGAACAGGTGCCGAGGTGCTTCTTCAACGGCAGTGATCGACAGCGAGACCGTTACGTTCTCGCGATCGAATACATCGACGGCGATCCTTGCGACCCGGCGCTGGGTGCGACCGAGCAGCAGGCCCGAGCCGGGGTCGACGCGCTCGCGTCGCTTCATGGCGAATGGTGGGGTCGCGCCACCGAGTTCGACTGGATGCCGGGCTTCGATCGAGGCGGGGTCGGCGGCCTTGCGTCCCTATGGCGCCAGAATCTTCCTGTCTTCACCCAGCGGTACCGCGACTCGCTGCCCGGCGATACGGCGAGCTGGGCACTTGGCTTCGTCCCTCGCTTGGCCGGCTGGTCCGACGGGGCCGCCGATGAGCCGCTCACACTGGTGCACGCCGACTTCCGGCTCGACAACCTGTTGTTCCGCGACGACGGTGTCATGATCATCGACTGGCAAACAGCGATGCGAGCGCCGCCGGCCATGGACCTGAGCTGTTTTCTCACCACCAGCTTGACGATCGACCAGCGGCGTGAGCACGAAGGGTGGCTGATCGAGCGGTACCTCTCCGGGCTTGCCTCGTGCGGCATCGAGGTCGACCGGGATTGGTTCGGCCGCAGCTACGACGAGCATCTGCTGTGGTGGATGGGCCAGTTCGGGAACAATCTCGCCCACTTGGAGCCAGATAATGCTGCTCTGGAACAGGCGCTCACCGCCATGGTCGAACGCGTCTACTGGGCAGGCCATGACCACGACGTTGGGCGTTTGCTCTAGAACACACTCCGTGGCGGATTGAGAAGTTGTGCTCAGAGCCACGTTATGTGCTCAAACAACCACTCGACGTGGGTAGCATGACTCATGTGTCGGGGATTACACCACGCGCCGCGCGCGCCGCTCTTTGGGTCATAGCGGCCCTGCTCGGTGTCGCGGTTGCCACCGTTGTCCTCTTCGGTGATCTCGACGAGGCGCAGGACCAGCGAGACGACCTCGATCTGTTTCTCACCGCGACCTCCGATGGCTGGGTCGAAGCATCGAACGAGTTCTTTCGGTCCCCCGTCGCCGCGGCACGCCTGATCAACGAGGGCATGGGCGAACCAAACGAGCCGGTCTCGCTACAAAATCTTCTGGCGGCGGTGCGGCTCGACCATGACATCGATGGTGCGTTCATCGGCCGTCCCGATGGCAGCTTCCAATTCGCCGCTCACGACGACGGCGACGGGTTCCGAACTCGGACCATCACGCCCACGGCGACGGGGACAGATGTCGAGCTGCGATGGTTCGACGCCGACCTCGAATTCGTCGCACAAGAAGTTTCGACCCAGAGCGGCGAGGACATCTACGACCCTCGCGCTCGGCCGTGGTATCAACCAATCGCTGACGGAGTCGACGAGGCGTGGAGCGACCCCTACACCTTCGCCAGCAGCGGCCAGCCGGGCATCACGTTCAGCACCGCGATGCGCGACGTCGACGGATCACTCAGCGGCGTCATCGGGATCGACGTTCGGCTCAGCGCGCTCGACGAGTTCCTTTCGAAGCTGCGCCCGGGCGCAAACGGCCAGGCCGCACTCTTTGATTACGACGGCAACCTGATCGCAATCTCACCGGCCGAAGCAGGCGTCGACCTCGACGTGCCGATGACCGATGGGGCCGAAACCACGATCTTCGATCTCGGAAGCGACCGTACGGCGGCCGCCCGCAGCTTCGGTGCCAGCAACGAGTGGATGCTCGTTGCGATCGCCGACGACGACGATTTCGTCTCAGCTGATACGAGCGCACTCGCCCTTCTTGCCAGATGGTTGATCGTCGCGGTGCCGGTTGCCCTCGCGGCGGCGACCCTGTTGCGGCCGCTCGACCGCTGGTTCCAACGGCTCTACCGCACGGCAACCCGTGATCCGCTGACCGGTCTCGCGAGCCGAGCAGCGATTACCGAGGACCTGCATCGGGCCATCGTTCGTTCCGACACCGACCTGGCGGTCGCGATCGTCGATCTCGACGGCTTCAAGCCGGTCAATGACACATGGGGTCACCAGCACGGTGATGCGACCCTCGAACAAGTCGGCCGCCGCGTCCAGCGCGTCGCTGATCGACACGGACTCAGGGCGGGTCGACTCGGTGGCGACGAGTTTCTGCTCTTCCGAACCGACGTCGGCGTCGACGGCGCGGACGCAGCCTGGTCCGACCTCGTTGCGGCCATTCGCCGCCCAGTGCACCTGGTTGATACCCAGGTCCAGATCGGGGCGAGCGTCGGCGTCAGTCATGTTGAGGCTGGCGAGGGCTCGGCCGTCGAAGATGTCCTTCGCCGATGCGACCGGGCGCTCTATGCCGTTAAGGAACGCGGTGGGTCGAGCTGGCTACGTGTCGATGGAGCCCTGCCACCGACCGGCATCGACCTGTCGGAGCACGAACGCGACCGCACCTGGGCCAGTCTGTCGTAAACGTCTGTTCTGGTCAGGTCCGCCAGACCAACCGGTACGACAGCTCCGACGCTTCGACTCGCGTCAACGCGAGGACCCCGCGGCCGCGATGTCTGGCGCACGGAAGCGGTTTATGCGAGGGCCGGCTCGTAGTCTTCGTCGGTGAACAGCACGGCGCCAGACTCGAGCAGCCTTGGGCTCGGTGCGGTGGGCGCCGCGGTGACACTGATGGGGATCGGCAGCGTCGTCGCCAAGGCTGCGGGAATCGACGGGCCCGTGCTCGGATTCCATCGCGCGTGGGGCGCCGCTGCCGTGTACGGGCTGATGCTGCTCGCGATCCGAGGTCGACCATCACGCGCATCGCTGCGCCACGCGGCCCCGGGCGGTCTGATCTTCGGCATCCAGCTGGTCTTCTTCTTCTCGTCGATCCAACTCACGACGGTCGCGAACGCCACGATGTTGATTGCGTTGCAGCCCGTCGTCGTGCTGCTCGTGTTCGCCCCCCGATTCGGCGAAGTCGTGACCGCTCGTGGGTGGGCGCTCTCGGCGGCCGCCATCGTCGGGGTGGCACTCGTCGTCTTCGGCTCGGTCGACTCCCCTTCGTGGAGCCCAGCCGGCGATGCGCTGGGCGTCGCCGCGCTGATCTCATGGACGCTCTACTTCGTTGCTTCCAAGCGGGCTCGAGAGCACTTGGGAGCCGTCGAATACCAAAGCCTGTCGCTGATCTTCAGCGCGGCCATCCTGTTGCCGATCGCGTTCATCTTCAGCGGCACACTCGATCCCGGACCAGGGAAATGGTGGTGGATTCCGTTGATGGTCGCGATCCCCGGGACGGGGCACCTGTTACTCAACTGGGCCCACCCACGAGTACCGCTCGGGTTGGTTTCACAGCTCACACTCGTCAGCCCGGTCGTATCAGTCGCCTTGGCGGCAGTCCTACTCGACGGCGAATCCGTCAACGCGGTCCAGATCGTGGGCATGGCATTGGTACTAGGAGCGCTGGCGCTGATCGTTCGAGGTCCCGGGTCTCGCCGATGACTTCGCTCACCGCACTGCGGTAACCTCCTGAACGATCGTTCAAGTTTTGGCGTCGAGGTAGCGAACGTATGCAGCCTGCACCTGGGGTTCCCTTGTCCCCGTTACCGCCCCCAGAACTCAACGAGGCCGAGCTTTGCCAAGCGCGGCTTGCGCACCTGCGGGTTCACCTCGAAGCAGCCGGCATCGATCTCGCCGTTGTCACGAACCCGGTGAACATCCGTTATGCGACCGGGTACCGGGGTTACGCAACGTTTCAGAGCCGCATCCCATCGCAGTATCTGCTCGTGCCGGTCGAGGGCCCGACGGTCCTGCACGGGGCCTACACCGACTCGCTGAGCACGATCGACCATTGCGAGACCGCCCACTCGGTGACCGGGTTCGACGCTGGACTTGATCTCGCGCCCGCTGCCCAACGATTCGTGGGCGACGTCGCCGCCGCGCTCGACCGCAGCGGCTTGGCGCCAGGCGACGCGCTGATCGGGATCGAACGAACCACCCCGACCGGTTTCGCAGCATTGCAAGAGCGCGGCCTCGCCGTGTGCGACGCGGAACCGACCATCGAACTGGCGAGGAGTCGCAAGTTGGCCGCGGAGCTGCCAGCGATGCGCTATTCGATCGCCGTCGCCGAACACGGCATGGCCACCATGCTCGACGCGCTCGAGCCCGGGCTGAGCGAAAACCAACTGTTCGCGCTGCTCCATCAGGTCAACGTTGCTCACGACGGAGATTGGATCGACGGGCGCATGCTGTGCTCTGGGCCGCGCACCAACCCTTGGTACCAAGAAGCATCGAGCCGTCGCATCGCGTCGGGCGACCTCGTTGCCTTCGACACGGACATGATCGGCCCCTTCGGCTACTGCGCCGACATCTCCCGCACCTGGATCTGCGGCGAGACGCCTTCGCGAGCCCAGGTCGAGCTGCACCAGCGAGCGCTCGACGAACTAGCCCACAACACGTCGCTCCTTCGCGTCGGGGCCAGCTTTGCCGAGCTCTCGCAACAGTCCTTTCGTCAACCCGATCAATTCATCGCGAACCGGTACGCGTGTGCGTTTCACGGGGTCGGCATGAGCGACGAATATCCCAAGATCCCGTATCCGCAGGACTGGCACTGGACCGGCTACGACGGCGAACTCGAAGCCGACACGATCCTTTCGGTCGAGTCCTATGTCGGCGCAAGCAACGGCGTCGAGGGGGTCAAGTTGGAGCAGATGGTCCAGGTCACCCAAGACGGTGTCGTTGCGCTCTCGCACTTCCCGATCGGGCTCGACGGCCGGCGATAGTAAAGTCCGACGATGGCGAGCCCCCGGATTCTCGATGCCGTCGAAGCGCTCTTCGATCAACAAGATCCCGCATTGCTGCGCCCCGTGCTCCACCCGCGCTGCACCTGGGACAGTTGCGTCGATGCCGACGCCGTCGTGCTGACGATGACGTCGATGTTGCGCAACGGCGCGGTCGTGGAGTCCTGGCAGACGACCACTGCGGCCGACCGGGTCGTCACTGCGGTGCACGGCTCGATGGACGGCATGCCCATGACCGTCCACCTGGTCATGCTGATCGAAGACGACTTGATCACCCACGTCCTCGTGGCCGATGACGCGGCCGAGGCGGCCTCGGTCGAAGCGCCGGCCCAGCCCGAACCGCCCTCGCTGGACAACACCGAGCTCGCCTCGATGGCCGCGATCCTGCCGTGTCGCGACGTTCTGGCGGCACTCGCCCACTATGAGCTGCTTGGCTTCTCGACACATAGCTACGACGGCGGTTACGGCTATGCGGAACGAGACGGCGTTGCGTTCCATCTCGCCCGCGTCGACGGCCTCGACCCGTTGGCGACGACGAGCGCCGTCTACCTGTTCGTGAACGACGCTGCCGCGCTGCACGCATCGTGGAAAACCAGCGGCGCAGGCGGGCAATTCATCGAGCCCGAGATGACCGACTACGGCTTGCTCGAAGGCGCTCACCTTGACCCGAACGGCAACCTGCTTCGCTACGGCAGCCGAAGCAACTAACCCCAAACAACGGGCACGGCAAGCGGACCACGGAACGCCCAGCCGCCAAAGGGCACGTCGCCATCGAGTCGTAGGTGCTCGAGTCGGTCGAACAGTTTGGGCAACGCAACGTCGCCGACCAGGCTGCGAGATGCAGCCGCGCCGGCGCAGAAGTGCGGTCCGGCTCCGAAATGCAAGCTCGCTCGGGTGTTCCGGGTGATGTCGAACTCGTCACCTCGCACGAAGTGGTCCTCGTCTCGGCCTGCGGAGCCGAACATCAGGAACGCTCGTTCCTCGGGAGCAAACGTCACACCGCCGTAGGCGTACTCGGTGGCGATGCGCCGAGGCGACATGCCGATCGGCGCGATCCAGCGGCAGTACTCCTCGAACGCACGCAACCACGGCACCTGACCCGAGCGGAGCAACACCAGCTGCTCGGGATGTGTGAGCAGCGCCCAGGCCGCGCCAGCGATTGCATCTCGCGGCTCGTTCTGGCCACCTGAGATCGTGAGCTTGATATTGGCTCGCACCTTTTCTTCGGGCATGCCCGCGTGGAACATCACCGACAGCAGACTGTGGTCCGGCGACTTGGTGATTTCGGGTAGGCGTTCGTCGATCGCCGCATCGATCGACGAGGTTGCTAGCTCGCACCGGGCGGCAACTTCTGGATCGCCGCCATAGTTGGCGATCCCGTCGATCATGCCCTGGCTCCAGGCGTCCATCTCTTGATAGGTGATATTCGTGAGCCCCGTCATCACCTTGAGGGCCTCGCCACTCACTGCGGTCGCGTATGCCGTTACGAGATCCGCGTGCCCGATCGGTTCGATCGCGTCGAGCACCTCGTCCGTGAGCGCAGCAAACTCGCCAAACCATCGGGCTTCGATCTCGCGGGGCGAGATCGCCGGGTAGTAGACAAATCGCTCCTGGCGATGCTCGTCGCCGTCGCTGCGCATCATGTTCTTGCCCATCAACACATTCATCAACCCACCCGGCTGATCCGAGGAGAACACGGCAACGTTCTTCTCGCAGATGTGGATGTCGTCTCGCTTGGTCAGCAGCGTTGCATTGAGCTCGGGCACGAAGCAGATCGGTGCTTCTGCTCGCATGGCCGCCAGGCTCGGATACGGATCGTTCCAGAACTCAGCTGGATCGATGGACACCACCGGCGCGTCGGACATCCCCCGATGTTGTCACGTCGCCGCCGCTCGCACCCACACGTTGCGCTTCTCTGACACCTGCAACTCAGGTGACGGTGACGGTGCCGCAGTCTTCGATCCCGCTTCCTCCCGCGTGACTCCACTGCAGCCGCACCTGATAGCTACCCGGGGCGGCGTAATAGGCGTTCGATTGCGAGGTCGGATCGAGCGTGCCGTCACCGTGATCGAAGATGAACGAAACCGGGATCGCCAGCCCGACCTGGATAGCGGTAAACACAATGACCTCGCCGACCACGACCTGGGTCTTCGAAATCGTGCACGAGATGCTCGGTGACGGCGCGGGGTCGATGCAGATCGTGGGCCCGCTCACGGTCCGGAAGCACCCGTAGATGGGATACGGAGGACAGCCACTCGTAGTCTGCGGGCACAACTGACCGTTGCAGTACCAAGCGAAGGCGTCCGCCGGACCTTGGCCGACCAGACACTCTCTTGCGGTACCGCCTCCGGGTGGGTCGATGCAGTACATCCCGCCGTCCATGCCGGTGTAACAGCCGTACGGCAGCGAGGTTGGACAGACCGTCGGAGGAGTCGGATCGCCTTGTGGGCAGAACAGGTTGCCGCACCACCAACCCAGTCCATCGGCAGGACCGAGCCCGATCCGGCAACTCGCCGGTGTGTTGGTGAACACAACCACCGTCCCGCACGCCACGGTGCCCGAAGCACCCGATGTCGTCTCCCAGCGCAACGTCACGTCGTACTGGCCGACATCGAGGTAGTAGGCGTTGGACACCGCGCCCGGATCGAGCGTGCCGTCACCGTGATCGAAGGCGAACGAGATCGGGATGTTCGCAGGCGTCGCCGAGGCGGTGAAGACGAGCGCTTCTTTGACCGCAACCGGCCGCTGCGGGGAAATGGAACAGCTCACGACCGGAACCGCAGGCAACGGTGTCGGTGTCGGCGTCGCCGTGGGGTTCGGCTGTGGCGTCGCCGTCGGGGCTGGTGCGGGCGTCGCCGTCGGGTTCGGCTGCGGTGTCGCGGTCGCGGTCGGTGCGGGCGCCGCCGTCGGCGACGCGGTCGGGATCGGCCGTGGCGTCGCCGTCGGCGTGGCTTCTGCGGCGGTCGTTGGCGTCGCCGCAGGCGCGCTTGTGGGTATCTCAACCGGTGTTGGGGTCGCCGATGTATCGACCGAGTCGTTGTCCTCGGCCGCGGCAGCGGTAGGTGTCGCCGCGCCGTCGTCGATTGGTGAGTCCGAGGCCGACGGTGTGCCGATCGATCCGCACGAAGCGAGCACCATCGCCATCACGATCAGGGCAGCGGCCCAGATCCATGGGCTTCGACGTCCGCTCCATCGTTGCTGTTCCATACCGCTTAGACGCACGGGGGAAGCTTTTTGGTTCCTCGCCGCCGGAATTCTTTCCGCCGAGCGGCTCCGGGCTAGGGACGAACGGTGATGCCTGCCTGGGCCATGTGGGCCTTGGCCTCGCCGACCGTGTGCTCGCCGAAGTGGAAGATCGACGCTGCGAGCACCGCGTCGGCATGCCCGTCGAGCACGCCGTCGACCAGATGATCCAACGTGCCAACGCCGCCGCTAGCGATCACGGGCACACCGACATTGTCCGCGATCGACGCCGTGAGTTCGTTGTCGTAGCCGGCACGGGTGCCGTCGCCGTCCATAGACGTGAGCAGCACCTCGCCTGCGCCATTCGTCGTTGCCTGGATCGCCCAGTCAACCGCGTCGATGCCGGTAGGTGTGCGCCCTCCATGGACATACACCTCGAACCCGCTCGGGGTCGTGTCACCGCGCTTGGCGTCGATGGCGACCACCACACACTGGTCGCCGAACTCGGCGGCGATTTCAGCCAACACGGCGGGACGCTCGACGGCGGCGGTATTCACGCCGACCTTGTCGGCGCCAACTCGCAGCAACTTGCGGGCGTCTTCGACGCTGCGTACGCCACCACCAACGGTGAATGGGATGAACAGTTCCTCGGCGGCACGTCGCGCCATCTCGACGGTCGTGTTGCGGCGCTCGTTCGACGCCGTGATGTCCAAGAAGATGACTTCGTCAGCGCCTTGCGCGTCGTAACGGGCCGCGAGCTCGACCGGGTCGCCGGCGTCTCGAATGTCGACGAAGTTCACGCCCTTGACGACCCGGCCCTTGTCAACGTCGAGGCACGGAATGATGCGGACCGACTTCATGACGCCTGTGGGCCACGGAGTGCGGCGACGGCTTGAGCAACGCTGAACGCTTCTTCGTAGATCGCTCGACCGACGATCGCGCCTTCGAGTCGGCGACCGTCAGCTTCGAGTTCGGCCAGCGAGTGAAGGTGCTCGATGGCACCCACGCCACCGCTGGCGATCACGGGCACCTGGGTTGTCGCCAATACCTGAGCAAGCCCATCGACGTCGGGGCCTTCCATCGTGCCGTCACGACCTATTTCGGTCACGACGAACGCGGCGACACCAGCATCGGCGAACGAGGCCACGGTCTCGAACAGGTCCTTTCCGGTGCGCTGCTCCCAACCGGCAACCGCAATGTCGGTGCCCCAGGCATCGAGGCCAACCGCGACCTGACCCAGTGGTGCGAGTTCACGGACCAGCTCCGGATTCTCGATGGCGGCGGTGCCGATGACCACCCGGGTCACGCCAGCATCCCACAGCCGCTTGGCCGCCTCGACGGTACGCACTCCCCCGCCAACCTGCATTGGCGCGTCGACCCGTTCGGCGACGGCGGCTATCGACGGCAGGTTCTGCTGGTCCCCGGAGCGGGCCGCGTCGAGATCGACACAATGGATCCACTCGGCCCCTTCGTCGACGAAACGGGCCGCCTGGTCGGCCGGGTTGTCCCCGTAGACGGTTTCGCGGTCGTAGTCACCCTGATAGAGGCGCACACAGTTGCCGCCTCGGATGTCAATGGCCGGATAGAGCTTCATGCCTGGCTTCCTGTGACCGCAGGGATGTGTTCGACAAATGCACGCAGCAGACCCAGGCCTGGTCGGCCCGACTTCTCCGGGTGGAACTGGGTCGCCAGCACGTTGTCTCGGCCCGCGACCGCCACCACCGGGCCGCCGTAGTCGCAGGTCGCGATCGCTGCCGCAGTGTCGAGCACTGCGTAGCTGTGCACGAAGTACATCCACTCACCATCAATCGAATCGACGACCGGATGCGCGGTCAGCGACTTGACGGGGTTCCACTGCATTTGCGGGCGCTTGACCGTGTCGGGAAGCAGGCGAACCTGCCCGGGCAGCACGCCCAGTCCTGGTTGATCGGGGCTTTCTTCGCTCGCCTCGAAGAGCATCTGCATACCCACACAGATCCCGAGGAACGGTCGACTCGATGCCGCAGCAGCGAGCGCCGCGTCGGCGAGGTCTGCTTCGTGCAAGGCTTGCATGCATCGGCCGAAGTTGCCGACGCCGGGCAAGACGACAGCATCGGCGGTAGCGATCTCGTCGGGCGACGACGTCAGCGACGCGTCGGCGCCGACTCGCTGCAGCGCCTTTTCCGCCGAACGAAGATTGCCGATGCCATAGTCGATCACGGCAACGGTGGGCGCCACCTAGAGCACGCCCTTGGTCGAAGGAACTTCGGACCCTTCGATCCGCACCGCATCTCGCAGGGCTCGAGCGGCGCTCTTGAACTGCGACTCGATGATGTGGTGGGTGTTGCGGCCGCGCTGAAGCACCAGGTGCATGGTGATGCCAGCGCCGCCGACGAATGCCCGCCAGAACTCTTCCATCAGCTGCGGGTCGAATGGCGGCGTACCGAGGATCTTCTCGCCTGGAGGGTCGACTTCGTACACCAAGAAGGGGCGGCCGCTCAGGTCGAGGACACAATCGACCAGGGCCTCGTCGAGCGGACAACTGGCGGTGGCGAAGCGACGCACGCCGGCCTTGTCACCCAAAGCCTCGCCGAAGCAGGCGCCGAGCGCGATGCCCACGTCTTCGACGGTGTGATGCGCGTCGATCTCGAGATCGCCTTGGGCATGCACCTTGAGACCGAACTGGCCGTGCTTGCCGAGTTGGTCGAGCATGTGATCGAAGAAGGGAATGCCGGTGGAGCAGTCGACGGCTCCTCCGTCAAGGTCGACGGCAACGTCGATCGACGTTTCCTTGGTCGTGCGCGATCGCTCTGCGCTGCGGCTTGTCGTTGGGCGGCTCATCTCAGCCTCGTTGGTTGGCGGAACGTCAGTCCAGTATGGCGGCGAGCGCGTCGAGGAAGGCAGCGTTTTCATCGGCTGACCCGACCGTGATCCGCAAACACCCGTCGAGGCGAGGCCAGGTCGAACAGTTGCGCACCAGGATCCCCCGGTCGACGAGCTGTTGCCACACCGCGTTGCCGTCGGTGCTGCCGGAGTTCGTGCTGGGCCGGAACAGCACAAAGTTGGACTGGGATGGCCAGAACTCGACGCCGAGCTCACCCAAACGCGCTTGGATGATCCCCCGTTGTTCCACGAGTCGGGCCACGCGGGCTGCCATCTCGTCTTCGAACTCGAGCGCGGTCTCGCCCGCGATCTGCGAGACAGCATCGAGGTGATACGGAAGAATCGCGGTGTTGAGCCGTTCGTTGATCCACTCGGGCGCAACCAGGTAGCCCAGGCGAGCCGCAGCCATTGCCCAGGTCTTGGAGAACGTGCGGGTGACGATCAGCGGGGCATCTTCGTCGAACATCGAGAGCGCCGACCACGTGCTGAACTGGGCATAGGCCTCGTCGACGACAAGCAACCCGAACGGTCGCACCGTCTCGAGCACCGCCTCGACCAGCTCGCGAGGTTCGACCATGCCGGTCGGGTTGTTGGGCGAGCAGAGAAACGTGACGATCGGTTGCTCGCGGGCAATCGTGTCGAGTGCTTGATCGGCGTCGATGGTGAAGTCGTGCTGGCGTTCGACCTCGATCACACCGGTGCCCGTCACCCTGGCGATCTGGCCGTGCATCGCATAGGTCGGTTCGAAGGTCAGAATCGATCGGCCTGGACCGCCCCAGGCCAGCAGGATCGTCTGGAGGACTTCGTTCGAGCCGTTGGCGACGAACACATTGTCCACGCCAATCGCTGCATGATCGCCACCGTGATGGGCCGCCAATCGGGAGCGGAGCTCGCGCACGCCCCGGTCCGGGTAGCGATGCCAGTCGAGCGCGGCGACCCGGTCTGCGACTGCTTGTTGGAAACCTGCCGGCGGCGGCTCGGGGCTCTCGTTGGTATTGAGTCGTACGTCGACATCGAGTTGGGGCGAGTGATAGCCGGGCAGCTCGGCGAGATCATCTCGGACCGGTGGACGAAAGCTCATGACGGGCTCCCCTCGTTGGTGTCGGCTCGGCGCGCTGCGTCGATGTCCGCGAGCCGCAGGCGTACCGACTCGGCGTGTGCGTCGAGTCCTTCGGCCGTCGCAAGCGTCGCGACGTGCGGGCCAGCCCAGCCGAGCGCCTCGTTGGTGACGCTGACAACATGCACATCCTTGGTGAAGTCGGCCACTCCGAGCGCGCCCCCGAAGCGAGCCGTGCCGTTCGTCGGCAACACGTGAGACGGGCCAGCGATGTAGTCGCCAAGAGATGCCGGTGCCATCGACCCGAGGAACACCGCTCCCGCATGCCGCACCCGGGTGACTAGCGTCTCAGCGTCGGCCGTCATGAGCTGGAGATGCTCCGGCGCAATGGCGTTGGCGACATCGACCGCTTGGACTCCGTCGCGCACGATGGCGACATGGCCGCCCTCGGCGAGGGTCGATTCGATGTCCTCGCGCCGCGGCGCAGTCTTGAGAAGCTCGCTCATCGCTGCCTCGACCGCTTCGACGACGGCCTCGTCATCGGCAATGAGCCACGAGAGTCCGTCGGGCCCGTGTTCGGCCTGCACCATCAGGTCGATGGCCACATACCTGGGGTCCGCCTGGGCATCGGCGACGACACAGATCTCGCTCGGCCCTGCGAACGCGGACGGAACGCCGACGACGCCGCTGACCTCTCGTTTGGCGAGTGCGACGAACACGTTTCCCGGGCCAACGATGACGTCGACCGGCGCGATCGAGGCCGTGCCGTAGGCCATTGCCGCGATGGCTTGAGCGCCGCCGACCGCGTACAACTCGTCGACACCGGCAATCGACGCGGCCGCGAGGGTGACGTCGTCGACCTTGCCATCGGCACCCGGTGGCACGCACAGCACCACCGTTTCGACCCCGGCAGCTCGAGCCGGCACCGCGGTCATGAGCACGGTCGACGGGTAGGCGGCCCGGCCGCCGGGCACGTAGCAGCCAGCTCGGTCGACCGGTTGGCGAATCTGGCGGATGGTCATCCCGTCGCGTTCGTGGACATGGTCCCCACCGGCCTCGGAGCGGTGGAAGTCATCGATCGACGCGGCCGCGGCTCGCAGCGACGACACGACGTCGGCGTCGACTCGGCCAACGGCGGTGGCCATCAGGTCCGGAGAGACGACCAACGGATCGGCAGCGGCACCGTCGAACCGCGCACCGAGCTCGTCAATGGCAGCGTCGCCGCGATGGCGGACATCGTCGATGATCGATCGCACGATCTCGAGCGGCCCTTCTCCGTCGTCGAGCGGACGCGGAAGCACGGCCGCGTAATTCCCGGTCACCTGTCGCAGGTCATGACGTGTCAACAACACGCCCAGCACGCTACCGGCGCTCGCCCGCCGGGCTGGCCTCCTTTTTCGCACCGAATACGTCGGGTCGACCTTGCGATGCGCAGGCGCACCGAGTACAACCCAGCGGTGAGCAATGACGCAGGTCCTCCGAGCGCGAGCGGCGACTCCGCTGAACTTTCTTCGATCGCCACCGTCCTCGATGACCTGCAAGGTCGCGTGGTCGAAGTGGCCGATCGTTGGCGCGCGATCGAACGCGAAGACGTCTCGGGCGATCTTTACGATGTCGAACGCTCCCTCCGCTCGGCCCAGCGCCGGATTCAGCGGGCCTTGAACACACTGCGGTAGGGGCGATGCGCTACGACACGATCCTGTTCGACCTGGACCTGACGCTGTTCGACTTCACGGCATCGGAACGGCTCGCGTTCGATGCATGCGCGAACGCTGCCGGCATTGCAACGTCGCCCGAGGTCTTTGCTCGCTACAAGGAGATCAACGACCGCCTGTGGGCCGGGGTTGAGCGCGGCGAACTCACGCCGGGCGAGGCCGGCCAGCAGCGGTTCGTACAGCTGCTCGCCGAGGTGCCCGTGGGTGCCGGTCCTGGGTTGGCCGACGGCACCGGTCCTAGGCTCGGCGCGACCGAGCTGGGCGAGATGTTCCAGGCCGGACTGGGCGAGCATGGCGAGCTCTATCCCGACGCTGGTCCCCTGCTCGATGAGATGCACGGACGAGCCGAGCTCGGACTCGTCACCAACGGCCTGACGACGGTCCAGCGGATGAAGATCGATCGTCTCGGTCTCGGCACCTGGTTCGACGCGATCGTCATCTCCGAAGAGGTCGGCGTCGCCAAGCCCGATCCCGCAATCTTCGATCTGGCGTTCAACCAACTCAACGCGGTCCGCGGACCGCGCGACCGACGAGCACAAACGGTGATGGTTGGTGACAGCTTGTCGAGCGACATGGCCGGGGCCCGGGCCGCCGGCATCGCAACCTGCTGGTACAACCCCCATCGCCAAGCTCGTCCGGCGGACCTCGACCTCACCTACGAGATTCATGCCTTGGCCGACTTGATCGGCGTACTCGGCACCTAGCCAAGGACCTTGGGCAAAAAAGAAGCCGGCGCCCCGAAGGGCGCCGGCATTGGCGACACAGGGCGGCGGATCCCTGAGCTAGTCACCATTGGGTCGGGTGGCGGAACCCGACCTGCGAAACTATAGAACACCTACGGAGACATGCCAAGCACTTAGCGTGCATTTTGACGGTTCCTTGACATTGGGGACCTGGTGCGGACCGTTGGTCCTACGATCGCGTGCATGACCGTGGCCACTTCTCTCAACGAAGCCTCTGCTACTTGGACGATCGATGTATCCCATCGACGTGATGGAACCGAGGTCGGGGCCGAGTTGGCGTCAGCACTCGAAGACATCGCCGCCGCGGGCGGCGGGCCGGTCGAATTGTGGATTCATGACGTCGATGACAGCGCCGACGCCGCGGCGACGGCGGCAGGCTTCGAGGCATTTCGGGACCTCTGGCAGCTGCGGTGCCCACTCCCCGCCGAGCCATCGACGTTGGTGACCCGGCCCTACACCGACGCGGATGCCGATGCGATGATCGCCGTCAACAACCGGGCGTTCAGCTGGCACCCGGAACAGTCCGGGCTCAACCGTGATCGCCTTGCCACCACTATGAGCGAGGGCTGGTACAACCCCGACGGCTTCCGCATCTATGAACGCGACGGCGAGATCTTGGGCTTCTGCTGGACCAAGATCCACACCGACGAAGATCCCGTGATCGGTGAGATCTTCGTGATTGCTGTCGATCCGTCAGCGCATGGGCAGGGTCTTGGCAGCCCCATGACACGCGCCGGCCTCGACTGGATCGCCGCCCAGGGCATCGACCACGCCATGTTGTACGTCGAAAGCGACAACGACGCAGCCAACCGGGTGTACGAGCGCATCGGCTTCGCCCATCACCGCACGGAGCGGGCGTACCGCCGTACGATCGAAGGATCGACGCCCTGAGCCGATCTGGCACCACCCTCTACGACCTCGACCGTGACGAATTCGCCGAACTGTGCGACGGTGAGCCGCGCTACCGCGTTGACCAGATCTGGCAGGGTCTCTATACGGATCTTCGGCATCCGGATCAGATCACGACGATCCCCAAGAAGCTGCGGGCTCACCTGAACGAGGCCGCTCCCCTGGCGCTCACCGAAGTACAGGTCCAAGAAGCCGACAAGGGCCAAACGCTCAAGTGGCTGTGGAAGGCCCACGACGGCCACCAGGTCGAAACCGTGCTCATGCTCTATCCCGATCGGGCCACGGTGTGCGTCAGCAGCCAAGCCGGCTGTGCCATGGCGTGCGGGTTCTGTGCGACGGGCCAAGCGGGCTTCGACCGGCACTTGCGGTCAGGCGAGATCATCGAACAGGTCGTCACCGCGGCACGAGCCGCGGGCGATCGGCGGGTTTCGAACATCGTGTTCATGGGCATGGGCGAACCGCTGGCAAACTTCGACAACACATGGAAAGCGGTGAAGCGCTTTCACGGTGACCTTGGCCTGTCGGCTCGATCGATCACGGTGTCCACCGTCGGTGTGATCCCGGGGATCCGCAAGCTCACCGAAGCCGATCTTCCGGTGACGCTTGCGGTTTCGCTCCACGCAGCCAATGACAAGCTCCGCGATGAGCTGGTCCCGATCAATCGCCGCTACCCGATCGACGCGTTGTGCGAGGCGATGAACGAGTACCGCGACCAGAAGGGCCGCCGGGTCTCGATCGAGTGGGCCCTCATCCATGGCGTGAACGATTCGGATCGCGACGCCGAAGAATTGGCCGCCGTTGCTCGACGCACCCGAGCCCACGTCAACCTGATCCCCCTCAACCCGACCCCCGGCTACCCGGTTCGGGGCGCGCCACCCAAGCGCCTGTACGCGTTCCGTGACCTGCTCGAAGAGCTTGGCGCAAACGCCACGGTGCGCCGCACCCGCGGGCTCGACATCGATGCGGCGTGTGGTCAGCTCGCCGCTCGGCACCGCACCGAAGCCGACGCGGCAACGCCGGTGTCACTCAGCGCCAAACAGCCGCCCTCGTAACCGCCATCAGCGATCGCGATACAAGCACGAAGTGGCCGGTGACACGTAGCTGGTTGCGCGCCGCACCGAGGCACCGCGGCTGGCACACTGAGCGGGTGCAGAACTTGCAGTGGATGAACCGCATGCATCCGCAAACGCTTTCCATG
Organism: uncultured Acidimicrobiales bacterium; assembly: GCA_938015575.1. Classification (GTDB taxonomy): domain Bacteria; phylum Actinomycetota; class Acidimicrobiia; order Acidimicrobiales; family UBA10347; genus UBA10347. The sequence continues at coordinate 16,743 of CALLPT010000331.1, forward strand.
GCGGTGTCGCTTGGCTACATCGGCGTCGTCTTCTCGGTCCTCAGTGGCACTTGGCTGAACCCCATCGGGCTTGTCGCCGTGCTCCTGGGCTTTGCGGCGACACTCGGCATCGCGAACGATAAGAAGATCGCCTGGTATGTGGCGGTTGTGCTGTCAAGCCTGGGGATGCTCGCGGTCGTCGCCTACGTGTTGTTGTCCCGAGGCGGCGCGCTCTTCAGCGTCGACTTCTTGATTGGCATCGTGTTTCCGGTCGCCTACTTCGCGTTGCTGATCCACCCGATCAGCCGGTCGTACGTCAGCACCTGGTTCCAGTAGTGGGCATCCCCCAGCGGCATGACCCGCTCCCTACCGGTGACGCCAAGGTCGCGAGCGTCCGCACCATGTTCGACACCATCGCGCCGCGCTATGACCTGGTGAATCGCATCATGACCTTCGGCCTCGATGTCCGGTGGCGCAACCGAACGATCAAGGACCTAGCGTTGCCATCAGGTTCGGTGATCGCCGACCTGGCATGCGGCACCGGCGACTTCTGCCGCACCCTCACCGAGCAAGGGCACAAGCCGATCGGCTTCGACCTTGCGTTCGGCATGCTCGCTCATGCCCGGACCTCGGCCCCGCTCGTGCACGCCGACGCCCTGGCGCTTCCCGTGCCCGACGGTTCAATGGACGGCGTCACCTGTGGATTTGCGCTGCGCAACTTCGTCGAGCTCAACCCGTTCTTCGGCGAGCTCGCGCGGGTGGTTCGGCCCGGCGGTCGAATTGCGCTCCTCGACGTCAGCCGGCCTCGATCGCGCTTCCTTCGTTTCGGCTACGACTTGTACTTCGGAAAGGCCGTGCCGTTCATCGGCGGGCTGTTGTCGAACGCCGACGCCTACCACTACCTGCCCCGGTCCTTGTCGTACCTGCCCGAGCCAGAGGAGCTCTCGGCACAGGTTCGAGCCGCGGGCTTCGCTGAGGTCACCCACAAGCAGCTCAACGGTGGTCTCGTTCAGCTGATCACGGCGACCCGCTGAGCGCCAAGAAACTCGCCCCCGGCCCAGCGGGCGCTCGCCGAAGGCACGCAAGAGCGAACCCCGCGCCGTTGAAACCGCGGGTGCCGCCTCGCCGCGGACGCTCTTAGCCGGTTGGGCCGCCGAGCTCGTCGGCGTGGTCATCTGGCGGCATTGGTTCCGAGGCCTGGCTGGCTAGCACCATGATCGCCAGACCACCGGCGAATAGGGGCAGCGCGGCAAGCCATCCGGTCACGATGTACATCGCCACGGCGGCTAGAACCAGCGCGATCGCGCCGAATTGGAAGGCCTTGCGTTGGCTGGCAGTGAGTTCCATCGTGCCCCTCCTTGGATCCGGCAAGTGTGGCCCGCCCGACATCGGGCGTCAAAGCCGTAACCCGCAACTGGCCAGGTTCGATCAGCCGACCCATAGGCCGATGGTCAACAAGATGCCGTAGATCAGTTGGGTCCGCCCGGTCGCTTCGAGCACAGGGATCAGGTCTCGCCCCATCGCACCCGATCGCACCGGTCGCAGGGCCAGCACCGCGGCAGGCGCCGCCAGGAGCGCCAGGAGCGCCCACGGACGGTCCAGCGCCATCACGACGACCAGAACGAAGGGCAGAACGAGCAGAAGGGCGTAGAAGCGCCGAGTGTTCACATCGCCGAGTCGCACCGCCAGTGTGTTCTTCCCCGACGCTGCGTCGGTCGGGATGTCACGCAGATTGTTCGTGACCATCAGCGCCGTTGCCAAACACCCGACGGCCACCGCGCCAAGCCAGGCCGTGACCGACCACCCGCCCGGTTGGACATAGGCAGAGAACACGGTGGCGACCAGCCCGAAGAACACGAACACGAAGACCTCGCCGAGTCCGAGGTAGCCGTAGGGATTGCTTCCCCCGGTGTAGAACCACCCGGCCAGCATCGACAGCGCACCGACCACAAAGAGCTCCCAGCCGACCGCGACAGCGAGCGACAGGCCGGCGAAGCCCGCGACCGCGAACCAGCCGAACGCCATCAGCTTGACGGAGCGAGGTTCGGCCACGCCGGAGCCGACCAGGCGTAACGGCCCGGCCCGGTCGTCGTCGGTGCCTCGAATCCCATCGCTGTAGTCGTTCGCGTAGTTGGTCGCGATTTGGAGCGCAAGCGCGACGATGAGCGCCGCGAACGCCCTCCACCAGATTGTGCCCCCGCCCCACCCCAACGTGGGATCGACGGCGGCTGCGGTGCCGACCGCAACCGGAACGGCACCGGCCGGCAAAGTCTTTGGACGGGCACCTGCGACCCACTGGCCGAGTGTCGTCACCAGCTGCCCCGGTGCACGATTGCCTGGTGGGCTGGCCGGCCGCGGCGGGCCGACAAACTCGAGCGTTGTTCAGGTGCCGGGTAGCCGAGGGCGACCGTCCCGATCGGGCGCACGCTTTTGGGGATGCCAAGCTCGGCGCAGATCGCTGCTTCGTGGTCGAAGATGCCGAAGAACAGTCCGCCGAGGCCAGCGGCCACCGCCGCGTGCAGCAGCGTCATGGTCGCCATCGCCGTGTCGACGTGCCAGTACGGAATGCCCCACGCATCGGCACCGACACCCAGCCCGGTGCGAGCCTTGTCGGATTCGCCATAGCGGGCAACATAGGCGTCAGCATCACCGCAGGGAAGCACAAGAACCGGGGCGGCCAACAAGCCGGGCCACGGAAACTCGGCCCGGCGCTCGGGCGCCAAGGTGGTGTCCCAGTATCGCCGGGTCTGCGCCGCGCCCTCGAGGACGACGAAATGAGTGCCAGCGGTGTTGCCTGCCGACGGGGCCCGACGAGCGAGGTCGAGGAGCTCGTCAACGAGCGCTGGGTCGATCGGGTCGGCGAGGAAGTTGCGGACCATGCGCCGGGCGCGAACGGTGGCGACGAACCCGGCATCGTCGAGCGTGCGCGGCGACGGTGTCGTCATGCGTGGCGCCGGCGAGTGGACCGTGCGTCGTGCGCTGGTGAGGAGCGGATCAGCTGCCGAGCTTGGCGAGGCGCTCGGGCGAAACCCAGCCGTGCGCGACCATTGCGTCGCCCTTGGAAGCGTCGATGCCATCGAACATCGCGACGATGTCGGCGTCGATCGAGTCGGGATCGAGGCTGGTGTAATCGAATACCGAAGCCTGGTTGCCGTCGCCCTTCACTCTGAAGGCCCGATCGTCGTACCGGCTGTTGCCGATCTGGAACCGCTTGGCCAAACGACGTCCCCATGCCCGCTCTTCGCCGTTGGGCTTGTAGTCCGGCCGCGGAATGTGATCGGCGAGTTCCTTGTAGGCGTCGAAGCCAGACGGATCGTTGAACTGGGCGCCGAAGAGCACGTCTTCGTCGGGGAACGCCATGAGTGCCCGGTGGTACAGCTCGTTCATGAGGCCGCGCATCACCGTGGCGCGCTTGCCGTTGTTGATCACGGCGCCCAGGCCGATCAGCACCGAAGGCGTGCCGCCGATGCGCTCGAGCGTCGCAAACGTGTAGCCACGAAGCTTGCCGTTCTCGCGAGCCGTTGTGCAGAGAACCCACAACTCGGTCTGCTTCGACAAGAGTCCAACCGAGAATGGGTTGGGCCCCTCAGCCACCAGGTCCGCCATCTCTTCGAGTTCGGCGTCGGTGACTGCGGTGCAGTCCTGCGTCGTGACTTCAAGCGCCATGTGATTCAGCCCCCACTGATGAATTTCCCACCCGGACTGGCCGAATGTTCGGCTGCAATTGTCTCAGGTCCCGAAGCCAACGACAACTCGTGGATCGTCGCGGCGCAAGCAATTCCGCAGCAGGCCGCAACCTCGCCGCTCAGAGCGAGACCGCTTCGGGGCCGAGGAGCATGGTGAGTTCACCCATGAGCGCCGGTGCCGGGGTGACCGCGAAACGATTCGACAACTGCACGACAGTGCGAGGTCCGAGCTCCACAAGCACATCGGATTCGCCCGGGTGACGAAGCAGGACTTCTTTGAGTTGATCGAGGCGGCGCTGCTCGAGCGAGCGGGCCGTGAGCTTGACCTTGAGTGCGTTCTGGCGCTCAGGAGCCTCGAAGACCTCGATCTCGTTCGCGATCATCTTGCGCTCGTCATCGTCGGCCTTGACCCGGCCTCGGATCAGCACGACGGCGTCGTCGCGCAGCACGTGACCGAATTTCTCCATGGCCCGCGGGAACACCATGACCTCGATCGAGCCTTCGAGATCTTCGAGCTCCAGGACCGCCATCAGGTCCTGCTTTCGAGTGAACTTGCGTTGCAGGTTGGTGATGACACCGCCGACACAGCGGAAGTCGCCATCGGCGAGTTCCTTGAGCGCGGCGACCGAGCAGTCGCTCTTGCGTTGGAGCGCAGCTTCGATGCCCATGAGTGGGTGGTCGCTCACGTACAGGCCGAGCATCTCTTTTTCGAAGGCCAGCCGGGGTGACTTGTCGAAGTACAGGTCCGGAACCGACGGGCGTTCTTCGAAGCCGGCTTGTTCGGGCGAGTCGCCGAACAATGTCTGGATGCCCATGTCGCGCTCGCGGCGCCGAGCGAGGGTCAAGTCGATGATCGTTTCGAAGACCTGCAGCAGGCCCTTGCGGCCGTAGCCCATCGCGTCGAAACCACCGGCCTTGATCAGCGCTTCGATGGTGCGCTTGTTCAGCACCGACGGGTCGACCCGCTCACAGAAGTCATAGAAGTCGATGAACGGACCGTTGGCGTCGCGCTCCTCGACGAGCAAGCCCACCAGGCCCTCACCAACACCACGCACGGCCGACAGTCCGAAGATGATGCGGTCGGGCTTGCCTGTTTCGGGGCTCAGGGCGGCGCTGAAGTTCATCTGCGCGAGGTTGACGTCGGGCACCTCGACCGGGATGCCAAGCATGCGGCACTCATGCAAGTAGCCGGCGGCCTTGTCCAGGCTGCTCTTGACGCTCGTGAGCAAGCAGGCCAGGTACTCGACCGGATAGTGCGCCTTGAGGTACGCGATCTGGAACGCCACGAACCCGTAGCCGTAGCTGTGGCTCTTGTTGAAGGCGTAGTCGGCGAACGGCTCGATGACTTCCCACCAGGTCTCGCCAACCGCAGCGCCGTAGCCGGTGTTCTCGCAGCCCTCGACGAAGCCGGCCTTTTCTTTCGCC
>CALLPT010000332.1 GCA_938015575.1 uncultured Acidimicrobiales bacterium
GCCGGTCACGATCTTGATCTCTTCGGCGGTGCGTTCGCCGATCGCGATGCCATGCTCGCGGCGCACGTACTGCTGGATCGCAGCGTCGAGATCGAACGAACCGACACGCACGGCTTCGAGCGCGACGACCCCACCCATGGAGAGCAGCGCTGACTCGCTGGTGCCACCACCGATATCAACCACCATCGAGCCGACCGGTTCGTTGATCGGGAGGTCGGCGCCGATCGCGGCGGCGAGCGGTTGTTCGATGAGTTGGGCCTCGGCGGCACCTGCACGACGGGCGGCTTCGATCACGGCGCGACGCTCGACCGGGGTGATGGCCGACGGCACACAGATCACGACACGCGGGCGGTTGAAGCGGTTCACGCCGACACGCTCGAGGAGCAGGCGAATCATGCGTTGGGTGACGTCGAAATCGGTGATCGCGCCCTTGCGAAGCGGTCGAACCGCGACGATGTACTGGGGTGTACGACCGATCATCTCCCAGGCTTGGTGGCCCATGGCCAGCACTTCGCCGGTGTTCTGATTGAGCGCGATAACCGACGGCTCGTTCAGAACGATGCCTTTTCCCTTGGCGTAGACGAGGGTGTTCGCCGTGCCGAGGTCGATCGCGAGGTCGCGTGCCAGAGCTAGCTCCGGACGCTCCGGTCATCGACTCCCGATTGCCAACCCGTTTGGCGCTGATCGCGCAACATGGGGGCGACGGTTCGGAGGTCGTCTGGCACTCGCTGCAGGCTGAAGTCGGAACCTTGGCGCCAACGGCTACCAAGCCACAACACCGTTGAACCAATCACGAAGACGGCCACGGGGATGGCGAGAAAGACAAGTGGTGACATGGTGCGAGGGAGCCTCAGTTGTCCACGGACGGGGCGTCAGGGACTGTAACGGACCCATCGGGGCCGACCGACACATCTGCAAGATCATCGACTTCGAGAATGTGTTGAGCCTCGAGGCCCCAACTCTCGCCGTCCTCCCAGCGCTCACGCTTCCAGATGGGAATTGTGGCCTTGAGCGCGTCGATGCAGAAGCGCGCGGCGGCGAAGGCCTCGGGGCGGTGCGGCGACGACGCGACGACCACGACAGCGCTGTCACCGACGACCAGCTCGCCAACCCGGTGAATCATCACCAGGCGACCGACCGCCGGCCAGCGACGGCGCGCTTCGCTCGCGAGCGCGGCCAGACGCGGCGCGACTTGGGCTTCGTAGGCCTCGTACTCGAGCCGGTCGACGGCTTCGCGGTCGCCGCTGTGATCTCGGGCTACGCCGGAGAACAAGACGACTGCGCCACAGTCAGGACGGTGCGCCCAGTCGAGCGCTCCCTCGACGGGAAGCGGCTGGTCGGAGATGCCGACCCAATCGTCACCTGCTGCGGGTTCCTGCACACAGGCATCGTACGCCGTTGAGCGGCCCGCCTCTCCCCCGGTGCGATCTGGGCCGCGATCAAGATCGCAGGGACCACCAGTAGTGTCTCTGGCCGTGACCGGATTTGACGAGGATGACGACGGGGCGGACGAGTTCCGCCCGGTGCCGCATCCCGACGATCGGCTCTGGCGTCACCCGTCCGAAGTCGCTGCCGAGATGGCGGCTCGCGCGGCAAGCGCGAACGACGAGGCCAAGGCGCCCGCCACGCTCGAGGTGCCGTCGGTCGGACCGCTCATCGCTGCCGAGCGCTCACGCCAGCGGCTGCATCGAGGGCTCCTCGTTACGGCGATCGCCGTTGCCGTCGGCGCCACGGCACTCGCGGCTGGGGTCGTGACCGCTCGCTCCGGAGACGAAGCGGCGCAACTCGCCGAGAGTGCGTCGATCAAGACGGTGTCCGCCCCGGCCGAAAACATCGAGGCGCCCACCGAACGGACAACTCGCAGCACGGTGAGCACGGTCGCCGCCGACAACGAATCGCGTGCCGGGCACGAACTCGCCGACCAGCTACACGCCGAGCTGTCGGCTTCGCTGCCACGCATTCAGGCGGCGACCGCCAATGGCATGCGCGAGGGAAGTGGCGTCTTCGTCTCCGACGATGGCCTCATCGTGACCAGCGCGGGACTAGTCGCCGATTCCGATTACGTGCTGGCGTGGACCGACGACGGGCGACGCTGGCATGCCGAACTCGTAGCCCTGGACTGGTTCAGCGATGTCGCGATCCTGCGGGTCGAAGTGCTGTCATCGCCGGCGATCTTCGCCGAAGACATCGAGCTCTGGTCGGGGCAGTTCGCGCTCGCCATTGACTATGACGGCCGATCGATGCAGCTCGGCGAGGTCGCGTCGGCCTCCGCTGGCGCGCCCTGGACGGAGCCTGGCGACCAGGCAAGTCGCGTGCGTATCGGCGCACCCGCGCTTCCCGGGTCCGCAGTTGTCGACGATGTCGGCCGAGTCATCGGCATGGTGAACCAATCAGCCGCCGGCGCCGGCGCCATGCACGCGACTCCCGCCTGGATGGTTGAACGGGTCGTTGCTGATCTGCTGAGCAGCGGCAGGGCCAATCATTCGTGGCTCGGGATTCAGGCGCAGCTCGATCCGAGCGGGACTCAGGCCAGAATCGTCGCTGTCATCGATGGCTCCCCCGCCGACGTTGCCGGACTGCGCGCCGGCGACCTCGTTGATGCGGTCGACGGTGCCCCGATTGGGGCTTCCATGTCGCTGTGGACCCTCGTGCAGATGCATGAGCCTGGCGACCGGATCGCACTTGCGGTCACCCGCAACTCCGAGCGTCGTCTGGTGTGGGCAACGCTCGACGTGCTCGACGGCTAGCGCTCCACGCCCGGCGAGCCGTCCCCCACTACACGCCAAGTCGGGCAGATTGGCCCAGCCCGTCGAGCCTGTCGACTCAACCGGCAGAGGGCGGCGCCGATGGTTCATCGTGGCGTCCGCTTCTGATCCCGTTGCATCCCGTGCGCAGATCGCGAACGACGTGCCTGCGGGCTTGGTCCATCTGGCCCAGTCGCTGAACACGGCGCTCAGCCAAGACGACATCTTTGCCGCGGTGCATCGCGAACTACCCGGGATCGTGTCGGTCGACGGCGCCCTGGTCGCCATCGCGGAGCGAGACCCGTCGTGGGTGCGTACCTTGGCGGTCGACGAGAACTATCGACCCGGTGGCATCGAGCTCATGCAGCTTCCTCCCGATGGGCTTATCGCGGCGTCGATGCAGCGGCGATGCACCATCGTGCTCGACGAGTGCGAAGACGATCCGCTCGGCGCCCTGCTCGCGAGCCTCGGCATGCACAGCGCCTGCTGCATTCCGCTCAACCACGGCGATCAGGTCTACGGCTACTTCCTCGCAACCGCTCGGGAGCCAGGACGTTTCGACGCGACGCGCCGCACTCGCCTCGAGTACGCGGCATCGCTCACCGCGGGAGCAATCGATCGTGTTCGGCTCGTCGAAACCGCCCGCGCTCGTGTCGGGGAAATCGAACAGCTGCATCGCATCGCCGAACGACTTGGACGCGTCGCACCCTTCCAGGAGCTCCTGGCCGACGTGAGTGCGCCCATCAGCGAGCTGCTGTTTGCGGGCATGCTTCGCATCGGCCTTTCGGGTGAGACGAACAACGACTTCCACCTGGTCTACGACTGGTCGATTGAGCAGCGGCGGCCGTACACCGACGTGACCGTGCACTTGTCTGACGAGCACCCGGTCGTTCGCGTCATCCGTAGCGGCGACTCCCTCACGATCCCGTATGCATCGACGACGGGTGATGTATCGGGCGAGCTCGGTTGGCTGGCCGGACGAGGAGCCGAGCACATCACCGTCCACCCGCTGCAGGCGCGTGACCGGACTGTCGGTGTGGTCATGATCGGCACCCATCGCGGAGCTCGTCCATTCACCGATGCCCAGGTCGACCTTGCGGCGACGGTGTCGCGAATGATGGCGCAGTGCATCGACAATGCCGAGCTGTTTGCGGCCCAGGAGGCAGCGGTCGCGGCGGCAAACGAAGCAAGCCGAGCGAAGAGTGAATTCGTCGCCAACATGAGTCACGAACTACGGACGCCCATGAACGGCGTCATCGGTATGACCTCGCTGCTGCAGCAGACGGCGCTCGACAGCGAGCAGCTCGACTTCGTGAACACGATCCGGGCAAGCGGCGACGCGCTGCTGTCGGTCATCAGCGAGATTCTCGACTTCTCCAAAATCGAGGCCGGCAAGCTCGAACTAGAAGACTGCGACTTCGACCTGATCGCATGCATCGAAGAATCGCTTGACGTTGTCGCACCGATGACCGCTGCCAAGAAGCTCGAGCTCGCCTTTTCGATCGACGGACCAATCCCGACGCGTCTGGTGGGCGATGTCACCCGACTTCGCCAGATCCTCAGCAACCTGCTGGGCAATGCGACGAAGTTCACCGAGTCGGGCGAGATCGTTGTTAACGCGATCAGCACGATCACCCAGAAGCGATTGGCGAACGGGCTGCCTCGTGTCGATGTCCGAGTGAGCGTGCGCGACAGCGGCATTGGGATCCCCGAAGACCGCGTCGGTTCACTCTTCGAATCGTTCATACAAGTCGACGCCTCGACCACCCGCAAATACGGCGGCACCGGGCTGGGGCTGACGATCAGCCATCAGCTGGCCAGGCTCATGGGCGGCGAACTGAGCGTCGAGACCGCGCTTGGCGAGGGTTCGACCTTTCACATCGATGTGCCCTTCGGGCTTGCCCCTGACCAATCAACTCGCCGTTGTGAACAGCCAAGCGCCACGTTGGAAGGTCTGCGCGTGCTGATCGTCGACGAGAACGAGACGAGCGGCAGCATCCTGGACAAACAACTGGCTTCCTGGGGGATGCATCCGACGTTGGCCCTCGACGGCTTCGACGCCCAACGTCTGCTCAACTCGGGCGCCGTCTTCGACCTTGCCGTGTTGGATCTTCAACTTTCAGGGATGGACGGTCGTGAGCTGGGTCGCTGGATCCGAACGCACGACGCGAACTCGACGATGCCACTGGTGCTGCTGAGTTCGCTCGGTGTGCGCGAACGCCATGGCGAGGTCGGCCTGTTCAGCGAGCATCTCCTCAAGCCGATCAAGCCGCAGGCGCTCTTCGACGCGCTGCAGAGAACACTCGGTGCGCCCGATCCGACGACCGTGGTTCCGGCTGCACCCGCCTCGCTCGAGCTCGGCGTGCAGTTCCCACTGCGCATCTTGTTGGTCGAAGACAACTTGGTGAACCAAAAGGTCGCCAGCCACATGCTGGCCAAGCTGGGCTACAACTGCGATGTCGCCGCCGACGGGCTCGAAGCCGTCGCGAGTGCCAAGCGCGAAAACTACGACCTCATCTTCATGGATATTCAGATGCCGCGACTCGATGGATTCGCGGCCACCGATCGCGTACGCACCGAGCTTCCCGCCGAGCAACAGCCGCACATCGTCGCCATGACCGCCAACGTTCTCGACGAGGATCGAGCGGCCTGCCTCGAGGCCGGCATGGACGATTTCGTCGGCAAACCTGTCCGGCTCGAGGCGGTCATCGAGGCCATCGAGCGCTACCGCGACCGCGTTTCCGTCGCCGCGCGAGCGTGACGGTCAGCGTCCGGCGGACCAGCGTCGGCTGAGCATTCGAGCCGCGACCGCGATCGCTCCGAGGCCAACGGAGGCCCCGCCGAGCGCGAGCTGTTGGCGCTGCTTTGCGTTGATCATCGCCCAGGGGCGAGCGTCGTAACCCTCGACATAGGCCTCGACGTTCGAGTACGACGGCTCCCAGCCCAGGTCGCGCAGGCGGTCGTTGGCCACGACCCAGGGGTTCGTGGCATAGGGCATGATGCCCGGCGGAATCGCGACGATTCCCTTGTCCCAGCTGAACCGGACGATCTCATTCGCAACCGAAACGGGGATGCGCAGCCGGGGGGCGCGTCCGGACAACGTTCGCACTTCGTCGGCGCGCACCCACCCATCGGGAGCGACATTGAACACACCGTCGACCGACCGTTGAACGGTAAGCACGACAGCATCGGCCAGGTCGTCGAGGTGCAGGAACTGAAGGTCCGGGTCGCTGTCGCTACTGAGCGCGGCCGCGAGTTGGAGGCTGCGAGCCACCCAGCTACTTCCGCCCTTGGCGACCGCCGTTGACGGGCGCAGGATGACCAGCTTGCCGCCGCTTGCGGCCTGCCAATCCCGCCCGAGGCGTTCGATCGTGGTCTTGCTTTCGGCAAACGCGAGCGCTCCGGGTTGCACCGGGGCGTGTTCGGTCAGCGGGATCGGGTTCTCGGCTCGAGCGCCGTAGACCATCGCGCTGGACAGCACCACACACTGGCCGACCTGGGCCCGAGCCGCAGCTTCGAAAACCAAGCGAGCGGCCCGCGTGTCATGGCTCGATGCGTCGACGAATTCGTTCCGGCCATAGGCCGACGCCAAATGGACGAGCGCATCGGCGCCATCGAAGATCGAGTCCAGATCGAGCGAGCGAACGTCGCCCAGGTGATGTTCGGCGAACCCCGCGACGGGCTTTCCGCCTCGATCGATGCCCACGACCTCGCACGTCGGATCGCCGATCAGGCGCTGCGCGACCCGCGACCCGACGGATCCTGCGATTCCGGTCACGACTACACGCATCGAGGCTCCTCGACCTAGGGCACACCCGGACCGCCGAACGATCGCGGGGAGGCAAGCGTACGATGCGTTTGATGAGTGACGACAGCGGCAACGGCGGCAATCCGTTCGGCGGCTTCCCGTTCGGCAATCTTGGTGACCTCTCAGGCCTGTTCGGTGGCGCCGGCGGCGATCCGTGGGCCAGCGCTCGCCAGATCGCCGCATCGGTAGCTTCGGGTGGCGAGACCGAACCAAACGTCGATCCGGCCGAGCGCATCGCGTTTGAACAACTCGCCCGCGTCGCAGAGCTCCAGGTGACGGCCGCGACCGGGCTGCCGGTCGACGAGGGCACTCCCCCGCTGATTCGTCCTGCGACCCGCCATGAGTGGGCCCAAGCCACACTCGATGCTTGGCGACCACTGCTCGAGACCATGGGCGAAGCACTTACCCAGGGAATGTCGGCGGACACCGACGCACTCGCCGAGCAGGGCATGGACGCCGCCGCGCTCGGATTCGGTGCCGACTTCATGGCTCAGATCATGAAGATGATGGGGCCGATGATGTTGTCGATGACCGCCGGCTCGATGGTCGGTCACCTCGCACGCACGAACCTCGGTTCCTAT
>CALLPT010000333.1 GCA_938015575.1 uncultured Acidimicrobiales bacterium
GCTGCGGTGGCGACGGTCGCGACGAGCGCGATGGCGGCCAGGGCAAGGATCGCCCCCGACTCGTCACGTGCGGCGCAGCCCGCCGATCGAAAGCGAGCAAGCATTGCCCGGAGCGTCCCCATCAGTCAGCCCGCTCATAACGAACAACCGAGCGGGCTTCGAGCTCGACGTTCCTGGTGTAGACAATCGCTTGGACTTGGCTCTCTCGGCCGAGCTGGACCTGGACTCGTCGTTCGTCATTCGGTCGGCCGTCGTCGAAGCAGAAGGCGCCCGACGTGATGGTTGTGCCCGAGGCATCTCGGAACAGCAGGGTCGTCTGATCGTTTGGCTCAGTACCGGCGGGGTACACATAGGCAACGCAGATTTCGCTGCCGGTGGCGGTGTCGGAAACGGCGCCGTCGGTTGCGACCTCGGCGGCATCGGCAACGTCGTTCAACCACACATTGATCGTGTCCACCGGCAGCGTTGCCGCAAACCGGCCGGCTTCTCGGGCGCCGTTGTTCAGCGAGTTGTTGTCGTTGTATGCCAACCCCAGGGTGACCGATCCAAGAATGAGCATGACGAAGATCGGGATGACGAGGCCGAACTCGACGAGCGCGGCCCCACGTTCGTCGTGCCAGGTGCGCAATTGGCGAACCCATCTATGCGATTTGATCTCGGTGTCGGTGCAGTCCTCGCCGGGCATACATACCTACTCGGTACCGGGGAGCAAGATTGATGGTTCTGGACCTGCAAGGGGTCGGAATTCTCAATTCGTTCTGCCCAGGCGGTGCGACTTACGCGCGGCGACGATTCTTGACGCTGCGTGGCGGCTGCGTCGCCGAGGGCGTGTTTCTTGGTGATCTGGGGCCATGGTGGCGGATCACCGGCTCTGCCTTGTGGGCGCGCCCGAGCTGGGCCGCTTGTGGCGAACGGCTGGCCTTGATTGGCGGCGCGAGGTCGCGCCGCCGAGTCGTCGATTCGGTCGACTAGCCGCGGTTGCGGGTGGCGCGTAGGCCGATGATCAACGTGGCGAAGATGACGATCATGGCGGCGACGACGGTCCAGTAGTCGCTGTTCACCGTGGCGAGACCGGTGTTGTTCTTGCCGAACGGGAACTCACGCACGTTGTAGAGCAGCACGCAGCCCGCTGCGCCTGCCAACAACGTCAGGACTGGTTCGACCGATCGGTGCATGGAGATGACCACACCAATCACGAACAGCGCGGTAACGACACCGATCACGGTGCCCCAATCAAAGGAACGATCGCTAGCGACGAAGATCTGGTCTTCGCCGACAAGTACGAGCGTGGCGACCCAGGCGGCGAGTGCGGCCATGAGCCCGACAAGACTGGAAACCGAGAAGAGAGTCAGCGCGCGTGCCATGTGTTGACACTAGTGGTTTTTGGACCTCGCGATATATGGGCCCGCGGGCTCACTCGTGTCGGGACCGCTAGCGTTGATCCAGGTGCTCGAGTTCCTCAACGGCCTGACAGATTGGCTCGACGACGTTTCGGCGAATTGGTGGTTCTACCTGGTGATCTTGGTGATCGCCTTGCTCGATTCGGTCGTGCCGGTGGTGCCGAGTGAGTCGACCGTCATCATCGGCGGGATCGCCGCCGGACAAGGTGACCTGTTCGTGCTCCTCGTGATCGCGATGGGAGCGGTTGGGGCCTTCGCCGGCGATTCGATTGCCTATTTCCTCGGCCGGCGGTTTCGTCCTTTTGTCGTACGAATGCTTTCTCGACGTGGCCGCGACGGAAGCGATCAGCTGCGCCGCGCCGCAGCCCAGATCGACAAGCGAGGCGGCTTGTTGCTCATCACGGCGCGATTCATCCCTGGCGGTCGCACATTGATGACCGTCTCCTGCGGAGCGACCGAACGGGCCTACCGCGGATGGTTTGTGCCGTGGGATGCACTCGCCGCAACGCTGTGGGCGAGCTATGCGGCCATCATCGGCTTCTTCTTCGGCGAGATCTTCAAGGACAACCATGCGACCGCGTTCTGGCTCGCGTTCGGCACGGCCCTGAGCATCACCGGGCTGATCGAGATCGTGCGCTGGTACCGCCACCGGAATGGCAGCGGCGACGACGGGGTTCTTGCTGCGTGAACCGTTCGGTCGTGGTCGCGGCGCTGGGTTATGTCGCGGGCACGCTGCCATCGGCCGACCTGGTGGCACGGGCGATCGACCAGAGCGTTGACCCAAATGCGCAGGGCTCTGGAAACCCAGGCGCGGCCAACGTCGCCCAGTTACTAGGTCGCCAAGCGGGCGCGGCGGTGTTTGGGCTCGACATGGGCAAGGCCGTCGTCGCGAGCCAGTTCGGGCGAGCGCTCGCGGGCAGCACCGGTGCCAATGTTGCTGGCGCAGCGGCCGTGCTCGGTCACTGTTTCCCTGCGCAACGTGGATTCAAGGGAGGTAAGGGCGTGGCCGCGAGCTTCGGGCAGATGCTGGCGACGTTCCCGGCCTATCTTCCGATCGACATCGCACTGGGTGCCGTCGCGGCCAAGTCGGACTTCTGGAAACAGCGTCCCGTCGGCGTGGTCACGGCTACCTGTGGGCTATGGACCGCGTTGGCGACTGTGGCGTCGGTTCGGCGGTTGCCGAATCTGTGGGGCCCAGTCCCGGCCCCCGCCCTGCCGTTCGCGGCGGCCGTGAGCAGTGCCGCGATCGTGTGGCGTTTCGCCGACGAAGCGAGACGAGGCGTCGACCAAACCGCCGCGGAACCGGCCGAGCGGTCGGAGCGGTCGGAGCGGGCGGAATAGTGCGCCCGTGCCGCACGGTTTCGTTCACATGAAGCCAGCGCTTGTCACCGATTCGAACTCGCAGCTCCCACCCGAACTGCGAGATCGTTTCGAGGTCGAGGTTGTGCCGATCACCGTCGTCATCGATGGAACCGAGTACCGGGAAGGCGTCGACCTTGACGCCGACGAGTTCTACGACTTCTTCAACACCGAACTCGCACCCGAGGTTTCGACGAGCCAGCCGAGCCCGGGCGAGTTCGTTGCCGCGTATCAACGTTGCATCGACCGAGGGCACGACGAAATTGTCTCCATTCATGTGGCCGAGAGTTTCTCGGGCACGATCAACTCGGCTCGGGTGGCGGCCGCCGCGGTTTCTGCCGAGGTCCAGCTCGTCGACAGCGACACGGCGTCGTTTGGCATTGCCTGCTGCGTGTGGCAGGCCGGTTTGGCCCGCGAGGCCGATGCCGACGCGGCCGCGATGGTCGCGGCCGCAAAGGCGACGGCCGCCCGACTCCACAGTGTCACTGCGTTGGGTGCAGCCAGGCTGCTCGACCAGAGCGGTCGCCTCGCCCTGGACCTGTCCGACGACGGCATCCACTTGTTTACGACAGGCCCGGGCGCAGCGTTCGACTCCATTGGCACGGCGACGACTGCGGAGCAGGTCTGTGATCGCCTCGCGGCTGCCATGCATCTCGACGGCGAGCCGCTACGGGTTGCCCTCGGTATGGCCGACGCATCGGCGTTGCCGTACTACGAGGAGCTCGAGGCGCGGCTCAAGGATCGCGACGATGTCGTCGAGATCCTCCGCTACCGGATCGGTCCGAGCGTCGGCGCACTCACCGGCCCGGGCACGGCCGGTGGGTTCTGGTATCCGGCCGACTGATCGCGAGACGGCAACGCTCAGGCGTTGCGGAGCTGCATCAGTTCGCGGGACAAATTCTCGCGGGCCGGGGCATCCCACCGCAGCCGACCTGCGGTGGTGAAGTACAGCTCGTCACGTTCGGCGAAGTGCTCCAGCACTCGCGCTCGTCCGGTCCGGAATTCCTCGTCGCTCATGTGGCCGTATTCGCGTCGGATCGCGATGGCGTAGGACTGGTAGGCGTCGATTGACGCGCCCAGGATCGCAAGGTCAGCGTCGAGGAACGCGGCCATGCCAGGCAGCGGGGTCTCGGGCAGGACGTGACCGGCGGTGGCTCGAATGATCGCGGCACTGTGTTCGATCAGTGCCGATTCGATCCCGAGTGCATCCAAACTCGCCGTCGCCAACACCGCAGACTGCGCTTCGTTGTCGGTCGCCGTCGGGTCATAGATCGCGTCGTGAAAAAAGGCGGCCAGCTCCGTCGCAGGGGTTGCGGCTTCGAGCGTCTGCAAGTGCCTGAGCACGGCTTCGATGTGTTCGACCGTGTGATAGTGCCGTTGAGGTTCGCGATGTCGACCAACGAGTTCATTGCCGAGCGTGGCTGCGGCGGCTCGGTCGCAGCCGAGGTCGGTGGTGAGCTGTGTCCACGCCTCGAGGAACGAACGGGTCGGCATCGGTCGGCCTAACTGAGGTCGCCGTAGGGCGTGCCTTGGCTTCGAAGCTCGGCCAGAAGCGCCTCGTGGATCAGGCCGTTCGTGCCGGCACCGTGACCGCCGTCGATCCGCTCGATGCCATCGAGACAGGTGAACCGCCCGCCAGCCTCGGCGAGCACGACACCGATCGGAGCGACATCCCAGATGCTGACGACCGGGTCGATCATGGCCTCGGCGCGCCCGGTGGCGACCAGCGCGTAGCCGTAGGCGTCGCCCCAGGTGCGCATCAGGACACCTTGGTCACGCAAGCGATGCATGCCGTCAGGTGCCCAACCGGTTACCCCGCTGGCCATCGCATAGGAACCGTCGAGCGTCGCATGGGAGCTGACGCGACATGGTTCGCCGTTGCAGAACGCGCCGCCGCCGACGGTTGCCCACAGCATTTCGCCGACAGCGGGAAGGTTGATGATGCCGAGTACGGGTACGCCGTCGTCGAGCACCGCCAACAAGTTCGAATACAACGGCACACCCTTGGTGAACGCCTTGGTGCCGTCGATCGGGTCGATGATCCATTGGCGACCCGAGGCGGCGGTGGTTTCGCCGTACTCCTCGCCGATGATTGCGTCGTCGGGGAACGCGGTGGTGATCGCGTCGCGCATGAGCTGTTCGGCGCCTTGATCAGCAACCGTGACCGGTGATCCGTCGCCCTTGATGTCGACGGCGAGGTCCGTGCGGCGGAAATGCGACTGTGTGAAGGCGCCCGCCTCGGCCACCAGTTCCTTGGCCCACGGAAGCACGTCGGTGATTGGACGGCGTGACATCGTCAAGTCCTCGGCTTCTTCTGCGGCTACTCGCCAGCGACGGCCATGACGATGCGTTCAAGCATCAGGCCGAGATAGCTGTACGTGAGAAAGAGCGATTGCTCGGTGTCATCGGCGTAGTCGTCGATTTCGGTCTCCTCGTCGACCTTGAGTCGGGTGCCGATCACGAGCCGCACATCGTTGACCGCAGACATCCATGCGGTGATCTGGTCCTCGTCGAGCCGTTTCGCGTCGAGCGTTTCTTCGACCGTGGCGAGCGCGGCGAGGTGCTTGTCTTCGAGATCGCTACCGATCATCTCGGCGTACTGATCGGCGGCCTTTTCGTGCTGCGGGTAGGGGTTCGGCGACAATCGCCACGCCAGCTGATCGCGCTCCTGGATCAGCTCGCGGACCTGGGGGATGAGCTGCTCCAATAGTTGGCGTTCGGCCTGGGGGATCGTGATGGAGAAGGTGCCGTCGCCATTGCGACGGAACGAGAGAGCCACGGGGGAGTGTCCTGGGGTTGTCTGGGGCAGGGCGTTACAAGGTCAGTCGTCTTGGCTGAGCGTGGCCCACAGGCCGTGCTCGTGGAGCCGGAAAACATCGAGTTCGCACTTCTCGCGAGGGCCGCTCGAGACGACGGCGCGGCCCTTTTCGTGCACGTCGAGCATGAGCGCCGTGGCCTTTTCGCGGTTGTAGCCGAAGAGCTTTTGCAGCACGTGGGTCACGTAGCTCATCAGGTTGATTGGGTCGTTCCACACGATGACGACCCAGGGTCGATCGGGATCGATGGTGGTGTCGGTCTCTTCGGTTTCGTCGACCGTGGGGGTCGTGACCGGCGCTGTCATGGAACCAGTATGCGATCGTCGTTGGTCAGGTTGTCGGCATTCCCGCGACGGAATGTCGGGCCGTCGCTGGTCGTGGGCAACTCGTCGGGTTCAGGCGAGGCGTCGAGGTGGAACCAAAGCACGGCGATCCAGGTGAACGTCGCACCGGCCACGTGGATTCCCACCAGGACCACGGGCACACCGCTGAAGTATTGGATGTAGCCAACCGCGGCCTGAGCGAGCAGCGAGGCCAGCACGAGGCGCGCTCGCCACTGCTCGCCGGCCGGCGCATGGGTGCGGTGCAGATGCCAGAGCGTCGCTATCACCGTGACGACGAGCGCAGCGACGGTCAGCCCGTGGATTCGGGCGATGTCCGGTATGTCGAACGGCAGGCGATCGATCGCTTCGCCATCGTGGCTTCCGCTGTGCGGTCCCGAGCCGGTCACCAAGGTGCCGATGAAGATGGCCGCAAGCGTGAGGACGGAGATCGGCCAGCGATACAAGCGATGCCGCAGCATGTCCGGCCGGACCGGCGCGTCGTCGCTGCCAGCGCGGGCATGGAGCACGACGGCATTCGCGACCAAGACCATCGACAGCATGAAATGCCACAGCACGAGCCACGGATTCAGGTGAGAGAGCACGACGAAGGCGCCCAAGATGATCTGGCCGATGACTCCAGCAACCAGGCCGAGCGAGAGCCAGAGCAGGTCGCGTCGCTTGGGTGCACGGAAGAAGGAGCCGAGTACCGCGGCCATGACGGCGAGCGACACGACGCCGGTGATCACGCGGTTGACGAACTCGATCATGGCGTGAAGCTCGAGGTCGGCGACGAACTGGTCTTCTTCGCAGGTCGGCCAGTCGCTGCACCCGAGCCCGGAGCCGGTGAGGCGCACCGATGCGCCGGTGATCACGATGACGACCAGGGCGATGAGCGCGGTGCCGGTGATTGCTCGGTAGCGCGCCGGGGACATGGCCGCCACGGTACCGGCCGTCCGGCGGGACGGCCCTTCCGAAGCGGGCTAGGTTCGGCGACTGTGACACCTGAAACTCCTGCACCTGTGCGCCCGGTTGAAGTCGGGATGGTTGGGCTCGGCCGCATGGGCTCAAACCTTGTTCACCGCCTGCAACTCGCTGGGCATCCCTGCGTTGGCTATGACCGCAATCCAGACGCCGTCGCGACCATCGAGGGCTTTGGTGCCCGAGGTGCCGACTCGCTCGAAGAGCTCGCGTCGAAGCTCGGCGAGAGCGGCGAGCGTCGTGCGGTGTGGGTGATGGTGCCCGCGGCGTTCGCTGGCGCCGTGGTTCGCGAAGTTGCGGCCTTGCTCAGCCCCGGCGACATCGTGATCGACGGCGGCAACAGCAACTGGCGCGACGACGTCGACCTGGCCGAAGAACTAGCGCCGACCGGCATCGAGTTCATGGACATCGGCACCAGCGGTGGGGTGCACGGACTCGAACGAGGGTTCAGCCTCATGATCGGTGGCAGCGACGAGGCGGTCGACCACCTCACCCCGATCTTCGAAGCGCTCGCTCCGGGCGTCGAGACCGCCGAACGCACGACCGACGGTCCACTGCGGCCGGGCGAAGCGGGTTGGCTGCATTGCGGTCCACACGGCTCCGGCCACTTCGTCAAGATGGTCCACAACGGCATCGAGTACGGCATGATGGCCGCGATCGCCGAAGGTCTGGCCGTGCTCGAGCAGGCCGACCGTGGTCGGGCGGAGCTCGAGAAGGACGCCGAAACGACGCCGATGCGTGACGGCAAGTACTACGAGTACGACCTCGACGTGGCCGCCGTCGCCGAGGTTTGGCGACGGGGGAGCGTGATCGCTTCGTGGTTGGTCGACCTGACCGCCGAGGCCCTGGCCGACGAAGGCGACCTGGCTAGCTATGCCGGTCACGTCAGCGATTCGGGTGAAGGGCGCTGGACCGCCCAGGCCGCCATCGACTTGGCCGTGCCGGCACCGGTGATCAATGCGTCGCTGACCTCGAGGTTCGCAAGCCGTGAACGCGACGAGTTCGCCAACAAGGTCCTGTCCGCGATGCGCGCCGGCTTCGGCGGCCACCGCGAGAAGAAGCCGCCCCAGGAAGCAGGTGGCCAGTGAGCGCTCCCCGCGCCGACGACCGGTCGAAGACGCTGGTCATTTTCGGGATCACCGGCGACCTGGCGTACAAGAAACTGTTCCCCGCGCTCTATGAACTGGCGGTCGACGGCATCAAGCCCCAGGTCATTGGCGTTGCTCGAAGCGATCGTGATGACGAGTCGATCCGCCAACGCGCTCGCGAGTCCCTCGATGGGCGCGACCCCGCGGTGATCGACGAGCTCGTGGCTCGTATCCGTTACGTGCGCGGCAACTACACCGACCCGGACACCTATGCCCGGCTCGCCGACGCGGTCGGCGACGAGCCGGTCCCGACCGCGTTCCTTGCGATTCCGCCGGACCTGTTCGACGATGTCGCGACCGGGCTTGCCGGTGCCGGTTTGCATCGCGGCCGCATCGTGGTCGAGAAGCCGTTCGGTCGCGATGTGGCGTCGGCGCGTGAACTCAACGCGATTCTGCACAAGCATTTCCCCGAAGCGTCGATCTTTCGCATCGATCATTTCTTGGGCAAAGAGGCGGTGATGAATCTGCTCGTCTTCCGGTTCGCAAACGCGATGCTCGAAGGCGTGTGGAACCGGCACCACATCAAGCGGGTGACGATCACGATGGCGGAGTCATTCGACATCAAGGGCCGAGGTGGCTTCTACGACGAGGTCGGCGCGATCCGCGACGTGATCCAGAACCATCTCTTGCAGATGGTTGCGTTGCTGGCGATGGAGCCCCCGATCGACGATTCCGCGATTGCGTTGCGCGACGAGAAGATCAAGGTCCTGCGAGCGATGCGGACCGACGCCGACCATGCGGTTCGCGGTCAGTACGTGGGCTATCTCGACGAGCCCGGTGTGGCTCCGGACTCTCGCACCGAGACCTTCGCCGCGATGGAACTGTTCATCGACTCGTGGCGCTGGAGCGGCGTGCCGTTCGCGATCCGCGCCGGCAAGGCCATGGCCGAGACGCTCACCGAGGCCGTCATCGAGTTCAATGCGCCGCCGACCCCGATGTTCGGTGGCGCCGACCATGCCGCGCACAGCAGCCTGTTGCGCTTCCGCATGAAACCGGACAACGCGATCGTGTTGACGATGCAAGCAAAGACTCCCGGCGACGAGATGATCTCGGCACCGGTTGACCTCGCCGTCGACTACGGCCAAGCCCTCGGCGGTTCGGGACCGGACCCCTATGAGCGGCTCATCGGCGATGCCTTGGCCGGCGATGCGCGCCTCTTCGCCCACCAAGACGGCGTCGAGCAGAGCTGGCGGATCGTCGAGCCGCTTCTTGACACATCGACGCCCGTGCTGCGCTATTCGCCCGGAAGTTGGGGTCCGCCCGAGGCAGACACCTTCGCGCCGCTGCTTGGGTGAACGCGCTCGGACGGGGCGACGAGATTCGCCGCCCCGTCAAGCACGGCCGGGCGGCCGCCCGGCACTGGTTGCTCAGTTCTTTGGAACGATTCGAATCAGGTCGGATCCGTAGACGGCGTCGCCTGAGTGCGTCAGTGCCGTGAGTCTGGCCAACACGTCGCCAGGCTCGTAGATGCCGTCGCCGTCTTGGATATGCAGCAGCAAGTCGACGTCGCCGTCGCCGTCGACATCGGTGAGGACGCCGGCCTTGCCGCTCTTGCCCTTGACCCGTGCGCCGGCACCATCCAAGCTCGCTGTCGCTGCATCGATGGTGCTCGCGTCGAAGCTGTCTGTCGTGAGGATCGCCACAGGGATCACGCCATTGCCGTCGTTGTTGATCGTGTTCTCGCTCGAGTCCGGCTTGATGTCGATCGAAATCTGCTGGCATTCGAACTCGACAACGAAGCCACCGTTGCCATAGTGGAAGTTGGCTGGGGCGTCGTTCCACGAGGCGTCGCTGAAGTACAGAACGAGTGCATCCTCTTCGGTTCCACCAAAATCGTTGGGCTCGAAGGGGTTCCAGTTGGTGTAGTCCCACGGTTCGCCCGTGACCCAAGCCCACCCTTCGGTCGCATCGGCGGCGCCCGGAGCTTGGTAACCACCCACCCACTTCTCGAACAGAACAGAGGAACCGAACAGGGCCACGATCTCGGCTTGTTCTGCCGCGGAGTTGATCGTCGCCAAGTGGCCGCCGCATCCGCCGCCCGGGGCGGTCATCGCATTTGCTGCCGCGTTCGCGTCGCTCCAAGAGAGGCCGCCGGGGACAGATACGACTTCGTAGGTGTGCCTGGTCGATGGCGCTGCTTCTTCAGCGTCCGCCGGAGCTGTCACCGCCACAAGGGCGCTTATAAGGGCAATAGCCCTCACGAGAATGCTCGTTGCCCGCCGTTGATGATTCTTCGTAAGTTGTTTCATGATGTGCCTTCCGTATGGACTCGCCATGAGCCCTCTGATGGGCTCCCGCTGAACCCTTCGCTGTCAATGTGCGACTGCACGGTTACAAACCGGTTACACACCGGTCGCGGTTGATCGGGCGGGCAATGCCGCCACACACGAACGGCCCTTCATCGCGTTTCGAAGCCTTTCGCCCGATCTGAGCTGTTGGAACCCGGAAACGGGTCGGGCTCGGCGCTGGGAAGAAGCGATGCCGCGGTTAGCATCGCCAGTGATGGCGACCGTGCTTCCCCGCGCCGAGAGCGTTGGCACCCGTGCACGAGTTGGCGGGTTTGTTGCGCTCACCAAGCCGCGCATCATCGAGCTGCTCCTGGTCGAGACCGTGCCGACGATGATCGTCGCTGAACGAGGTCTGCCATCGATCTGGCTGATGGTCGCCACGGTCATCGGCGGCACCCTTGCCGCTGGCGGCGCCAACGCCATCAACATGTACGTCGATCGCGATATCGATGCCCTCATGGACCGGACCAAGGATCGTCCGCTGGTCACCGGCATCGTGCAACCGACCGAGGCGCTCGTATTTGCGCTCGCGCTCGAAGTTATTGCCTTTGCGTGGCTGTGGTACTTCGTGAACCTGCTCAGCGCGGTGCTCGCCTGCTCGGCGATGCTGTTCTATGTCTTCGTCTACACGCTGTGGCTCAAACGTCGCCACGCCAGCAACATCGTGATCGGCGGCGCCGCCGGCGCCGTACCGGTGCTGGTCGGTTGGACCGCAGTGACCAACGAACTGTCCTGGCCGCCGATCATCTTGTTCGCAATCATCTTCTATTGGACGCCACCACATTTCTGGGCGCTCGCGATCAAGTACAAAGACGACTATCAGGCCGCCGACGTGCCGATGTTGCCCGTCGTCGCGGATCTCAAGACGGTGACGCGTCGCATTGTCGGTTACACCGTGCTGCTCTGGGCGCTCACGATCGTCTTCGGTCCGGTCGCCGACATGGGCCTGATCTATCTGATCTCCGCCCTCGTGCTCGGCGGCGTCTTCCTTGGCTACGCCGTACAGGTCGCCCGAAACCCGGAGCCAAAGCCGGCAATGGCGCTGTTTGGGTGGTCGATCACCTACATCGTCCTGCTCTTCGGCGCCATGGCCGTCGACCAGTTGGTCTGACCTCGAATCGACTATGCCAACGCTCTGTTTCCCGCCCGGTCCCGTGGACCAGAATCAGCCCCAGGAACGGGGTCGGCATTCAATCGGGGAATTGGACCTCAAATCGACGCAGAAATTGCCCCAGAAATTGACTTTGTGCTGTTTGGAACAAGCGGGGTTCGGGTCGATAGAGTGCCTGCCACAGCGGTCTCCGCGCATGAGCCGCGTCTGGTCGTGCTCGCATGCCTAGCATCGAGTGCAGACGCGCCCAGCCAACCGACCACTCACTGACTTCTAGCCAGCACCTGACTCAGCAACTCAACGAACTGCACTTCGTATGACAATCACTGAAATTGAGCCAGTCGACGACGTCGGCCCATCCTCGGGGGCGACCTCCGAGCGAATGGCCCCCGAGGTCTACGAACGACTGCCGAA
>CALLPT010000334.1 GCA_938015575.1 uncultured Acidimicrobiales bacterium
AACGAGGGCGGCATCTACATCAACAATGTCGACGTCACGCTGAAGCCGCCGCAGGATCGCGACATCGCGATGGTGTTCCAGAACTACGCGCTGTATCCGAGCATGACCGTCGCCGACAACATGGGCTTCGCACTCAAGCAGCAAAAGGTGCCAAAGGAAGAGCGTCGCAAGCGGGTCGAAGAGGCCGCTCGCATCCTCGACCTGACCGAGTACCTGGATCGCAAGCCGAAGAACCTTTCGGGTGGTCAGCGTCAGCGTGTCGCCATGGGCCGGGCGATCGTGCGTGACCCGCAGGTGTTCCTCATGGATGAGCCGCTGTCGAACCTCGACGCCAAGCTGCGCGTGCAGACCCGTACCCAGCTCGCTGATCTGCAGGCACGACTCGGTGTGACCACCGTGTATGTGACCCACGATCAGGTCGAAGCCATGACGATGGGTCACCGAGTGGCCGTCCTCGATCACGGCGTGCTCCAGCAGGTCGATAGCCCGAGCACCTTGTACTCGCGTCCGGTGAACCGTTTCGTGGCTGGCTTCATTGGGTCGCCGGCCATGAACCTGATCGACTGTGACGTTGTCGATGGCAAGCCGCAGCTCGCCGGCGTCGGGATCGATGTCAGCGATGACGTCGCCGCAGACCTGCGGAACGGCGATTCCTCCAAGATCACGTTCGGTGTGCGTCCCGAACATCTCAGCCTCGGTTCCGACGGCATTGCCGGCGAAGTGGTCGTCGTCGAAGAGCTCGGCTCCGAAGCCTTTGTGCACGTGCACGTCGAACACGAGGGCGAGACGGTCACGCTGGTCGTTCGCGACGAGGGCGAGACCAGTACTCGCCGTGGGGATCGGGTCCAGGTCCGGGCCGAGGGCAAGACGCACGTCTTTGACGAATCGGGCGCTCGACTCGGTGACTGAGTTCGACGGCCGTTCGGTACTTGTTACCGGGGCTGCGGGCAACATCGGCCGCGCCACGGCACTGCTGTTGGCCGAGCGCGGTGCTCGGGTCATCGTCGCAGATCTTGCTAACGCCGAGGAGGCGCTGAACGAGACGCGCGATGCCTGTGGAGACGGGGCTACCGCCGTCCCCTTCGACGTGACGGATCGGGCCACGGTCGCGAATGCGATCGCTGGAGTGTCGGAACGCGTCGGAGGTCTCGACGGTTTGGTGAACAACGCCGGTTACCAGGGAGCGTTCGCCAACCTGCTCGATTATCCCGGCGACGATTTCGATCGGGTCCAGGCAATCAATGTCGGCGGCGTGTTCAACGTGTTGCAAGCCTGTGCCCGGGTGATGGCTGACCGTGGCCGCGGCGGTTCGATCGTGAACCTGGCGTCGATGGCGGGAGTGACCGGCGCACCGAACATGGCTGCGTACAGCGCCGCCAAGGCGGCGGTCATCGGGTTGACGAAGTCGGCGGCCCGGGATCTCGCCGAGCACAACATTCGGGTCAATGCGGTGAGTCCGGCGTTCATCGGCCCGGGTGCCATGTGGGATCGCCAGGTGCAGCTCCAGGCGGACACGCCAAGCATCTACTTCTCCGACGACCCGGCCGAAGTCGCTGACCAGATGATTGGCGCGGTGCCTTTGCGGCGCTACGGCAGTCTCGAAGAGGTGGCCGAAGTGATCGCATTTCTCATCTCGGATCGGTCGTCGTACCTGACGGCGACGAACACTGAGATCTCGGGCGGCAGCGCCTGAGTTTCACTTGCTCGCCTGGGTTCGAGCAACCAGGTCGGCTTCGTAGCGAAGTAGGGCCTCGCTTGCTTCCTCGGTGGCGTTGATGAACGTGCCGCCGACCAACTCGCCGTCGCGCCACACGTATTTTTCGTAACGCGGCGGGTCGATGGAATCGGCGCGGATCTCAACCTCGTCATCTTCACCGGGTTCGAACGCCCCGAACGAGGTCATGTCGATGCCGGCGCCTTTGAGCACGGTCGTCGGGATATCGCCTTGGTAGTGGTCGCTCGCACCGACGCAGTTACGGGCTGCGATCTCACCGTGGGCCACGGCGACGGTCCACAGGCCCCAGATCTGGCCGCGATGTTCAGCCAAGTCGCCGATCGCGTAGATGTTGGGGTCACTTGTTCGGAGCGCGTCGTCGACCAGCACGCCGCGGTCGACATCAAGCCCGGCGGCTGCGGCGAGCGTGGTGTTTGGGGTGATGCCCGCCGCGACCAGGAAGAGTTCGGTCGGCAACGTCTCGCCGTCGGTGGTCGTGACCGACTCAACCCGCTTGTCGCCCGACACCGACTCGACTTCGACGCCGTGCCGAATAGTGATGCCGACGCTGGCGAAGAACTCGGTGAGAATTTCTGATGCTCGCGCATCGATCTGGCGCCGCAGAATTCGCTCGGACCGTTCGCCGACGACCACATCGAGCCCGAGCAGGTGCAGGCTGTAGGCCGCCTCGAGCCCGAGCAGTCCGCCGCCGGCGACGAATGCAGTCCTCGCGCCATGCTCCTGTGCGAACGAGCGAATCTGTACGGCGTGCTCACCGGAGCGCAGGCTGAAGCACCCGTCGACGCCCCAGCCGTCGATCGCGGGGATACGAGCCGCGCTGCCCGTGGCCAGGATCAGACGGTCATAGGTCAGGCGATCACCCATGGCCAGCTCGACTTCTCGGCGCTCACGATCGATGCCGGTGACCCGGGTATTGAGCAGGGCGCGGATGTTGTTCTTCTCGTGCCAGTCCGGGGGAAGCAGCTGCAGGTCCTCGACCCCGAGCGGGCTGTACACGAGCTTGGAGATGCCCATGCGGTTGTAGAGGTGATGCGGCTCCAGTGCCACGATGTCGATCTCGCAGTCGGGGTGGAAGCGGCGCACGTTGTCGGCAGCCGTCATGCCGGCCACACCGTTGCCAATGACCACGACCCGACCGATGGTTTCGTCGGGAGCGAAGTCGGCTTCCTCGGCCTCGGGCAGGGCTCCGGTGTCGGGTTTGAGATCGACGCTGCACGCCCCGACCACCCGGGCGACGCACGCCAGCCGGTTCGGCAAGCCCAGGCCGAGTCGCCGCAACGATGCGAGCTCCGACGGGGTCGGCTCGGACAATGCGTGATGCCCGGACACGACGGCGACGGGGTCCGCGCCACACACGCCCATGCGACAACCCGATGCAAGTTGCACGCCGGAAGCTTCGGCGACCGCCAGGATCGAGGGGTGGTCGGGCGCGTCGGCGGATACGTCGGTGCCGACGAACGTCACGCGTGGCTCGCCCAGTTCGCCGTCGATCGAGCCAGCCGGGATCTCGGCCCGGGCGGTCAGGGTCACCGCGGTCTCGGACTCGTAGCGGCGCTCGACCCGCCATGCCCGTCGCAGGAACGTGAGCGCAGCGAGACCAGCAGCGATCCGGCCGGGCCACACCAGCCAGCTCCACGATCCGCCGATCAGGTCCTCGAGGGAATTGGCGACGGTCGGGAGTCCGTGCCCGTAGAAGAGCACGAAACCGGCTGCGCCGAAGATCGGCGGGAGCGTGTTGGGACTCACGGGCAGGTGCGCGTCGGCGATCATGAATACGGCGATGCCGCCGAGTACCCAGGTCAAGGACTCGCCGTACATGCGCCACGCGCCGATCTCATCTGCGGTGCCGATGGTGAAGAACGCATGCACCAGCCCAGGAAACGCGCCGGCGAAGAGCCGCCGGGGGCCTCGGAACAGATGATCGGCCTCGTGCTGATCGGCGACGTACGCGACGCCGGGGTTGAAGTCGAAGCAGTTGGGGGTGCACCCGACACAGGGCTGGCAGTGGGCGTTCGGAATCCGGGCGACGGGGGCTTGCCCATAGAGGCGCTGGATCGGTAGCAGTGGACAAAACGCGGAGCACCAGCCGCTCTTGCCCTTGAGGAGGACGCCTCCGGTGAAGGCCGCGCTGATCACGATCAGCAGGAGGAGCGAGGTCGCGGCGCCGCTGGTGTTGAAGATGACCTTGCGGGTCAACACGAGGGCGACGAATGCCGTGATTGCGATCGTGTAGGAGTAGCGCTGGAGCAAGGGCGGCGAGGTTCGCTCCCGACTGAACCCGAGGACTCGCGGAAGTTGATGCACCGTCGCCAGCGGACACGTGTTGCGCCAGAGGCCAGGCGCAAGCATCCAGACCGCGGGAAGCATCGGAACGAGGACACCCCAGAACAGGGTCAGCATGTCGTCGGGGCGAGCAAAGCCGAGCACGACGACGGTGATGAAGCCAGCGAGCACCGCGGCGCGGAGCGCGTACCAAACCCGATGGTCAAGTCGGGTGGGGGCTTCGATGAAGTTGGCGAACGACGTATCCGTAGTTGCGTTGTCGGCTAGGTCTTCTGCGGAGCGGTCGGCTGTGCTGGTCATGGCGAGGTTGGCCTTGCGCTGGCGCCCTGCGCGGTGAGCGATCGAAACCGTTGGGCCAGGATCGCACCGAGGTCCTCGACGATGCGAAGCGCCAGCGCCGGGCGGCTTCGTGCCAACCGTTCATACGACGGTCGATCGAGCAAGAGGACCTCGGAGGGTTCAGTCGCCGTCACATTGCTGCTGCGACCGGCACCATCGAAGAAACCGATCTCACCGAATACCGAACCTGCAGGCACGTGACCCACGGTTTCCATGCGAGAGCGCCGCGTCGGGGCGGTGACGTCGAAGCTGCCCGAGCGCACGATGACGAGCACGCCACTCGTATCGCCAATCTTGAGAATCTCGTCGCCGGTTGCGCATCGGCGTCGTTCGCAGTGGGCGATCAACACCGCCCAGTCGGACTCCGACGCCTGGTCGAGGAAGCGCAGCTGTTCGGGCGCGATCCGAGAAGCCGGTTCGGTTGGATAGCTGAAAAAGCCCGCTCCCACGATGTCGTTCCCACCCGACGCTTGCCTTGCCATGGTCATCGACGATGACCGTTCCCGCGACGCGACCCTAGGTCGCAGGTGCCGCCCGGGCAAGGTCCGGTGCAGGGGATCGTCGACCTACTCGCCGAGGTGGATGACCTCGTCGCGGTCGCCGATGTAGTTGCCCGCCTTGACGGCGTAGTGCCCGGGCGTGGGAGCTGGTTCGCCAGCGGCGACGGCGTGGAGCACCCGCTTGAACGCGGTTCGGAACATCGATACGCCCCGGTCGGACCCGGCGAGACGTTCTTCGGAGTGCCAGGTGATGGCTCCCTGGCCGACTTGGGCCTCGTAGTCGCCGGGGAATCTCTGGTGCTCGGCCTCGGTGAGTTCGCCCCAGCGCTTGCCGTCATAGAGCGCTCGGGGAAGCGGTGCGTCCAGCGGTCGCTTCATCAGGGTGAAGATCTTGGTCTCGGTCCGTGAGATCGGCAGGGTCCACGCCACCGATGCCGCGGGCCCGTTGAACTCGACGAACGGGCTGGCCACGATCCGTACGTTCGGGACAAGGACCTCGGTCACTCGGTGGAAGAACCGGCCGTCGTCGAGCACTCGATCTTGGTGTGACTTGACGCCGTGATCCGTGAAGTGCCAGCTGACTTCGGGCAGCCCGGCCATCTCGGCCACGAACTGGTTTCCTGAGAACCCGGCATGCAGGACAAACACGTGGAACGGGTCCATCACGTTCTCGTGGGTCTGGAACCAGTTGCACGGAGTCGGGTCGCCTTCGAGCCCGATGTTGTTGTCATCGGCGACGATGTGCCAGCCGTCGGGGACATCGTCGAAGATGTCGTAGGTCGGAAACGGCGGCTTGTGCTCGGGCGGACCGAGGTAGGCGAAGATCATGCCGTGGTACTCGTGGACCGGATACCACGGTTGGCGGTAGCGGTCACGGTGTTGACCCCGCCCGCTCTCGACGGGCATGTCGAGGCAGTGGCCTTCCACATCGAAGAGCCAGCCGTGGTAGCAGCACCGGATGCCGTCGTCTTCGACCTTGCCGTAGTAGAGGGTGGTGCCGCGGTGGCAACAGCGCGGGTGCACGAGCCCGGGTCGTCCCTGGCCGTCGCGAAACAGGATCAGGTCCTCGCCCAGGATGCGGACGGGCTTGGGGACGTCGGTCGCGTCGGCCGCCACTGCGAAGGGGTGCCAGTAGCGGCGCAGCATCTCGCCGGTCGGTGTTCCGGCCTCGACCTCGATCAGCTCGGGGTCGAAGGTGGGCGTGGCCATGCCATAGGCCGTCCCGGTGTCGATCTCAACCGGT
Organism: uncultured Acidimicrobiales bacterium; assembly: GCA_938015575.1. Classification (GTDB taxonomy): domain Bacteria; phylum Actinomycetota; class Acidimicrobiia; order Acidimicrobiales; family UBA10347; genus UBA10347. Next base: position 6,101 of record CALLPT010000334.1, read on the forward strand.
GTCTCGCTCGGTTCCGTGTACGCCATGTCCCAGTGTCGCGCTCACCGCGTTTGGGGAGGAAGCAGCCACGCCCGATTGATTAGTTCGGTACCAAACTATTACGCTGCTGGCATGGCCGAGCTGTCCGGATTCATGTACCCGCGAACTGCGACCGGCATCGGCGGGATTTTGCCGGGGCCGCCGTGGCACTACAGCGGCGAAATGCTCACCGTTGAGTTTCGCACCGACCCGGCCAATGTTGCCGAGCTGCTTCCCGACGGGCTCGAACTGGCGGCCGAGGACCCGGGCGCGGTCGCGATCATCTGGGCCGACTGGCAGAGCTGCTCGGACAACTTCGATGAGCTGCTCGACCCGGCCCGCTCGCAGTACAAGGAAGTGTTCGTCGTCATCCGCTGCTCGTGGCGAGGCGAGACCTGGAGTCGGGCGCCCTACATCTGGGTCGACAAGGACTTCGCCATGGCCCGCGGTCACGTGCAGGGCTACCCCAAGAAGATGTCGGAGATCTGGATGACGCGCCCGATCACCCATGGCAAGGCCGGACCTCGTCTGGAGCCCGGTGGCCGCTTCGGCGCGACGCTGTCGACCTGGGGTCGTCGCATCGCCGACGCCCGATTCACCATCACGGGTACCGCAGAGACGGCCGGCTTCGTCAATGGGCACCCGATGCTGCACTCCCGGCAGATGCCGGCGATCGAGATGGACGGCCGCGACTCGCTCGACGAACTGGTCACGATGCGTGGCTTCGATGTCGACGTCGGCCCGGTGTACGCAGGCGACGCCGAGCTCGACATCTTCGACAATCCGACCGAGGAACTCACTCGATTGGCGCCGATCGAGATCATCGGCGGCTTCTACCGCCAGGTCGGCAACTCGATGGCGGGCGGTACGACCGTGCAGGCCCACCCGAACCCGATGGCCGAAGCCGAGGCAGGGGAGTAGCGGATGCAGACCTGGGTCGACGACCACTTGCCGGATCTCGGCGCCGACGATGCCGACATCACGTCGCACGACGCGTACACGTCGGGCGTACCGCACGCGACCTTCAAGCGGCTGCGTGAAACCGATCCCGTGCACTGGACCGACGAGGTCGACGCAAGTGGCTTCTGGTCGATTCTTCGCTACG
>CALLPT010000335.1 GCA_938015575.1 uncultured Acidimicrobiales bacterium
GGCTGCACCGAGCGACCGCCGACGATCCCGAAAGCCTGCTGGTCGATGCAATCGCCGGCGCGGCCTTTCCGGCGGGGCGCTTCGACGTGTTCGTGCACGGCGAAGCCGCCGAGGTCCGGACCGTGCGACGGCACCTGGCGAGCGAGCGCGGTGTCGACCTGTCGACCGCGTCGATTTCGCCGTACTGGCGGCGCACATTCACCGACGAGGACTGGCGTCGCGTCAAGCGTCAGTGGATGGCGGAGCAGCTTCTTGATGCCTGAGCCAGCCATCCGAGTCACCAAACCAAACAACCCAAACAAGCCAACAGGAGCAACCATGCCAATGATCAAAACCACCACCACCGAAAACACGACAAGCCAAGCAGACCCTCGCCCACGATTCGGGATCGGTCACATGATGATGCAGGCTGCCGACGTGTCCGCGCTGACCGCGTTCTACGGTCGGATCGGCATGCGCGTCGTCGTGCAGTCGGACCAGTTCGCCATCCTTGAATTGCGGGGTGGCACCCACCTCATCCTTCGTCCGGGTGAACCCGGGCAGGCCGTGCTGGATCTGATCGTCGATGACATCGACGACACCAGAGATGACCTGCTCGCCGCCGGCGTCGACGCCACGGGAATCACACGGGGTCACCCCCACGACCGCTTCACCAGCGAAGACCTCGAGGGCAACGTGCTGCTCATCAGCTCAAACCACGCTATGGGCCCCGTGTAACCCGAACTGCGGTGTCTGACACCCGCAGCTCCCCACAACGTCGCGACTGCGGTGTCTGACACCCGCAGCTTGGCGACGATCTAGATTCGGTGGCGTGGATTTCCTGCAGCACACGCACGACCAAACCTGTTTCCGTAGCCCCATGCCGGAAGCCTCGCCCCACCGTGTCTGACCTGTCCGATCCCAAAGAGACGCTGTTGCGGTATCTACGGCTCGCTCGAGAATCCTTGCTGTGGAAGCTCGACGGTCTGTCCGAATACGACCTGCGTCGCCCGCTCACGCCGACAGGCACCAACCTGATCGGGGTCGTCAAGCACGTCGCCAGCGTCGAATCCGAGTACCTCGGTGATTGCTTCGGCCGACCCAGCGGCGAGGAACTGCCATGGTTCGGCGACGACGCCGCGCCGAATGCCGACATGTGGCTCACGGCCGACGAGTCCAGCAGCGACATCATCGACCTGTACCGCCGAGTTGGCGCCCACTCCGATGCCACCGTCGAGTCGCTTCCTCTCGACGCCGTCGGCCAGGTGCCGTGGTGGCCCGAAGACCGGCGACAGGTCACCCTTCACCAGGCGCTGGTGCACATCACCACCGAAACTCATCGCCACGCCGGCCAGCTCGACATTGTCCGGGAGCTGATCGACGGATCGATCGGCCTGCGGCCATCCGCGCTCAACACCGCCCCAAGCGACGACGAAAGCTGGGGTCCCTATGTCGCTCAGGTCGAGGCCGCCGCCGTCGAAGCAGCCCGCCGATCAGCCAGCACCGAGGGTGGGTGAACCAACCGGGCGGATAGCCGAACTACGATGGAACACATGTTCGTTCTCGGCATCGATCCCGGCCTGTCGCGGTGCGGCTACGGCGTGGTCGAACAGCGCCGCCACAAACAGCGGGCGGTCGCTGCTGGTGTCATCACCACGGCGCCGAGCGACAACACGCCCGACCGCTTGGCGGAATTGCAAGGTGAAATTCGCTCGCTGATCGCCGAGTTCACCCCGTCGGTGGTCGCCGTCGAACGCGTCCTGTTTCAGAACAACGTGAGCACCGCGATCTCGGTCGGTCAGGCGAGCGGCATCGTTATGGCCGAGGCGATCAATGCCGCCTGCGACGTCATCGAATATTCGCCGAACGAGATCAAACTGGCGGTCGCCGGCGACGGCTCGGCGGACAAGGGCCAGATGGAGACCATGGTCCGCCTGCTGCTCGATATCAAGCAGCCGCTTCGTCCCGTCGATGCAGCCGATGCACTCGGTGTCGCGCTGTGTCACCTCGCCCACTATGTGCCGCCCCGCCGGGCGCGACGAGAGGAACAGAACGCATGATCGGCTCGCTCCGCGGCCAGCTGCTCGACCGCCAACCAAACGAGGTGCTCGTCGAGGTCGCCGGCATTGGCTACCGGGTGACCGTCGGCCCCGACGTGTCCGCCACCCTTGGCGAGGTCGGCCAAGACTGCTTCTTACACATCCATCACCACATTCGCGAAGACGACCAGCACCTCTACGGCTTCGCCGACATCGGTGAACGACTCATGTTCGAGACCCTGCTGAGCGCGCACGGTGTTGGCCCTTCGCTCGCGTTGGCGATCTTGTCGGTCCACGGCCCGGACGGGCTGCGTCGGGCGGTCATCGACGAAGACGTTGCCGCACTCTGTCTCGTTCCCGGTGTCGGCAAGAAGACGGCGCAGCGACTGCTGGTGGAACTGTCCAGCAAGGTCGACGCCCCAGTCGGCACGGGCCAATCTGGCGGTGGCAGCATTCCTGGCGGCGCCAGCGCCGGCCGAGCCGATGTCCGAGACGGGCTCGCCGCGCTCGGCTACAGCGACGAAGAAATCGTGCATGCCCTCAAAGAAGTCCCCGACGAAGGCGACACCGCGGCCCAGATCCGCCAAGCCTTGAATGTGTTGGCATTCTGATGGCCCGCGACGAACTGCTCGACGCAAGCCCCGTCGACGAAGACTTTGCCGCCGACGGCATCGAAGACGCTGGCCTCGTTGGCGATCACGCCGGTCTTCGGCCGCAGACCCTCGACGACTTCGTGGGTCAGCCTGAGCTGCGGCGCCACCTGCAAATCATCCTGGGAGCCGCTCGAAACCGAGGCGAATCAGCCGACCACCTGATGTTTGCTGGGCCGCCAGGGCTCGGCAAGACGACGCTGGCCCACATCGTGGCGAGCGAAATGGGTTCGACCATTCACACGACATCAGGTCCGGCGCTCGAGCGTGCTGGTGACCTCGCCGCCATCCTGACCAAGCTCGGCCAAGGCGACGTCCTCTTCATCGACGAGATCCACCGCCTCTCCAAGCAGATCGAAGAAGTCCTGTACCCGGCCATGGAGGACTTCGAACTCGACATCGTGCTCGGCAAAGGTCCGGCAGCGCGTTCGATCCGGCTCGAGATTCCCACGTTCACGCTCGTCGGCGCCACAACCCGAATCGGCCTGATCACTGGGCCACTACGCGATCGTTTCGGCGAAGTCGCTCGGCTCGACTTCTACGACATCGAGGATCTGCAGACGATCGTCACCCGTGCTGCCGGCATCCTCGGCGTTGAAATCGACTCGGCTGGCGCGCTGGAGATTGCGGTGCGTGCCCGCGGCACACCTCGGATCGCAAACCGGCTACTGCGCCGAGTCCGAGATGTTGCCGAAACCGACTTCGACGGTGTCATCACCGAAGAAGTCGCCGCCGTGGGCCTTGAACTCTTCGGTGTCGACGCCATTGGACTCAACAAGGTGGACCGGGCCATCTTGTCGGCCCTGTGCGAGCGCTTCGGCGGCCAGCCAGTCGGCTTGTCGACGCTGGCGATCTCGGTGAGCGAACCGACCGAGACCGTCGAAGACGTCCACGAGCCATTCTTGATCCAGCAAGGTCTGTTGATGCGCACACCGCGGGGCCGCGTGCCCACACCGGCAGCTTGGGCCCACATGGGGCTTGCGCCGCCGATCAGCGCAGACGCGACACAACCGAACCTGTTCGACGACTGAGCGCCTCGTGGTACTCGAGGCTCGCTACCACTGGGGTACGCATGCCTGCGGATTCTCGGCGGTGACGACGGGCGTCTCGTAGAACTGCAGTCCCTGGCTTGTCGCCCCCTCGGTAAGAGCTCGGACGGCCACATCGACGGCGAGGGCGCCCATGTCGCCGGGCTTCTGACACACCGAGCCGGTAATGCGGCCGGTCGCCAAGAGTTCGGCTCCGGCTTGGTTGCCGCCGATCGAGACGATCGGGGTTTCCTCATCCATCGCATCGACACATCCCGACGTCATCGCGTCGGACATCGAGAAGACGAGGTCAGGGCTGAGGTCGCGAAACGACTCGCATGCCTCGCGGCCGCCGTCGGGTGTCCATGCGCCATCGATATCGCTCACGACGCGGTAGTCGACGCCGAGTTCCTGAAGTTCCTTCTCGAACCCACTGAGACGCATGGCAACGTTGGCCGTGCCGCGGGCGCCGGAAAGCACTGCAATGTCAATTGGCTGCTCGAGGTCAAGCACCGCCGCGAGCGCACCTGCCCTGCGACCCATCGAGACATCGTCGTTCGTCACCAAGGCCACGACATCCGGATCGACGTGCTGGGGTCCATGGTCTTCGACCGAGCCGACCTGATTCGCGACCGCGATGACCAGCACACCTCGCTCCCGGGCGCGATCGACGATCGCCTCGCTCTGGGCGCTGTCGACGGGTGAGAGCAAGAGCGCATCGATGCGGTCGAGCATTTCTTCGACCTGCGTGACTTGTGTTTCGTGGCTGTCGAGGCCGTCGGCAACCTCGAGCGTGAGCCCATGCGATGCGGCCTGATCGGTTGCCCCCGTGACCATGCCGGTGAAGAACGTCCGCTCCAGGCTCTGAACGGCGAGGCCAAGGCGAATGTCGGCCACCGCAAGCGGCTCGGCGACCGATTCCGGGGCTACGGAGGGTGTAGACGACGATTCGCCACCACCGCAGGCGCTCAAGAGCAACATCAGGACGACGGCGAAGGCCGCGCCGGCGCGGCGCCGGTCGCAGCGCGAGGGCAGCGGGAGAGAAGTGGTCTCCCGGTTGGGTCTCGTTGAGCAAGGTGATGGTGGCGTGCGCATGGCGACTGGGTCGGCGCTGCACGGCGGGCCAAAAGCAGTTGGGTTGTTCTTGAGCGAATCTTGACGACAAGACGAGATTGGACAGATTTCTCATGTCGGTCTCAAGAGGCAATCAAGAAGCGGTGAGGCTCGTCAAATTCGTCTCAGTGGCGCCGATCGTGTGCGCGATGACGGAAAGGCGCCGGCGCTGGCGAACAACACATCTGGTCGCCATCGTGCTGATCGCGGCGGTATCCATGGTCGCGCTCGCAGTGGGGGTCGGTCGGTCGTCTGAATCGAGCTTGCAGAGCTCGGTCGATACCAACTCTGAGATCTCGTCGCTCGGGCGTCAGGCCGATCGACTCGATGACCTCGTCGCCCAGCTGGTCCTGAATGCTCGACGCCCGGTCAGCCCGATCAACACCCCGGAGTTGGTGGAGCGTCGTCTGACGGTGATTCTTGCCGAGGTCGATGCCATCGCCCTGAGTGTGAGCGATGCTGATCATCTGCCGGAATCGCTGACCGATGACGCATCGCTCCGTCGGCGATTGACCACGATCACCGAGTCGATCGGCGACCACGCAGCCGGTGCGCTCGATGCCGCGATGGGTCCGCTGGATCGGGTCGAGGAGCTTGCGCTTCTCGATGCCTCGTACCGGCTCTTTCGCGATGACTTGCGCTTCTTCGAGGACGAACTTGCTCGCTACGAGGCGGCACAACTCGAGGCACAGGCCGAGTCCAGCCGTTCTGTGTCGACCTGGGTTCTTGCCGCAGCGGGGCTGGGTTTCGCTGTCATTGGTGGCGCGGCGATCGTCGGCATTCAGGTCGCTCGGCGCGAGCGGGAGCTAACAGCTCTGCTCCAGCGCCAAGTCGCCGAGGATGCGCTCACGGGGCTTGCGAACCGTCGCGGCTTGCTCGATGCGCTCGAATCGCAAAGCCAGTCAGCCCGCCCTCAAGCACTGTGTTTTCTCGACCTGGACCAATTCAAGCGAATCAACGATTCGCTGGGCCATGCGGCCGGCGACCAGGTGCTGTGCGAGGTCGCGAACAGGCTGAAGCACACCTTTGGTTTCCCGAACACGGTCGCTCGCCTCGGCGGCGATGAATTCGCCATCGTCCTCGCTGACGGTCGTGACCCGTTCGATGCAGCGGAGCTCGCCGTCCAACTCGTGGCCTCGCCCATCCACGTGAGCGGTCATCGCCTCGAACTGACGGCATCGCTCGGTGTGCGCATCTTGTCCGGTGGGATCGATCCGGTTGACGCTCTCCGCGAGGCCGACATGGCGATGTATGAAGCCAAAGCCGACGCGTCGCTATCGGTCGCTCAGTTCGAGCCGTCGCTCAAAGAATCGGCGGAAGAACTGATGGTCACCGAGTCCCGGCTTCGCCAGGCCCTGCGCGAGCAGAGCCTCGAGGTGCACTACCAGCCACTCGTTGACGGCGATGGTGCGCTGGTGGGAGCCGAGGCGCTGGTGCGGTGGCGTTTCGAAGGCCAGCTGGTCCCGCCCGGTGCATTCCTCCCGCTCGCGACCCGTCTCGGAATGATGGGCGAGATCGACGAGTGGGTGATGCACCAGGCGGCGCGTGACATCGTCGCCTTGAACCGACTGCTTGGTTCGTCGTTGTGGGTGTCGGTAAATGTCGATGCTGCGACGCTCAACGGTGAACGCTTGATCGATCAGGTCGCCCACGTGCTCGACACCGATGGCATGGCGCCCGAGTGGCTTGTCGTCGAGGTCACCGAGCAAGCCGCGATCGATCACGTCGAGGTCGCTACCCGAGTACTTCGCCAGCTGCAACAGCTCGGTGTCCGCGCCGCGATCGACGACTTCGGTTCAGGCCACTCCTCGCTCACCCGCCTCGATCGGCTACCGATCGACATCGTGAAGATCGACCGGGCGCTTCTGCCCCCGTCGCCAGAGGACGAGCGCCGCTCCGACCTATTCCGAGGCATCGTCGAGATGGTGCGCCACCTCGGCCTCGATGTCGTCGCCGAGGGCATCGAGACCGCCGACCAAGCTCGGCTCGCGGCGGACTCGGGCTGCGCGGTCTTGCAGGGATACCACATCGCCCGACCCGCCCCTTTCGTCGAGCTGCGAACACTTGCGGCTCGATCCTTACGTCTGAGCGACGTCGACGCCCGGATGGACTCGCAGCACGTCGTCGACACGGCACACTGCGCTGATGGTGTCGATCGACCAGTTCGACTATGAGCTACCAGACGACCGGATTGCCCAAACCCCGGTAGAGCCTCGCGACGCGGCGCGGCTCCTCGATGCCACGGACTCGAGCGGACCACTCGCGCATCGGCACGTACGTGACCTGGCGGGCCTGGTTCGCCCCGGTGACGTGATCGTCATGAACGACACCCGAGTGCTTCCCGCGCGTCTTGCGTTGAGCAAAGTCACCGGCGGCGCGGTCGAAGTATTCCTCCTGGACCCGCTGCCCGACAGCAACACCTGGCGTGCCTTGGTCCGACCGAGTCGGCGGGTGCCGGCGGGAACGGTGGTCAACGATCCAGACGGTCGTCCGGCGATCGAGGTCGGCGACGATCTCGGCTCCGGCGTACGCATAGTCCGGTCGGCGACCGACGAAGACGTGCTTAGTGTCGCCCGTCGGATCGGCACCGTGCCCCTGCCGCCGTACATCACCGACCAGATCGACGATGCCGAGCGATACCAGACGGTGTACGCGAACAACGAACGATCGGTGGCGGCGCCAACGGCCGGTCTGCACCTGACCCCCGAAGTCCTCGACGCCTGTCGCGCCGCAGGCGCACAGACCTACACCGTCGAGCTCGCGGTCGGACTCGGCACCTTCCGCCCGATTCTGGTCGACGACATCGCCGAGCATCAGATGCATGGCGAGCAGTTTCTGGTGACGCCCGAGGTGCTCGAGGCTTGTCAGGCTGCCACGCGCGTCATCGCCATCGGCACGACGACGGTTCGTGCACTCGAAAGTGCGGCAACGTTCGGCCTCGGCGAGGGCACCACCGAGCTGTTCATCTCGCCCGGGTACGAGTGGAAGCTCGTCGATGTGCTGTTCACCAACTTCCACCAGCCCCGGTCGTCGCTTTTGGTGATGCTCGCCTCGTTTGCCGGGCCGCGCTGGCGAGACATCTACGCCGAAGCGCTGCGGGAGCGGTACCGGTTCCTGTCCTTCGGAGACGCCATGATGGTGCGCAGGTCATGAGTTTTGAGTTCGAAGTCACCGCCACCAGCGGCCGAGCCCGCGTCGGGCGAATCACGACCCCTCGTGGCACGATCGAGACGCCAGTCTTCATGCCGGTGGGGACCCGAGCTGCGGTGCAGACGCTGACGAGCCACGACGTCACCGACCTGGGCGCTGAGATCATCCTCGGTAACACCTATCACCTGATGCTGCGGCCGGGCGCCGACCTGGTCGCCGAGATGGGTGGTCTGCACGAATTCATGCAGTGGACCGGGCACGTGCTGACCGACAGTGGCGGCTATCAGATCTTCAGCCTCGAACCCAAGGTCGACGACGAAGGTGCGCTGTTCAAGTCGATCTATGACGGCTCGATGCACAAGCTCACCCCGGAGAGCGCCGTCGACGTACAGACGAACCTTGGTTCCGACATACAAATGGTGCTCGACGTCTGCCCGCCGTTGCCATCGCCCGACCAGGTGATCCTCGACGCGATGGCGACGACCCACGCCTGGGCCGAGCGGGCCCGATCAGCCTTTCTCGACCGGCCTGAACGTAGCGACGGCATGCGGGCCCAGTTCGGCATCGTCCAGGGCGGACTCGACCGGTC
>CALLPT010000336.1 GCA_938015575.1 uncultured Acidimicrobiales bacterium
TCCATGAGCGGCCCGGCCGTGTCCCCCGTGGGCCAGGCCCGGCCAGCATCTATGGGCGCTGCTGCCGCTTCCAACGTCGTTCCCCTGCACCCCTTGGCCGTCGATGAGCCGTCGCTCTACGCGCCCCGTGGCGACGAGAGCACGATCCAAGCGGCGTGGGAAGGCCCTCGCCAGCGCCGCACCGCAGTGCCGGCGACGACCGCGGCCGCTCGCGAACGTCGCCGTCAGGTGCTGCTGGCGCTGACCGGCGCTGCATTTGTCACGCTGCTGTTGGCGTTGGCCGTTGGTGGTCTGTGGGTGGCCGCCCATGTCGCGATCGACGCCGGGTTGGTCGCCTACGTCGTGCTGCTTGTCCGCTTCCGTCAGCTTGCTGCCGAGCGCCGCACCAAGATCGAGCCGATCCGTCCGCCGGTCAACGAGGTCGCACCGTCGACCCTGCAGGTCGCGCCCGCGTACCTCGTTCGCTCCGGAACCTGAGCGTCCCACCGACGCCGTCGCTCCCTTGGCGACGGGTTACGTGCCCTGGCACCCCAAACCTGGCACCCACAAGTTGGCGTGCTGAATCTGGCGGGATGTCGCGCACCGCTAACGTGAGGGCGTGATCCGGCCGGCGTGGGCGCTTCTGTTGGCGCTAGCCCTCGTCGGGGCCAGCTGTTCCTCGACCGCCACCATCGAGCCCACGGCGACCGCCAACGGCCCGACGACGGCCCCAGAGGCGCCTGAGCCGGTCGTTGCGACGCCGACCCCGGAGCCCCAACCCACTCCGCAGCCGACGGCGACCCCCGAACCGCAGCGCACCCCCGTCGACCTCGCCACGACCTCGACCTTCGCCGAACCATCGTGGTGGGCCGAAGCACCCTTCGAGGTCGACGCCTTCAGCGGTGAGCTGGCCAACGGCATGCGCGTGCTCATACGCAACAACACGGCGCCTGGCGGCCAGATCCAGTTCCGGTTGGTCGTCGAAGCGGGCAGCGTGCACGAAGATCCCGCAGCGTTGGGATCGGCCCACTTCCTCGAACACATGATGTTCAACGGCACCGAGCGGTTCCCGGGCAACGAGCTCATTCCGGTGCTCGAAAGTTTCGGCGCCGGTTTCGGCCCTGACGTGAACGCCTACACCTCGTTCTCGGAGACCGTCTACAAGCTGTCGATCCCCGCCGACACCGACAACATCGACTTGGCGCTCGAGGTGCTGGCCGAGTGGGCCCGAGGTGCGACGCTCGAGCCCGATGCGGTCGCAGCGGAGCGAGGGGTTGTTCGCGAGGAGTATCGCCGCAGCGAAGAATCCGCAGCTGGCCGAGTGAGCGATGTGACGCGCCAGGTCCTCTTCGGGGGAACGAACCGGCTCGGCCGCGATCCCATCGGCACGCTCGAGAGCATCGACACGATGCGGACCGAGGAGTTACGGGCCTTTTACGACACGTGGTACCGGCCCGAGAACATGACCTTGGTCATGGTCGGTGATCTCGGAGACGCAACCGCGCAGTTCGACCGGATCGCGGCCCAACTCGGCGAGCTGTCGGGCGTCGGAGACGCCCAACCACAGCCCGAACAGACCGATGTCGTCGGGTTCGCGGAGCCGACCTACGACGTCATCACGGACCCGGAGCTCACCCGCAGCGAGGTCTCGGTGGCGTGGCGGATTGGCGAACCGGCGGTCCAGACCCGGTCCGACTTGCGCGCCGAGTATTTGCGCCGAGTAGCGCAGACCATTCTCGATGTGCGGTTGTTCGAGGCGACGCAGCGCGGAGATGGTGTGTTCCTGAACGCCGGCATGCGAACACGGCGAGTGACACCAGATCTCGTGGTCGTCCTGGCCGAGGCGACCGCGCCACCCAGCGACATCAACGATGCGTTCGCCGACTTGCTCGTGCGCCTCGAGGAAATGCGCCAGCACCCGGTTTCGGCCGATGAGCTCGCGCGAGCGATCGAACGTTTGCGAACACCAGCCGAGCAGGCCGTTGCAGAATCGCGCAGTCGCCAGGATCGCGACATCGCCGACGGCCTCGTGCAGTACTCGCTCGGACGGGATCGGTACGCAGAGCCCGACGAGCTGTTCGATGCCACCCTCGAGGTGCTCGAGTCGATCGGCCCGGCCGATGTGCAGCTGTTCTTCGACGCCTTGCTCGTTGGCGAGCCCTATGCGTTCGTCACCGGCCCCGCAGGCGAAGCTGATGCGCTGCCCGAGCCCGAATTGCTCGCCGCGATCTACGGCGACATCATCGGCTTCGAGGTCGAAGCCCCTCCCGACGCTGAGCTCGTGCCCGACACGCTGATGGAGCGTCCCGAAGCCAGCGAGATCGTCGAGCGAGCGTCAATTCCGGAGTTGTCGGCCGTGGCGGTGACGTACGCCAACGGCGCCCGGTTGGCGTTTCGCGAGACACAGATCGTCGAGAATCGGGTCGAGTTCCAAGGTTGGAGCCGAGGCGGTTTCTTCCAAGAGGACGGCGACGTTGCCGCGATCTTGGGGAGGGCGGGATCGTTGGTGCTTTCGAGCGGCTTCGAGTCGGTGGACACGGTGGCCCTTGACCGGATCCTGGCGGACCGAGTGGTGTCGCTCAATGCCGGGGTTGGCCGGGCCGAGGACTCGTTGTCGGGCGAGGCTGCCGTCGCGGACCTCGAAACGCTGTTTCAGCTGATCCACCTGCAGATGACCGAGCCGACGATCGAGGATCTCGCGGTGCGCCGCTTCGACGAAGGGTGGCGCCCGATCGCGGAGAACCCCGGATCGATCCCCGAGATCGCGGCCGATCTCGAGCTGTGGCGGCTCCGGTACGGCGACGACCCCTGGTTCCGCCTGATCCCAACGGTCGAGGACCTCGACCGGCTCGATCCCGAGGCACAGCTCGAAGCGTGGAAGCGCCGTTTCGCCGATGCGGGTGACTTCGTCTTCGTATTCGTCGGCGATGCAGATGCCGAGTCCATCATCGACCTGGGTGCGCGCTACCTGGGCACGCTGCCGGCTGTCGGTGCGGTCGAGGCGCCGTTGGACCGTGACCCGGGACTTCCCGAGGAGAACCTGGTGGCGACCGTGCCCGCCGGTGTCGGTGACCAGGGGCGGTTGCGCATCAACTGGGAATCGCCGTATCCGTTCACGATTCAGGCCGAGGTCGAGGCCCGCGTGCTCGAAGTCGTGGTCGACGCTCGCCTGCGGGATCTGATCCGGGAGCAGCTCGGCGCGAGCTATGCGCCGAGCGCGGCCGTGACGGTGTTGAGCGAACCCAAGCCGTGGGTCGACACCATCATTGAGCTCAACGGCGACCCCGAACGGCTCGAGGAGATTTCGGTCGTGATCCGCGACGAACTCGCCCGGTTACGCGCCGGCGACCTCGACCCTCGGTACCTGGAGTTGGCGATCGATCAGCTCTCCGAGGACTGGCGGTTTTTCTCGAATCCGAACTGGATCGAGCTGGTCACGTTCGCGTTGGCCCACCCCGAACGCGACCCGGGCGAGTTTCGGCGCCGTACCGATATCGCGCGGGCCTTGACCGTCGACGATTTGGCTCTCGCCGCGCAAGTGATCTTCCCCGAGACACGCTCCGTCGAAGTCCGCATGGTCCCGCTCGACCCGTAACGGGGTGGCGGGGCGTTGCGAGCTAGCCGAGGACGTGGGCGACGGCGTGGATCACGAGGCCGACGAGGCCACCGACGACCGTGCCGTTGATGCGGATGTACTGCAGGTCGCGCCCAACCTGGAGCTCGATCCGGTCGCTGGTCTCGTCGGCGTCCCAGCCTTCGACGGTCGTCGCGATGAGATCGGCGATCTCGGTGCGGCTCTCGCCGGCGAGATGCACGACGGCGCCGACGATCCAGTCGTTGACCTTGGCCCGCAGAACGGGGTCGGCCTGGAGCGACTCGCCCAAGCTCAGCGCGGTCGCATGCAGTCGAATACGTAGTTCGCTGGTCGGATCCTCGGCGGCGAGCAGCAGCGACTGTTTGATGTTGGACCAGAGGTTTGCGGTCCACTCGCGAGTGGCCGGGTGGGCCAACAGCTCAGCCTTGAGCTCGTGGGCACGATCGCGTAGCTCGGGGCTCTCACGAAGCCGGTCGATCAGCAGGTCGATGCGGCCGTC
>CALLPT010000337.1 GCA_938015575.1 uncultured Acidimicrobiales bacterium
CGCTACTTGGGCGACCATGACACCGACGGGCTCGACATTCGCATCATGAACGTCGCGGACGCGTCGAGGTTCTCCCTGGAACGCGCCCGCAACGGTGAGAACACGATTTCGGTCACCGGCAATGTCTTGCGTGACTACAACACCGACCTGTTCCCGATCCTGGAGCTCGGCACCAGCGCCAAGATGCTGTCGATCGTCCCGCTCATGAACGGCGGTGGCCTGTTCGAGACGGGTGCCGGCGGCTCGGCCCCCAAGCACGTGCAGCAGTTCGAACAAGAGAATCACCTGCGCTGGGACAGCCTGGGCGAGTTCCTCGCACTGAGCGTCTCTTTCGAGCATCTCGGCGAAGTCAACGCCAACCCGGTGGCCTCGATGCTGGGCGAGACCCTGGATCTGGCGACCGAGCAGGTACTTCTGAACCGCAGGTCGCCGAGTCGCAAGGTCAACGAGCTCGACAACCGCGGCAGCCACTTCTACCTCGCCATGTACTGGGCTCAGGCCATGGCTGATCAGGACATCGACGCTGACCTCGCCGCCAAGTTCGCTCCGCTTGCCGCAGCGCTGGCCGAGAACGAACAGGTCATCGTCGACGAGCTCAACGCCGTGCAGGGCCAAGCCATGGACATCGGTGGGTACTACGCCCCCAACGAGGAACTCGCCAGCGCCGCGATGCGGCCCAGCGAGACGCTGAACAGCATCATCGACAGCTTCGCCGGCTGAGCGGAACACCTGCGATGGCAAACCTGCGCCCGGCCGATTTCCTGCGGCCGGAATTGACCGCGCTCAATCGGCTCCCGATGCGGGCTCCGCTGGCATTCTTCGCCGACGCCGCTTCGGCCCTCGACGGCGCCCGGCCTCGCCGCCGTCAATCGCTTGATGGCGAGTGGGACTTTGCGCTGGTCGAGTCTCCCGAACACGTCCCCAGCGAATGGCCGACTGCGGGCGGCCTCGGGACACAACTCGCGCACGTTCCCGGGCTGTGGACGATGGACTCGGCGGTAGACGATTGGCCGCACTACACGAACATCATCATGCCCTGGGCTGGGCTCGAGGCGCCCGAGACCCCCGAGCCCAATCCGGTCGGCCTCTACGGCCGGACCTTTGACGTGGCCAAGTCATGGCTGCGTGACGACATCGTGCTGCATCTCGGCGGATTCGAAAGCGTTGCCGCCGTCTGGTGCAACGGGACCTTCGTCGGCATGAGCAAGGACAGCCGCCTCGCCGCCGAGTTCTTGCTGAACGATGCAGTGGTCGCTGGCGAGAACCGGCTCGACGTCATGGTGATCCGCTATTCCGATGCGACCTGGATCGAAGACCAAGACCATTGGTGGCACGCCGGATTGCACCGCTCGGTGTTTGTCGAAGCCCGACCGCGGCGGCGCATCGACGACGTTGCCGTCGTCGCCGACTTCGACCCTGAAACTGGCGCCGGCACACTCGACGTCAACGCGCATGTCTGCGGGCGCGCGCCGGGGACGGTCCGTGTCTCACTCCGCGACGGCAATCACGAGATAGCAGCAGGCAACGCCGAGGTTCCCATGGTGCCCGATGGCGAGCCGCTCGAGCAGCTTGTCACCAGCTATCACTACCCGGGTCGCGTCGCCATGCTCCAACTCGAAGCGGATGGGGTTCGACCATGGACTGCCGAGACCCCGCATCGCTACGACGTCGTCGTCGAGCTGCTCGATGCCAACGGCAACGTCACGATGGCGACGGCGCTCAAGGTCGGCTTCCGCCGCGTCGAGGTCCGTGATCGACGATTCCTCGTCAATGGCGTGCCCATCGTGTTCCACGGCGTCAACCGCCACGATCACCATCCCGACACCGGCAAGGTGCAAACCGAAGCCGATCTGCGCGCCGATCTCGAGACGATGCAGCGCCACAACATCAACGCGCTGCGGTGCGCTCACTACCCGAACGACCCCGTGCTGCTGGATCTGTGCGACGAGCTGGGTCTGTGGGTAATCGACGAGGCCAACATCGAATGCCACGCTCGATTGCGGTCGATCTCCGATGATCCTCGCTATCTCGCCGCCATGGTCGACCGGGTCTCGCGGATGGTGGTGCGCGATCGCAATCATCCGAGTGTGATCATGTGGTCGCTCGGCAACGAGTCCGGCCACGGCACCGCACAGGACGCCTGCGCGGCCTGGGTGCGGGCAAGCGACCCGACCCGGCCGATTCACTACGAAGGAGCGATCCAGCGTCGGTTCCTCGTCGAAAAGGCCGACGCAGACTTGGCCCGCCAAGCTCCGTCGGCACGAGAACGCTCGGTCACCGATGTCGTGTGCCCCATGTACACCGCAGTCGAGGTGGTCGAAGCCTGGGCCGAGTGGGCCGAGGAAACCGGCCTCGACGACCGTCCGCTCGTGCTGTGTGAATACACCCACGCCATGGGCAACTCGAATGGCGGCTTCGATCGTTACGCCGAGGCGTTCCACCGCCTCCCAGCGCTCGCGGGTGGCTTCATCTGGGACTGGAAAGATCAGGGCCTGCGTGTCACCGACGATGCTGGGCGCGAGTACTGGGCGTACGGCGGGCACTTCGGCGATGAACCGAACGACGCCAACTTCTGCATCAATGGTGTCGTCGGACCCGACGGCACACCGCACCCGGCGATGGCCGAGATCGCTTGGGGCTATCAGCCAGTTCGCGTCACCCACGTGCGAGGACGAAAGGTCCGCGTGGAGAACCGGCGTGCCTTTCTCGACCTCGGTGATCTGAGCGGGGAGTGGCAGCTTGTCATCGACGGGATTCCCAGCGAGTTCGGTGTCATCGACATCGAAGTCGAGCCCGGATCGAGTCGGACCTTCGACGTGCCGTTCGTGACGGCGTTGCCTCGAAGTGGCGACGTGCAACTACAAGTGTTCTGGCGAAGCGGCGACGGTCGGCGCGTTGCCGGTGACGAGATCGTGCTTCGGTCGCTCGAGCCGGTCGACCTGGCCGTGCTCGACTTCGCTGGTATCCAGACGGTGGCCCCCGTGCGCAGTGGCGAACTCGTTCGGGTCGCAGCGACCTCGATGCGCGTCGGCGATGCAGGCCCCCGAGATCTCGTAATTGCGGGCACGCCGGTCACCACAGGAGTCATCGAGCCGACCCTGTGGCGCGCTCCGACCGACAACGACGGTGTCGCTCAGGGCTGGATGAGCGACGTGTCCGGCGTCCGCAACCGTTGGTTGGCCCAAGGCCTGGACCAGATCGCCTGGGACATCGTCGGGTCCTCGGTGCTGATCGGCGACGACATTGCGCTCGTCATGGTCGACCGAGCCGCCGGCGAGGCAATGTCGACAACACGATTCGTCCTCACCCCGAGCTCGATCGTGGTCGACGAAGCGTTGTTGCTCCCTGAAGCCTGGGGCGACCCTCCACGGATCGGCACTCGGTTCGAGGTCGACAAGAGGCTCTTCAACTTCCATTGGTTCGGGCTCGGTCCCCACGAGACGTATCCCGACCGGGCCTCGTCGGGCACGACCCGGATCTGGTCCTCGACGGTCCAGCAAGAACATCACGACTTCGTAGTGCCCCAAGAACACGGGGCCCACGAAGCCACCCGTTGGTTCGAGCTCGCCGCCGGCGGCACTGGCTTGCGATTCGATCTGGCCAACCCATTGAGCGTCAGCGCTCGCTTGGCCCACGATGGTGCGCTGACGGCGGCTCGCACAACGGTAGAACTCGAACTCGCCGATTCGATCGAAGTCCACATCGATGCCGCCCAGCGGGGACTCGGCACGGGTGCGTGCGGTCCCGACACCGCCCATGATCACCGCATCGAGCCGGGCTGGTATCGATGGCGCTTCACCATTAGCGAACTCATCTGACCCGAGTCGCCCGCCCACAATGTGCTTGGCGGTGCTGTTGATGCCATGGCGTAGCGCGTAGGTTCATGCGATGACCGACTCTGTTGCTCGCATCGGCAAGACGATCGCAGAATCGACCCCGCACTGGCCCGCAGACAAACGGCGCGCCGGCGCCCCCAACGTGTTGATCATGATGCTCGACGACGTGGGTTTCGCCGATTTCGGTTGCTATGGGTCCGAAGTCGACACACCGAACATCGATGGACTCGCGGCCCGCGGGCTGCGCTACACCGGATTCCACACGACGGCGATGTGTTCGACGACCCGGGCCGCACTGCATACCGGCCACAACCATCACGCCGTCGGCATGGGGTGCCTCGCCAACTTCGACTCGGGATTTCCCGGTTACCGCGGCAAGATCGACTCGCAGATTCCGACGCTGGCCGAGCTGCTTCGACCACACGGCTACCGCACCTACTACGCGGGGAAGTGGCACGTTACGCCGCTGACCGAGACCGGCCCGA
>CALLPT010000338.1 GCA_938015575.1 uncultured Acidimicrobiales bacterium
CGTCGCAGAGATCGACGAACTTGCCGTCGATGTCGGTGACGTCAGCTGCTTTCGTGTTGAGTACGGGGTCGCCGTAGGTCCTGATCCGCTTAGGCATCGCAGTCAGGGTAACGGTTCTCCGACTCCCCTTGTTCCACCAACGACAGGTCGATCAGACCAGCCGCCTGTTCCATCAGTTGCACTTCTCTGACACCCGCAACTCAGGTCACGCCGCAGGCCGAGCGAGCAGCCGGAGCTCGGCGACAACGCGAGCGAGCGCGACATCGTCGGCGATTCGCACACGGGCCTTTGAGGCCATCGCCCGAGCAACGGCCGCGGATCTCAACCCGAGGACTTCGGCCACCTCATCTGCCGATCCAAGGCCCTGGTCGAGCGCGACTACTAGAACAGCATCGCGCCCGACGCGAGCAGCGCGACCAGCGATGGCGCTGGCTGCGACCACAAACTCGTCTAACGGGGAAGCGCAGAGCGGCGCCGGAGCGACGCGTACGCCGTCCCGAAGGTGGAACTTGTCGGCCGGGTGCTCGCTCTCGACAAAGGTCCGGTAGTCCGCGGCACCACCAGCGAGACCCAATACAAGATCAATTTCGAGGTGTCCAGCGCACTCGGCGTCGGCATATGAGCGGTAGCTCGACCATGGATAAGTGCAAATGTCGATGCCGAGCTCAAGCGGGTTGCGGTGGACATACCGTGTGGCGACCAGGAGCTGAGCGTCGTCGGTTACCGGCTTCGACAAGAAGCGGGATCGAAACACTGGTCCGTCGGTTCGGTTCCGCCGATTGTGCGCCCGGGCGTATCGGCTGCACACGGTCTGCATCGTTGCCGACAGATCCGTCGGTTCGGTCGCCCGCACCACGAGGTGAAAGTGATTCCCCATAAGGCAATACGCGACGACACCGAACCTGGAGCCCGTCGATGTCCATAAGAAGTCGAGGAACGAGGCTCGGTCGATGTCGGTTCGGAAGAGTTCTTTGAAGCCAATCGCATGGTTCATCACATGAAACCATGCACTTTGATGTTGTTCTCTGATCGCTCGCGCCATGTCCCGCACCTTACGAGTGGCGTGTGACAGTCACAGAAGGTGCGGGTGTCAGAGCAACGCAACCAACAACACGTTGCGGGTGTCAGAGCAACGCAGTTATTCGACGATGGCGTCGGTGGGCAAAGCGACGATGCCGGTGGCCCCGAGCGCACGGAGGTCCGCCAGACGCGCCCAAAGGTTCTCTTTCTGAACCACCAAGTGCGCTGCGACCAGGTCGTCGCGGCCCGCCAACGGAACGAGGGTGGGCGACTCGAGCCCAGGGAAGACAGTGCCGAGTTCGTCGACTTTGGCCGGATCGATGTGCAACACCAGGTACTGACGCTTCGTGGCCAAATGCGCGGCCTCGATGCGCAGCTGCATGCGGTCAAGTGCGTCGGTCGCTTCAGAATCGACGTCTGGCGCCATCGTGAACACCGCCTGACAGGCGACGATCTCGTGGATCGCATGCAGCGAGTTGCGAGCCAGACTGCCACCGGTTTCACGCAGGTCGACGATGGCATCGGCCATCCCTCGAGCACAGATGCCTTCGAGGGATCCGCCCATGGCGACAACCTCGACGTCGATGCCTTCTGATTCGAACCAGCGAGCCGTCCAGTTCGGCAGGTGCGTGGCGACGGTCTTGCCGGCGAGGTCGGCCGCGGATGTGTAGGGCGCCGCTTGTCGACAGGCCACGACCAGGTCGGATCGGGAGAAGCCGAGCTCAATCGTCGGCCAATCTTCGATGTGGTTCTCGAGGGCGGTGTCCGTTGAAATGAACGCCGCGTCGAGGCGGCCGGCCTTGAGCCACGCGGCCGCGTCGCGAGGGCGCATTTCGATGAACTCGATGCCTTCGATCACCGCCGACGCGTTCGAGCCGCGGAATGCGCTCGTGCGGTACCCGGCTCGACTCAACACGTCGAGCACTGATTCCCGAAGACGCCCTTTGGAAGGAACGGCAATGCTGGTCATCGGCGCCGCCCTTCGAGCACGGCAAAGACCTCGTCGAGGGAGACGTCGGCGCCGACGAGCCCGACGAGCAGGTGGTAGATCAAGTCGGCGGCTTCCTCGGGTAGCCGCGTGACATCGCCACGCTGAAGTTCGAGGCACACCTCGAACGCTTCTTCCATGATCTTGCGCTGGGTCAACTCGGGGTCGCCGAGCAACTTCGCCGTGTAGGACTGCCCGGGATCAGCCGTGCGTCGCTCGCGCAGCACGCCCTCGAGCTCTGAGAGAATCACCTCGACAGGTTAGGTGGCCCGATCGCCGGGGCGACCGCCGATTTGCGATCAACCCGTTGGGCGATGCCCAGATACCGTGGCCGCGTGGCCGGCCACTACTTCAGCGAGCAGCCCGACATCGCCAGCGATGTTCGTCGACTCGCCCTCCACCTCCCCGATCTCTCGCTCGAGCTCGACGCGGACCGCGGGGTCTTCTCGTCGGACCAGATCGACGCGGGGTCACGGCTGCTGATGCTCGAAGCCGTCCGCCCTTCGCCAGGCGCCACCGTGCTCGATGTGGGCTGCGGCTATGGCCCGATTGCCTGCGTCGCCGCCTTGCGGTCGCCCGAGTCCACGGTCTGGGCTGTCGACGTCAACGAACGGGCTCGTGCATTGACGGCCGCGAATGCGCAGCGTCTTGGCCTGAACGTGCGGGTCGCCGCCCCCGACGACGTGCCTGACGACGTGCGTTTCGACCACATCGTCTCAAATCCGCCGATCCGGATCGGCAAGCCGAGCCTCCATGCATTGCTCACCCGCTGGTTGCGACGATTGACGCCCGATGGCGTTGCCGAGCTCGTCGTGCTGAAGCACCTGGGCAGCGATTCGTTGGCCAAGTGGTTGAACGGGCAAGGGTGGCCGACCGAACGGCAGCTGAGTCGTGGCGGCTACCGAATCCTTCGCGTCCACGCAGGTTCCACCACCGACGAGGTCACGGCAGCCGCTGCCGACCGACCACCGGGAGCTGAGGCATGAGACAACTATCGGGCACCGAACTGAAGCGACTGCATCGCCAATGGCGCAAGGACGAGCCGCCCCGCCTTTCCATCATGCTCGAGGGGCTGGGTGGGCCGTTCAATCTCGGGTCGATATTGCGGACCGCGGCCGCCTATCGCGTCGAGCATCTGTTCCTCGCTGCGATGCAGATCAATCCCACGTCGGCCAATGTGGGCAAGACGGCGCTCGGCGCCGACCGGTATGTGCCATGGACCGACCATGAGACGTGGGCCACTGGGGCCGAAGCGGCGCGGGCCAAGGGCTTCCGTCTGGTCGGACTGGAGTTGGCTGACCAGGCAGTCCCGATGCACGTGGCCAACCTCGAGGGTCCCGTCTGCCTGGTGATTGGGCACGAGGACCGCGGCCTTTCGAAGACCGCACTCGCCGATTGTGACGATGTTGTCTTCTTGCCCCAGCTCGGTCGCATCGGGTCGCTCAACGTGGCAACGGCGACATCGATAGCGATCTACGAAGCGCGCCGCCAGAGCTGGCGCTAGCGCCCCAGACGGCGCGTCGCTCTCGGCGGTCTGCCCTGCATCGCAAGAGACCGGCACCAAGACCACGGCATGTTTGCGCGCCGATGACTTGGCGAGCATCGATACTTGATGTAGCTTGCGCTACGTCTTGTATCTCAATGGAGCATCCTCACCATGACAACCCCACAGAATAAAATCGTTGCCCTCATCGCAGTGGCGACCGTATTGATCTTCGGACTCGCCCTGAACCCCCAAGCCGCCGAGGGCCAAAGCGGCCCGCTGCCCGAAGGCGCCGATGTCACGCTGCGCAATACGCTGCAGGATCCTGGCGAGCCGGAGCTCGCATTCCCGGCTTTGTTCGGCCAACCCGATGACCTGTTCGACGAGTTCGGCACCGTCTCGACCACATCGGTCGAATTCGCCACGGCTCTGGCCCAGCCAGGTACTCCGCTCGGCGACATCAGCGGCCTCTACGAAATCAACATGACGGGCAACAGCATCTCGTTCACGATGCTGCCCGAGGCCGACGACCCGTTCTGGGTGAACGTGTTCGGCGACTTCCCCCCAGGCAAGTTCGATCGCTATTACTTCACGTTCTCGGAGCCGCACAACGTGGCGGGGTTCTCGAGCAGCAATGAGTCGGTCTCGCTACGCGTCGACTCCCCGACCGTGCTGGTGGTCGAGATCAGCGAGGGTTACCAGATGAGCCCGCCGCGTTCGTTCCGGATCGATGTGACACCTGCCGACGCACCCGAGCTCGCAGTCACTGGCGTCGAGACTGGAGTGTTGGCGATCGTGGCGACCACGATGGTCGCGGGCGGAGCAATGATCGTGCGCAAGACGCGCCGATTCACCTAAGAACCGTGTTGTGGACGGGGCAAGCGCCGCGGCGCATGCCCCGCTCCGCAGAGGCGAACCCTGCGGGTTCGGTGCCCGAGCGAAGCGAAGCTGCGATTGCGCGGTAACTCAGTGTGCGGAGACGTTGCCGGTGGTCTTCTTGTGGAGCGCGTCGGCGTGACGATTCATACCCACGAGTTCGGCCTCGATGTCGCGCTGGGCGAACTTGGCGACCACGGCATCGAGGGCGGCAACCGCCGACGTATCCCAGATGCGCGCATTGCTCAGGTCGATCTCGACGCGAGGGGCTTCGACGCTGTCGTAGTCGAATAGCGACACAAGGTTGTTGGTCGAAGCGAAGAACAGCTCGCCGGTGACGGCGTAGAGCCGTTCCGTGTTGTCGGGATCGGTGACGCTCGTGACCTTGACGACCGACGACACGTGGCGTGCGAAGAAGATGGCGGAGAGCACGACACCAGCGCCCACGCCGTAGGCCAGGTTGTGGGTCAGCACCACGATCAGAACGGTGGCCGCCATGATGAGCGACTCGGCCTTGGGGATCGTCTTGAGCGATGCGGTGGTGACGCTCTTCCAGTTGAAGGTGCCTACCGAGACCATGATCATCACGGCAACGAGTGCGGCCATCGGGATCTTGGCGACCAGGTCCCCGAGCGCCAGGATCAGGATCAGCAAGAACACACCCGATGCGAGCGTGGAGAGGCGGGTGCGCCCTCCACTGCGATGGTTGATCATCGACTGGCCGATCATGGCGCAGCCGGCCATGCCGCCGAAGAAACCGGTGATGATGTTGGCCACACCCTGGCCACGCGATTCGCGGTTCTTGTCGGAGCGGGTGTCGGTCATGTCGTCAAGGAGCTGTGCCGTGAGCAGTGATTCGAGGAGGCCCACGAGCGCAAGCGTGATCGAGAACGGCAGCACGATGCGGAACGTCTCGAAGTCGAAGGGAACGTCGGGAAGCGAGAGGCCCGGAAGTGCCGACGGCAACTCGCCCATGTCGCCGACGGTCGGCAATTCGAGGCCCATGCCGATCGCGACGCCGGCGAGCACGACAATGGCGACGAGCGGCGACGGGATTGCGGTGGTGATTCGGGGGAGCCCGTAGATGATGGCGAGGCCGATCGCGATAAACGCCAGGTTCAGCGGCAACTGATCACTGTTGGGCTCGTCGCTCAGGAAGATGTGCGGCACCTGTGCCAGGAAGATCAGGATCGCGAGCGCGTTGACGAAGCCGATCATGACGCTGCGGGGCACGAAGCGCATGAGTTCGCCGACTCCCAGGTAGCCGAGCCCGACCTGGAGGATGCCGGCGAGCACCGTGGCCACAAAGAGGTACTCGACGCCATGGTCGGCGACGAGATCGACAAGCACCAGGGCCATGGCACCGGTCGCGGCCGAAATCATGCCGGAGCGGCCGCCCGCGAACGCGATGATGATCGCGATCGAGAACGAGGCGTAGAG
>CALLPT010000339.1 GCA_938015575.1 uncultured Acidimicrobiales bacterium
CGGTCAAGTCACTCGCACATTCGGGCCAGCGATCACCCAGCGCTTGGCGAAGACCGATGCCGCCCGTCGCACCCCACGCCCCGCCGGAATTCGGCAAGGCCACCACAGGGTCAACCTGGCGCAGCCCAAGCAGTTCGATCAACCATTGCGCCGACGCCTCGACGATCTCCATCGTCTCGTCGGCCACGATGGCGTTTCCGAAATTGGCGATGATCGCGGCGCGGCTCCCCCGCAACCCATCCAGATGTGTGCCGAGGCCGACTTCCCAGCCCTCGACGCGAGGCAGGCTGAGTGGGTCCCGAGCATCGAATCCGTTCGTGACGTCGAACCAGCGTGCGGTGTCACGCACGCTTCGACTCTGACAGCCTGGAACCGCGGTGAGGTTGCCCGGGCCGATCCTCGGACCTCGTGGTGTGCGCCCCCACGTGGACTTGAGTCCAACGAGACCACAGAAGCCGCTCGGAATACGGATAGACCCTCCCCCGTCGCCGCCGCTCGCGATGGTGAATAGGCCGCCCGCGACACCGGCGGCGCTTCCTCCCGACGAACCGCCAGGGGTGCGAGACAGATCCCACGGGTTCCTCGTCGCCCCGTGCAGCTTCGTATACGTCTGATTGACACCGCCAAACTCTGACGAGGTCGTCTGTGCGGCCAGGACGGCACCGGCGGCCTGCAGCCGATCCACCATGGTCGCCGTGTGGTCGGCGACGCAGTCGGCCAGCGCAACCGACCCGTGGGTGTCTGGCCATCCCTCGACGGGCACGAGCTCCTTGACACCGATCGGCACTCCCCCAAACGGCAACGCAACATCGGCCCTGGCAGCGGCTTCGCGGGCTGCGTCGCGGTCCGAGAAGCACACGGCGTTGAGTTCCGACGCGTCGATTGCCGCATACGTCGCCTCGAGCTCTTCGAGCGGGTTGCGCTCGCCGGCACGAAATGCTTCGACGAGAGAAACCGCGTCGCCTTGCCAAGGGGTAGTCATCGTCCCATCATGGCGGATGAAGGTCTGCCGGGCGCTGTCACCTGGCTTCCAGCCGGTTCAGCCGTGTACCGACATCGATGAGTCGGCATTGATCTCGCGGTTGCGGCTGTAGGCGCCCAGATCGATGGTCAATCCCGTGTAGCGGCCGACGACCTGCACAGGATCTGCATCGTGGTCATGGCCGCTCTCGACCGCAGCGATCAGGTCGGCCATTGCCTGGCCGACGGCGCCCGCGTTCTTGTACTGGTTGCCGCTCGTGCCGATCGCGACATAGAACCCGTCGAGCGCGGTGCGGTCGTAGATGGGGAGCCAGTCGTCGCTGACGTCGTACAGGTCCACCACTCCCCTGGCCTCGTGCGGCATACCCATGTCGGGCATACGTCGGGTGGCTCGAAGCACCTGGGTGTGCCACTGGTCGCGATCGATGGTCTGGTCGTAGTCGTCGGGATCGACGTACTCGCTTGGGTCGCATGCGGCATCGACGCTTCCGAGCAAGACATTGTTGCCAACCTCGGGGCGGTAGTAGAAGCCGATGTCGTCGTCGGCGCCGACCGAACCGCCACTCATGAAGTCCACACCAGCGGGAGCGGGCACATGGTGCACCTCGTGGCGCAACGCAGCGGTCTTTATGTTCATCTCGTCGTAGACGCCCGCCATCTGGTTGATCCGGAAGCTGTGCGGGCCAGCGACATTGATCACAATCGGCGCCGTCACCGTGCTCCCGTCAACAAGCTCGACGCCAGCGACACGGTCGTTCTCGGTTCGTATCCCGCTCACCTCGGTGTTGAACCGGAACGCTGCTCCCTCGGCCTCGGCGCCGCGCTGCAAGTTGTGGCAGGACAGCTGCGGATCGGAGACATAACCAGCGTCAGGGCTCCACAAGCCTCCGCCGACGGGCCCTTCGGCTTCTTTCCAGAACGCCGGATCCTCTGGCCGTGTCGGCGGCCCGTACCAGCCGAAATCCATGAATGGGAAACGGTCAGCGAGTTCATCGGGCCCGAGATACTCGTACGGGATACCGACCTCGTCCCAGAGGGCATGCACCTTGGCCAGACGTTCTGCATCGTCGGTGAAGAGGTTGAGCTGGCCGACCTGATGGAAGTCGATGAGTCCTCGCTCGTCGTCGACGCCGATGTAGTTGGCCCAGTCCTTCCAGTACTGGCCGCCTTCCCACGAGAAGGCCACGCCTACCTGGGTCGAGTAGGTGAATCGGATGATGGCGCACGAGTTGCTCGTTGACCCCGATCCCGCGGCGGCGGCCTTGTCGACGTTCAGCGTCCGGTTGCCGCGACGCGACAGCTCGAGCGCCACGGCACAGCCAAGCACCCCGGCCCCGATGATGATCACGTCATAGTCGGCGGCAGTGTTCGCTGCGTCTGGTGCGTGCTGCATGGCTTCCTCCCACGGGCAACCTGTTGTGCCTCGAAGCTACTGCCGTCTGCCAGTGTGCTCAGATGCCGATCGCTGACAGCGCGTCATGAATCGCCTGGCGGCTTCTCAGATGCTGTGCACGATGTCACACCGGTTCTATGCACTCCGTCACGGACGCGAATTCGGCCTCGGGGCACGATGACGACCTCGACGAGGGAGACGGCACCATGCAACGAAACGCCCAACAGACCCGACGCACCCCACGCCAACGCCCGCGCGCCAGCGTGATCATGGCCACGCTCGCGACCGTCTTCTTCGCCGCCGCACTCGTCGCTGCTGGCCCCGCCGCAGATGCCCAAGCGACCGACACGCTCACGCCCCAAGGCATTGGCGACGCGGTCGTGGGATCCACCCTCGCCCAGCTGCAGGCACAGCTCGGCCCGACGTACACCTTTGGTCCAGCGACTGACGTACTGGTCGACGTCCAGGGCTACGAGGTCAGCCAGGCGGGAAGCCCCGTATTCATCGCCGCCGCGGTCAATGGGACCGCGCCCCTCGAAGCAACGAGCGAGCTCACCCTTTTCGTCGTGCGAAACGAAGGACCGGTCACCGCTGCGGGCATCGGCGTCGGATCGACCATCGAAGACGGCGTCGCTGCCTATGGGCCCGTAACGCTGAGCTTCAACACCGAGAACGAAGGCCGCGAGTTCGCTCGGTTCGAGAATCAGCCGGCCGGCCTCAGCTTCCGCACCGGAAGCGGCGCGACCGCCGGCATCTACCCGGACAGCGACGACAGCTTCCGAGAGACGACCGAGTTCATCGCCGGCGCCGAGATCCAGGCAGTCTGGGTTAGCTGCGGCAACGTAGCCAACCCGTGCCCGCCGCAACCGACCTTGCCGGACACGGGGGCATCGCATGCATTGCTCCTGGTCCTGTCCGCTGCGCTCGCCGGGGCAGGGTTCGTGCTCGTCCTGTTCGAACGTAAAGCACTCGCGGAACTTCCTCGTCACTAGGGGCGGCTACGGTCACGGCGGTGAGCAGCCTCCACGACATTGGTGAGACCGACGGCTGGCGCTGCTGGCTTTGTGACGAGCCCGTCGATCCGGACATGTCCGTGAACGATCCTCGCGGTCCGAGCATCGATGCTCGCACTACCCGCAAGAAAGCGAAGAAGAAGGCCCGGGCCGTGCCCGAACGCCTCGCCCATCGCGACTGCAACACCGGCAAGGGCAATACCGAAGCAGTCGTTGCCTGGCCCGACGACCTCTTCGTCGTCGATCCAGCCGTGATCCTGACGAGTGTGGAACGGCTGGCGACCAAGGGCGGCCGCGAAGCCATGGCCCGCTGTCCGACATCTGACGATGCCGACGCTGCGGGCGTGTGGCTGGTCGATCGTGTTCGGCGCCTCGAGCCGGACCTGCAGGTCGACTATGCGGTTGAGCCCGCTGGAGGCCAGTACCTGCTGGTGCTGTCAACCTGACGCTACGGTCCCGCCCATGACAATCGAGCGCATGTTCCTGGCGGTCACGCCTCCCCCCGCAGTGGTTGACCTCATCTCGGATCTGCCGACCGAGCCGCTGCGTGGCGTGCGCTACACGAAGCGCAAGCAATGGCACATCTCACTGCGTTTCCTTGGCGACGTGGAACGCCAGGCGGCACTCGACGCCCTGGCCGGTTTCTCTGCGCCGGCGGTCACCGTGAACCTCGGTGACCAGGTTGAGTTGCTCGGCACCCGGGTCGTCATCGTGCCGGTCCAAGGCCTCGACTCGGTCGCGAACTCGATCGACGCATCGTTCGAGCATCTCGGCGAGCCCCGCGACCACACGTACCAGGCGCATCTCACGCTGGCGCGGCTCAAGGGGCGTCCACTTCGCGATCCGTCACTGGTCTCTGTGCTCGGCGCGCCCATTTCGGCTGCCTTCTCGGTTGACGAGGTCGGCCTGTGGAAGAGCGAAATCACCGACGAAGGCGCAACGCACACCCTCGTAGCGACCCAAGAACTGAGCTGAACGGCACGAACCTGATTGAAGCGACCAAGGACACACCGAAATGGGTGTGGAACGGGTCAACAACCGTCTACGATGTGCTCCGCCCGGGGCTGTAGCTCAGTTGGTAGAGCACCTGCCTTGCATGCAGGGGGTCAGGAGTTCAATTCTCCTCAGCTCCACTCGGCAAGAGACCGTTGCGATTCGCAACGGTCTCTTCTCTTTTTCCGGCCCGCCAGGTCCCACCGTGCCAGCATCTGCTGGGGTCCACGACGTTAGTGCGGCGGGTCGCTAGCCGCGACCGAGCATGCCGCCTTGCATCGGGAACGTCCCCATGTAGTTCAGGTAGTGAGGCGTCAACATGGCTCGCAGGACCGTGAGGCTCTCGTCGGCTTCGGTGATGCCGTCTCGTTGCAGTTCGTCGAGGTCATACAAGCTGTCTCGGACCGCTTCGGCTCGCGCCCGGTGAGCGGCCACCGTCGCTGCCGGGTCCGCAGGAGCTGGCAGGTCTTCGGCCCCGCCGAGTGTCACCGCTCGCTCACGAATGCGATCGGCCGCAGGTCCTTCGATTGATTCGAGCGCGGCTGCCGCATCGCGCAGGGCCTCGTTCATCGCGTTGTGCTCGGCCACCAGGCTGCTCTCATAGACCGGCAAGAGTTGGCGCACCCCTTGCAGCAACGACTGCATCATTTGCGCGCTCGCCTGAGCCTTTGGGTTCTCGAGGTTGGGCAGGATGTCGGTCTCGAGGGCAACCACGACGCCTTCGAGCATGTCGTCAATGGACGGTGACGTGATCATGCGGGTACCCCCGGGTAGCCAAGCAGTGAGATGAAGCTCATCAGCGCCGGTGCCGATGATTGGATCATGTAGAGATGCAGGAATTCCATCTGTTCCTTGCGAGTGCGACGGGCCAGGGCCGTGTTGACGGGAACCGCGATGTTGGCAGTGCCGAACAAGGTGAAATAGCCGAGTTCCTCTGGCGTGATGTCGAGACCTCGGAGCTTGTTGTAATAGGCCAGGAAGCCACCCTCGTCGGCGGGGTGCGACATGATCTGGGTGTTCGACAGAACATCCATCAACACCATCCAGCCAAGGTCCTCGCGGGGATCGCCAATGCGGGTGTTCTCCCAGTCGATGAGCGCCGTGACCTTGCCGTCGGCGTAGAGAAAGTTCGCCGGGTTGAAGTCGCCGTGCACGATTCCCAGCGGTGCGGGCCGGGGCTTGTTGCGACGCAACCACAGGAACGAGTCGAGCACCGTCAGGAGCAGCGGGTCGAACTCCATGTCGGGGTATGCACCGATGTAGTACTCGTAGGTGGTGTCCATGTAGCTGTCCCACGAGGACGCGTCGATGCCGACGCCGCGAGGATCGGCCAAGGCGCCGTTGGGGTCGATACTGCTGACAGGTGTTTCGTGCAGCTCGACCATGACTTCGCACAGATGACGAACGACGTCGTCGACCTGGTCACTATCCGGGCCATCATTGAACAGATCTGAGGTTTGGCCGTTGCCAGCCATGCGCTCGATGATCATGGCTCGTTCGCCGAACACGTCAGGATTCATCTCGGCGTGATAGCTACGCGAAACCGGAATGTTCGTGTTGGCCCGTAGCGCTTCGAGCAAATCATGTTCGACTTGTCGACTGGTGTCGAGGATGGCGACCGCGGGCGGAGGATCCTTGCGCAAGATCAATGGCAATGTGCCGGCGTCGCTGCCGCCCGAGATCGTGGCATCAAACCGAAAGGTCTCTCGCGAGAACCCTCCCGGTAACGGCTCGAGCCCGTGCACCTCGACGCCGTCGGCGTCGTCGAACACGCCCGAGAGCGCGGCTGCTAGTTGTTCATTCACCTGATCCCCCAATCAGTCGGAGCGGTAGATCGCTCCGGGCGCGACGCTAGCCCAATGGCCCTGTGGTGCGCCTGACGAGGGACTCGGTGATGTCGCGGTCACGAGCCTGATTGAAGGCCCTACCGCTGGAGGTCGATCGCCGGGCCGTTGCCGTTCGGCGACAACGGCCCGCACGTCGTCAGTTGACCGAGCGCTCCTGGCCCTCCCAGTACGGCTTGCGAAGCTCGGTCTTGAGGATCTTGCCCGAGGGGTTGCGTGGGATCGCTTCGATCCGCTCGACGTTCTTGGGAAGCTTGAAGCGAGCGAGCCGTTCGGCGCAGTGATCGATGATGTCCTGCTCGCTCGGGTCAGCGCCCTCGACGGGGATGATCAGCGCAAGCGGCGACTCGCCCCAGCGTTCGCTCGGGATGCCGATGACGGCAACGTCGGCGACGCCATCGTGAGACATGATGGCGTTCTCGATCTCGGCCGGATAGATGTTCTCGCCGCCCGAAACGATCATGTCCTTCACCCGGTCGTGGATGAACACGAAACCGTCTTTGAGGTAGCCGGCGTCGCCGCTGGCAAACCAACCGAAGCCGTCTTCGTCGCGACCTTCGGGGAAGGCAGCAGCGGTTGCCTCGGGATTCTTCCAGTAGCCCTTGAGGTTCTGGTGTGACCGTGACCAGATCTCGCCGACCTCGCCCTCGGGCAGGTCGTTGCCTTCTTCGTCGACGATTCTGACTTCGGTGCCGACGACGGGCTTGCCCGCAGAACGAAGCAGTTCGGCTCGGTCGCCGCCCGGATCGTGATCGCCGGGCTCCAGGAACGTCACCGCGCCGGTGGTCTCGGTCAGGCCGTACACCTGCGCGTGATCGCACTTGAGCAGTCCCATCGAACCGACGAGCGCCTGTTCGGTGATCGGCGACGCGCCGTACAGAACGGTCTTGAGCGACGAGAAGTCGACATCGGAGGCGCCGGGGATGATCGGCAGCACCTGAAGCAGCGCCGGAACCATGAATGCCGTGGTGACGCCATGGCCAGGGATGTCGGCGAAGATACGTCCGGGGTCGACGTCGCGGTGCACGATGCTGGTGCAACCTTTGAACACCGCGGCGTGAGCAACGCCGCTTCCACCGATGTGGAACATGGGCAGCACGTGAAGCACGACGTCGGTCTCATCGAGGCCCATCACGCTCGTCAATGGCGGAATGGAAGCTTCGAGGTTGTGGTTGCTGATCTCGGCACCCTTCGGCAAACCCGTCGTGCCCGAGGTGTAGAGCTGCACCGCGGTGTCGTGCGCGTCGAATGCGGTGACGATGTCGTCGCCCGAGGCGTCGGCGATCCAATCTGCGTACTGCGGATGCGACGACTCACCGCCGACCGCAATCAGGTGCGGCGAGCGCGGCAGGTCCATCTTTTCGAGATGGCCCAGGAACTCGCCTTCGACCATCACGACCTTGGCTTCGGCGTTGTCCAGGATGTAGTCCATCTCGGGCGCAGCGAGGCGCCAGTTGACGGCCACAATGACGGCGTTCAGCTTGGCGGCGCCGTAGGTGAGGGTGAAGTACTCGGAGATGTTCTTGCCGATGAAGCCGACCCGGTCCTGGCTGCCTACGCCCATGGCGGCGAGGGCGTTGGCGACCTTGGCCGATTCGGCCTCAAACTCGGCGAAGCTCAGCGTGCGGTCGTCGCAGACAAGCGCTGGCTTGTCGGGCTGCTCTGCTGCCTGACGGCGCAGGTTTTCGGCGAGATTGAACATAAGTGGTGCACTCCTCAGAGACGTGGGGCCGGGGCTTCGGCAGCCGAGATGATCCCACCGCAGGTCCACTCTGGCAAGTGCACCCTGGGCTCACCAGGCGTCGTGGACGACGCACAGGCGTTCGACCTCGTCGCCATCGCCATCAAGGACGGCGGCCATGACCGTGCGGCGACTGGTGCCGAAGTGCTGCCGGAGCGCACCGGCGAAGTCGTCCAGCGGCACACCAGCACCAGGTTGTGGCGCGAGCCAATGAGGCTTGTTGAGCACGGCGACGGCGTGGCCGCTCCACCGTTCTGTCACGAGCTCGACCTCGGCTGCGCGGATCCACGTGCCCGTCATGGCCTTTGACGGCATCCGCTCGGGCAATGTCTCGGGCGCTCCAACCAGCGGATGATGAAAGCAGCATCCCTTGACGAAGGCACGTCGCCGGTCGAACGAGCCAAGCGAGGGCACGGTGCGGGTCAACTGCTCTTCGAACAGCTTCGCGATCTTCGACTCGTAGTCGTCGCGCACGTTGGGCCCTGGGAAATGGCTTCCGGGTCGCGCGGGGTCATACAAGAAGAATTTGACCGCCGTCTCCCAATGGCAACGACGACCCTCGACATCGGTGAAGACAAAATCCAGCTCGCCGAGCGTGCGACCCGTCTCGGGGTCGCTCAGTTGAAGGCCGGCGGCTTCCAGCTCGACACCCTCGCAATGCACGAGCCAGTAGCGAACGAGACGCTCGAAGTAGTGGCCGACCCGCGGCGGAACTTGGCCAAGCGTTGCCACCAGGTGATCAAGATCAATCTGCTCGGCGACAACCGAAGCAGGCCCTTCGGTACCTGGGCCCTCGGCAAATGCCGGACTCTCGATCGCCCAACAGAGATCGGCGAGCGCCTGCGAAGCATCGACGGGCGAGCCGCTCACGCCGAGTCACGACGACCGATATGTCGATCCCCTCGTTCGCGGGCCAAGGTTTCCTGGCGGTGGCGCTCGCGCAAGCGCCGCCGCCGGTCATCGGTCAGCTCAGCTGCGCAACGCCGACACGAGACGCCCTCTTCGAACGCAGGATCCAACCGATCGTCATCGGATAGAGGCGCCCGGCAGCCGCGACACAGGGTGTAGCCGCCCGGCTGGAGTGCATGGTCCACGGTGACTCGGTCATCGAAGACGAAACACTCCCCTTCCCAGCGGGAATCGGCAGGGTCGACATCTTCGAGGTACTGCAGGATTCCGCCCTTGAGATGCAGCACCTCTTCGAAACCTTGATCGAGCAGGTAGGACGAAGCCTTTTCGCAGCGGATACCGCCCGTGCAGAACATCGCAACGGTTGGGTGCTCGTGGGGATCGAGCGTGGCCACGTAATCGGCGAACTCCGTGAACGCCTCGGTGCCTGGATCGGCCGCACCGCGGAACGTACCCAGCTCGACTTCTTCGCGGTTGCGGGTATCGATGACAAGCACGTCGGGGTCATCGACGACCGCGTTCCAGTCCGAGGGCTCGACATAGGTGCCGACCTTGACCGTCGGATCGACCGCCTGGCGCATCGTCACGATCTCGGGCTTCACCTTGACCTGAGCCGCTTGAAGGGAACGAAGTCGACCAGGCTCTCTTTGGTAGCAAGGTCCCCGAACCGCTCGTCGCGGCGAAGCCAGGCGAAGAACGCATCGGTTGAGGCCCGGCTAGCCGCCACCGTGCCATTAATGCCTTCGGTGGCGATCAGGACCGATCCGGCGACGTCATACTCCGCGGCCTTGGCGGCGACCGCAGCACAAAACGCGTCGGGGTCGTCGACTCGCGCAAACTTGTAAAAGGCGGACACGACCGTTGACTCCACGGTTCAAGTGTGTCGCGAAACGGCCTCGAATCGGTGCCGCTCAAACGATTCGGTCGAGCGGCTCCAGACCATCGAGTACCCGTTGCGCGTTCGCGAACTGCGCCGTGTTGATCGCGTACTGGCGTTCGACGGTGCCGCTGGCGATGTGCGGTGTGCAGATCACGTTGGGCATGTTCAGCAGCGCGAGATCAGGGCTCGGCGGCTCGGGATCAAACACGTCGACACCGGCGCCGAACAGGTGGCCACTGACAATGGCGTCGTGCAGCGCACTGAGATCGGTTACCGGGCCTCGGCTGGCGTTGATGTAGATCGCGCCGGGCTTCATGCGCTCGAACTGCTCCGCGCCGATCATGCGATGCGTCTGGTCGGTCAAGGGAACAT
Source organism: uncultured Acidimicrobiales bacterium (assembly GCA_938015575.1). Lineage (GTDB taxonomy): Bacteria > Actinomycetota > Acidimicrobiia > Acidimicrobiales > UBA10347 > UBA10347. The sequence continues at coordinate 10,127 of CALLPT010000339.1, forward strand.
GCATCGTGACGATGTCGGACTCGGCGAGCAGCTCGTTGAGCGTCACCCGTTCAAGGCCGTACCGAGCGTCGAACTGAGTATCGGCATCGGCGATGTCGGTGTAGAGCACTCGACAACCAAAGGCGTGGGCGAGATGGGCCACTCGCTTGCCGATACGACCCAAGCCGACGATACCCATCGTCTTGTACGCGACATTGTGCGACCCCTCGCGCCAGCCCAGCATCCCCCAACCCCCAGAGCGCATCGTGTCCTGTACCGCTGGCAGCTGTTTCGAGAGTGCAAGGACCATCATGAACACGTGCTCGGCGACACCCTCAGGTGTCATGGCAGGCGTGACCGCCACGGGGATACCAGCTGCTCGGAGCGTGTCCAGATCGATGCCGTCGTACCCGACTCCGTTGTGCATCACCAGACGGCACCGCTTGAGTAGCTTCGCCTGCTCGGTCGTCAACGTCAGGCAGACCAGGAAATCCGCCTTGGGCAACCACTCGGCGACCTGGTCAGCGTCTGTCAGGTCGCAGAAGGCCGCATCGAAATGGTCGGGCCGTACCTCGTCGACCACGCGCTGAATCCACGGGTGGCAGGTCGTCCACACGACCAGCGGACGTTGCTCGCTCACGCGTATTGCTTGGCGAACTCGGCCAGCTTGTCGAGCTTGGGCAGCACCGTGTCGGCGTCGGCCGGAGGCAAGCTGAAGACAACGCGATGAATGCCAGCCTCGATCAACGCATCGACAATCTCGGCCTTGGGTGGCGTGCCGAACTGACCGAACTCGAATGATTCCGGATCGCGGCCCGATTCCTCGGCCATCTGCTTGAGCTGGGTGATCTGCTCGGCGAAGTCGTAGCGCCCACTGATCGGCATGAACCCGTCACAGAATTCGATGATGTGGGCCATCGTCTTGGGCCCGGCTCCGCCACCAAGAATGATCGGCGGATGTGGCTTCTGGGTCGGCTTGGGCCACTGCCAGCTGGAACTGAAGTTGACGTGCTTGCCCGCATACGACGCCTCGTCGTTCGCCCAGAGTTCTTTCATTGCCAGGATTCGTTCACGAACGACCTCGCGGCGATCCGCGAACGACACGCCATGGTGGGCCAGCTCTTCTTTGTTCCAGCCGTAGCCGATACCGAAGATGAACCGACCGTTGGTGAGCGCGTCGACGGTCGCGACGCTCTTGGCCATCCAGATCGGATCGCGCTGCGCAACCAGAGTGATCCCCGTACCGAGCTTCAGGTTCTTGGTGACGGCACCAGCCATGCCGAGCGCGACGAACTGATCGTGGGTACGCCAGTACTCCTCGGGCAGCGGTGGGGCCTGGGGGTTGAGGCCCCACGGGGTCTCCCGACTCGTAGGAATATGGCTGTGTTCTGGGAACCACAGCGATTCGAAGCCACGGGCTTCGGTCTCGACGGCCAGCTCTGTCGGGCTGATCGCGAGGTCTGTAGGAAACATGTTCACACCGAAATCGACCATGGTTCGGACCCTACTCCTCAACGGCGAAAGCGTTCCTACCCGTGTGTCGTTCGCCACGATCAAAGCGGCAGGTCGCAACATCGGGCAAAATGGTCGGATGGCAACGATCGAAGAGCTTCTCGAAGAACGTGGCACCCTCCTTATCGACGGGGCCATGGGCACCGAGCTGTTCGCCCGTGGTCTCACGGCAGGCGACCCACCCGAGATGTGGAACATCAATCTGCCCAACGACATCGTCGATGTCCACAAGGGCTACATCAAGGCCGGGTCCGACATCATCTTGACGAACTCGTTTGGCGGCACCGCCTTTCGACTCAAGCTGCACAACCTCCAAGACCGAGTCCACGAACTCAATATGGCCGCCGCAAGACGCGCTCGCGAAGCCGTCGATGGCGGCGACCGCACGGTCCTCGTCGCCGGCAGCATGGGGCCATCCGGTGAGCTGCTCGAGCCACTCGGCACGATGACCGCCGACACGTGTGCGCAGGCGTTTGCCGACCAGGCTGCAGGTCTCGAAGCGGGCGGCGCCGACCTGCTGTGGATCGAAACCATGTCGAGTCTCGAAGAAGTCGAAGCAGCCGTGCGCGGCGCTCGCTCCTCGTCGAGCCTGCCGATCGCTGTCACGATGAGCTACGACACTGCCGGGCGCACCATGATGGGTGTAACCGGCACCGAAGCCGCGCATCGTCTCTCTGCTCTCGGCCTGGTCGCCTTTGGCGCGAACTGCGGTAACAACGTCGCCGAGACCGAAGCCGCAGTCGCCGAGCTACGAGCCGCCGCCCCCGATGCAGCGATCATCGTCAAGGCAAATGCGGGGATCCCCGAGTTCACCGGTGACCGGCTCGTGTACAACGGCACACCCGAGGTCATGGGTGCCCACGTAGCGCGCATGCGCGACCTCGGCATTGACATCATCGGCGGATGCTGCGGCACCGCCACCCAACACGTTGCCTACATGCGCGACGTGCTCGACGGAACCACGACCCCGCCCGACATCGCCGCACCGGGCCCGTCGCGTCCAGCCGACGATGGGGCGGATGGAGCGGGAGCCGCTCGCCAGCGACGACGCCGTCGCCGCTAGCACCGAGCCTGCACCCGACTCAGGTCGCGGGTCGACCGGGGACTTCCAACGAACGGAGCCGCAGCGCGGTTTCCATGACATCGGCGACATAGGCATTCGACGAGTTGTAGCCAAGCACGTAATTCCAGGGCGACGGACCACTCCGGCGCTCCAAGTGACAGAGGTACGCGGCGGCCGAACGGGTGGCGTCGTAGAGATTGTGCGGGTCGATCACCCCGTCACCGTTGCCGTCGCGGTTCCACATCGCCCAGGTGCCAGGGATGAATTGCATGGGGCCGACCGCTCGGTCCCATCGAGGATTCCCGTCAAGCACCCCGTTGTCGGTGTCTTCGATGACGGCGAAACCGTTGCCACGGGGTTCTTCGGCTTCGTCGTCCTCTGAGGGCGTCGGTGTTGGCGTCGGCGTCGGCTCGAAAATCGGGGTGGGCGTCGGTGTCGGCGTCGGTTCGCCGAAGAGGTCACGACGTCGCTTCTCTTCCGCAGCTTCGATACGCGCCGCCTCGGCCGCGGCCAGGCGCTCCTGTTCCGCGAGTTCTGCTTCTGCGGCCTCGGCCGCTTCGCGAGCGGTGGCTCCCCCGTCGAGGAGTGGGCCGTACACCCGAGGCTCCACCGCTCCGGACAGGGCCACCGACGCTCCGCCCAGCGTGCCGTGCAGAGACTCAATGCGGCCGATGCCCGCGAGCAGGGCCCAATCGACGCCGCATCCGTCGATGTCGTGGTTCCCCGACGTGAAATAGGCGTCGAGCGTGACCACCGGAAGACCATCGACGGGGGTGTGAGCCGAGCGGCGAAGCTCGTGGAGCTGAGGGATCGCCGCGTCGATCGCTGCCTGCAACGCCTGTTCATCATCGGTCGTGAGCAGCGCCTCGGCTCGCAAGAGATCGAGATGAAGATAGAGGCCGTCGAGGTCGCCGAGGACCTGCGACAGGGCGCGCACCGCGGCTTCCTTTCCCGCATCGGAGCCTGAGGAACGGTCGTCAGACTGGGCCTGAACGAGGGCCTCGCCGAGCTTGTGGCGCAGGCCATCGACAAGATGCAAGGTCTCCGACAACTCACCGTGTCCAACCGAGGTCCTCGCTTGGAGCAGTGTCTTTCGCAATCGTCGCGCAGCCTGGTCGTCGAGGCTCGTTTCACCAACGAGATGATGTTCCCGCAGTGTGCGGGCCAACTCTTCGAGATCCGAAATCGTTTCCTCGGTCGATTCGATCGCGGCGAGCAAGCGCAACTCGTCACCGCGGCTCGCGGCCAGCGCCTGGGCGTCGCCAATCAACGCGTCACGGGCCGCGTCCATAGTTGGCGAACCGACCAACCGCATCGCGCTGATCTCGGGGCTCAGAGGACTGGCGTCGAACCAGGTTTCGAGCAGTGAGACTGAGCCGAGCGCGTCGAGAAGTTCGGTATCGGCCAACCCCTGGGATGTGGCGATATCGGCAGGTTCTTCGGCCCAAGCACCGGCTGGCAGCGAGAGCAGTGCCAGCACAAGAAACGCGGCGGCAGTCGCACGCAGAGAGCGCATGGACGTCCATCGGCTCGCACGTCACGCGCGTGAGACGAACGGATCACAACGGGGGAAACGACCCACATGCCCCGGATGGGAGATGCGAGGGAAACGTCAGATATGGCCGTACGCCACCCAGCCACCGTCCACGGTGATGGTCTCCCCCGTCACGTACGCGGACTCGTCAGACGCCAACCAGGCCACGCACGAGGCAATGTGGTCGGGTCGACCGAGGTCATCCACAGGAATGCGGCCAGCAAGGCGGCGCTCATCAAGGGTGCCCGCGTCAATCAGATCTTGAACCATGTCGGTTCGGATGTACCCCGGAGCAACGGTATTGACCCGAATGCCGTGGCGGGCCAGGTCGACGGCCATCACCTTGGTCATGTGATGTACCGCTGCCTTGGTTCCGCAGTAGCCCACGCGTTCAGGAAAGCCGTTGACACCGGCAATCGATCCAAGTTGGACAATCCCACCTCGGATGCCGCTTGCGATCATGCGGCGTGCCGCTGCCTGGGAACCATGGAAGACGCCCATCAGATTGATGTCGACGATCGCCTGAAAATCGTCGGGGTCGACATCTTCGAACGGCCGAACCTGGGCGATGCCCGCATTGTTCACCATCAACGAGATTGGACCCAGCTCGACTTCGGCGCGGTCCAGCGCTGCGTCGATCTGGGACCGGTCCTGCACGAGTGCGCCGAGAGCCAACGTGTCCACGCCATAGGACTCGCGTGCCAAACGAGCGATGGGCTCCGCACTCGCCTCGCTGGTTGCCAGGCAGGCGACGCTCCAGCCATCGCTTGCGAGCCGGTGGACGATTGCGGCACCGAGCCCGCGACTGGCCCCGGTGACAACAGCAACAGACACGATGGTCTCCCCTCAAATGGTCATGGAGAAAGCTAGCCGACCCCTTCGGTCCGCTTCGTATACCTAGATGCTCTGGGGCGTTCGGCTCAGATCGCCGCGCTTCGTTTGCCCACTGATCCAACTGCCCGATGGGTTGCCGTGTCTTCGCGGCGCGCAAACATCCGAACCTGGATCTTCCTGCTCCTCGCACTGGTACCGACGACCGCGGTGCTCGGCGCAGGCATCTGGTTCTGGACCGACCGAGGCGAAGAACTTCGCGCGTCCGAAAACTCGGTCGCACCTATCGACACGACGGTCGCACTCTTCGAAGTCTCGTCCGCGATCAACCGCCTGGACCTCGCCCTTCGGGCCGCCGGAGCACCCGATGCCTCCCCCGAACTGGTGGCAATCGCCGAAGACGAGCTGAGCCGGACCCAGCAACTGCTCCGGTCAGCGCCGGACCGCTTGCAGGCCCTCTTCGACGCACTTGATCCCGGTGCTACTGCCCAAGACGACGGTGTCGAGGTCATCACGCTCGTCGCTGATCAGTTCGTGTTCGCAGCCGACATCGTCGATCAACAGGTCGTGGGAGAGCCGCCAAGCACGACCATGGATCTGCTCACCGGCCTCGCTCGAGCGAACGCTGGTGGCCTGGTCCTGCCATACGAGAGAACGACGCGCAACGTCGCGTTCCTGTATGGCTCGATCGGGGCCTCGATCGAATATGCCGATGTCCTGGACCATGATCGGGCCGAGATCCTCCGAGGGCTTCCCGAGTTCAGCGCCGCTGATTTTGAGCGTCTTGCCGATGCACCTTTGCGGACACGCCTCTGGAACGACGTAATCGATGCCCGCCAGTTCGCAGTCGCCGGTATGGAAGACATGGCGTGGGCCATGACGGAACCCAGCGATGGCTCCACCGTGCTGCTGGACCGCAGGGAGCCCTTCGGGGAACTCCTGCGTGGCGATGTTCCGGCGACGCCAGCCGAACGCGACGCACTCATGCTGCGGCTGCTCCAGGAAGATGAGGCGCTACGCACCGACGTGTACCTCGCCTACGAAGCGATCGAAAAGGAATCGGCCGCCGAGGTCGCTGTCCTCGGTACCGAGCGCACACTCACCGGCTTGGCCACCGTGCTCGTCGCCATCGTCGGCTTCCTCCTGCTCGGGCTCACCATCGCCGAAGTCCGCCAACGCCAACGGGTCGAACGTGCCCACGGCAAGGCGATCGATCAGCTCGCTGACAAGGCCGACCGGGACCCGACCACGGGAGCTTGGAACCGACGCAGACTCGAACGCACCCTCGCGGGACTGCTGAGCAGCGTCGAAGGCACCGATGAGCACGTCGTGTTGGCCTATATCGACCTCGACAGCTTCAAGGCCATCAACGATGTATGGGGCCATCACACCGGTGACCGCGTGCTGCGCATCGTCACGGAGCGACTCCAGGCCTTTGCTTCTGGCCGCGTGGACTTCGAGTTGATTCGTTTCGGCGGCGACGAGTTCGTCGTCTACGGCACGCTCGCCAACGCCGGGATCGAGACGCTCGAGCGACTCGGCACCGACATGCTCGATGTGCTGAGCCACCCGATGGCGATCGAAGGACGCGAACACGCTGTGAGCGCCTCGGTCGGGTTGACCATGAGCGACGATCAGTCGACGCTCGACTCCCTGCTGCTCGAGGCGGACAGCTCGCTGATCCTGGCGAAGCGGGCCAAACGAGGAACGGCCATTGTCTACAACCGCCAAGTCAGCCGTACCGGCGAACTCGTCCACGCCTTGCCCACGGCACTGTCCCAAGGTGAGGTGCTTTGCCACCTGCAGCCGGTCTACAACGTGCACACCGGTGAAATCATGCATGCAGAGGCGCTCGCTCGCTGGTTCCGGCCAAGCGGCGAGTTCGTCAGCCCCGCAGTGTTCGTGCCCTTGGTCGAGTCGTTCGGCCTTGCCGAGCAACTGACGTTCAGCATGTTGCGCAGCGTCGCGTCGATCCTCGACGACCCGACCTTTCCCAAGCACCTCCGCATCTGGGTCAACCTGTCTCCCCGCGAACTCGAGGTCGCAAACTTTGCCGCCCGTTTCATCGACGCGGTGCAAGGCGCGGGGGTTCCGCCCGGGCGGCTGGGGCTCGAGATCACGGAAACGGCCGCGGTGCGTGACCCCGCGGCGCTCGCCATCGAGCTCGGCGAGGTGCGTCGCAGCGGTGTTCAAATCGCCATCGATGACTTCGGCAACGGCTACTCGCCGCTGGGGTTCCTGCGCGACCTGCCTGTCGATGTGGTCAAGCTCGACCGCTCCCTGATCGCGAACATCGATCGGGACGTCGCCAACCAGCATCTCGTGACGGGCATCGTCGGGATGCTGGATGAACTCGGCATCGCGATCACCGCCGAAGGCGTCGAACGAGTCGAAGAGGAATCCTGGCTCGCCGAGCACGGTGTGCACGCGATCCAAGGCTTCCTGCGCGGGCGACCGGCAGCCCCGTCACAGCTCGACTGGGCCGGCACGGCGAGGCGCGAGCTTCCCACCGCCGGCGCGCTGCGAGGCTGAGACACCCCCGATACGGTCGTCGCCATGGGACCTCGTGACCGCCTGCGCAAAGCCGCACTCGACGCGGGCGAACTCGCGCGTGAGACCGCAGTCCGGTTCGGCGTCGACAAGCGTCTCGCCCCATTGCTCCCCGAGCCGACCCGCACCCCGAAGCGCACGTTCGACGAGGTCAAGGCTGATCTCGACAGCCTGATCGGCCTCGGCGATGTGAAGGAACAGGTCGAGACACACCTGGCGTTTCTCGAGGTCCAGCGGGAGCGCAGCCGACAGGGTTTCGACAACATCACGCTCACCCATCACCTGGCCTTTCTCGGCAACCCCGGCACCGGGAAAACGACCGTCGCCCGGTTGCTCGCCGAGCTCTATGGCGCGATGGGGTTGCTCGAGATCGGCCATCTCGTCGAGGTCGACCGCGCCGGACTGGTCGGGCAATACGTCGGCCACACGGCTGCTCGGACGGGTCGAGCCGTGCGGCGAGCGCTCGGCGGCGTCCTGTTCATCGACGAGGCCTACGCCCTGACACCGGTTGGTCCACGCAACGGGGACTTCGGTACCGAGGCCATCGAAACGCTCGTCAAACGGATGGAAGACCATCGCGACAATCTGGTGGTGATCGCGGCCGGATACCCGCAGCTGATGGGCCACTTCCTCGAATCAAACCCAGGCTTGCGCTCGCGGTTCGCACGAGAGATCACGTTCCCGGACTATGCGGCAACTGAGTTGGTGCAGATCGCGCACAAGATGGCCGGCGACGCGTCGTACACCTTCGCCGACGATGCCGACCCCGTACTCGAGGCGACCTTCGAAACGGCGCGTCGCTCACCGAGCTTCGGCAATGCTCGTTTCGCTCGCCGGCTATTCGAGCAGGCAATCGAACAACAAGCGGTGCGTCTGGCGACAACGCCCGGGCTGCGGACCGATCCGAGTCAGGTCAGCTTGTTGACCGGCGCCGACCTCAAGGCTGCGGCAACGATCATCGGACGCTGAACGCGGCCAGGTCCCATTAGCCAGCGAATACCGAACGCAACGCGGCGGCGATTTCGTCAGGGGCCTTCACGTGCACCATGTGGCCCATGTCGTCGATCACGTGGCGTTCGCGCACATCGAGGTAGCGCTCGAAGACGTCCGCCGAAGTCAAGAAGCGCTTGTCGCGAGCTCCCACGACGACACAGGCAGGTGCCTGGATCTCACCGAGCCGGTCCATGACCATGGCATCGACATGCATCGAGATTGCCTCCATCCCTTCGGGGATGGAGCGGTCCTCTGCGGTCATACGTACTGAGTCGTTCCATTGTTCGCGCGACTCTGGGTTTCGAAAGCCCGGCCCGGCAGCGATGAGACCAAGTCCTGCCACGCGTTCGGGGTCCTCGATGGCGAGGGCCAGCGCCAGGTAACCACCGAGGGAGTGGCCAACGATGATGGCTCGCTCCACCTGACGCTCGTCGAGCACCCGGCGCAGATCGTCGAGCACGAGGGCTCGGCCATAGTTGCCCGGGCCTGGCGCGCCGCTCGAACCGTGCCCCCGAAGATCGAGGGCGAGGCACCGAAAGTCCGGGGCCAAGGCATCGATGAGTCCGTCCCAGACCGATGCGTCGTTCAACCACCCGTGTACGAACAGAATCGTGGGGCCTTGGCCACGATCGACGACATGGAGCTGCACAGGATCAGTCACGGGCAGAGACGGTACACGGCACCAGGACCTGCCCTAGAGTCGAGTTGTGCCAACAACGCTGCACAATGAAGACCTCATCGCCATGATGTGCGAGATGATCAAGGCCCGAGTCGCCAGCGACCGGCTGTGGAGCCTCCAACGGCAGGGTCGTATCGGCACCATCGCCCCGATCGATGGTCAAGAGGCCACGACGGTGGGCGCAACCTGGGCGCTCGACCCCTCGACGGACTGGGTCATTCCCCAGTACCGCGAGCCAATGGCGCTCGGCCGCTTCGGACCCGAAGTGCTCGACCGATTTGCCGCCTGGGCACTCGGGCATCCCGAGGGCGGCCATTTGCCGGAACCGATTCGGGTCTTCCCGCCACAAATCTCGCTCGCGACGCAGATCCTCCACGCGGTCGGACTCGCTTGGGCGCTCAAGCTCCGTGACGAGCCTGGGGTGGTGTTGGTCTTCTTTGGCGACGGCTCGACGTCCGAGGGTGATTTCTACGAGGCGGGGAACCTGGCAGGTGTGCTCGAGGTACCCGTGATCTTCCTGTGCTCGAACAATCAGTGGGCCATCTCGACGCCCACGTCGCGCCAAACCGCCGCGGCCGGGTTTGCGGCCAAGGCCGAAGCCTTTGGCATTCCCGGGGTCACCGTCGACGGCATGGACCCGTTGGCCGTCCACGAGGTCGTCTCGGCTGCCCG
>CALLPT010000340.1 GCA_938015575.1 uncultured Acidimicrobiales bacterium
GCATGGCCGGTGCCGACCATCTGGTTGAGCTCGCCCTTGCCGCAATTCGGCGTACCCATGACGGCGAAGGTCGACGCGTCGCCAACCCCGTTCAGGTTGCGCCAGAAGTCACGGGAGATGCCTCGGTAGTTCGGGTTGCGCACGATCTCGCCGAGCTCGCCGTCACGGATCACACGACCAAGCTCGCAGCCGAACTGGAACTTGTTGCGGCTGTCGTCGATCGACCACGAATTGTTCGTATGCACAAAGACGCCGTGCTCGATCTCGCTGATCAGCTGGTCGAGGGACGAGGTGCCCGGCTCAATGTTGAGGTTGGCCATCCGGTCGATCGGCGGACGATTCCACGAGCATGCTCGGGTGTTGGCCACCCCGGCCATCTCGGCCCGAGCTTGTGACGTTGCGCCGCCGAGCGGACGCTCCAACACCCCGTCGCGGATCAGGAACTGCTTGGTGGCCGGCGTTCCTTCGTCGTCGAACGCATACGACGCGAGCTGTCCCTCGACCGTCGGGTCGAAGGTGACGTTGAGCAATTCCGAACCATATTGGAAGCTGCCGAACATGTCGGTGGTGACGAAGCTCGTGCCCGCGTAGTTGCGTTCGTCGCCGAGGATCCGGTCGAGTTCGAGCGGATGTCCGATCGATTCGTGGATCTGCAGGATCATCTGGTCCGGTGCGACGAGCAGATCCATCGTGCCGGTCGGGCAGTTCGGCGCAGTGAGCAACGTGATCGCTTCTTCGCCGATCTGGGGTGCTGCCGAACGGAAGTCAAAGCGGTCGAGGACCTCGATGCCCCCTTGTCCACAGAACGAGCCTCGTCCATACGAACGCGATTGCGCATCGCCCCCGTCGGCGGCGGTCGCGTTCATCGTCGGATAGGTGAACGTGAAGTCCTGCTCGATGCGGCCACCCGCGCTTGATACGAGCACGGAGCGGACTTGACGTCGTCCGAGCGACGCCCGTCGCTCGACGATCCGATCATCGACATTCAGTGCCGCGTCGGCGGACTTGAGTAGATCCAGCCGATCGGCGATGGAGAGCGAGGACCACGGTTGGCGAACCGGGCTTGCGTACTGGCCGTTGCTGGTCAGGCCGGGCGCCATCGCGGCGACGGTGGTTCCTGCAGTGGCAAGTGCCCAGGCCCGCGCGGTTTCGAGTGCAGCGCGGATGCCCTCGGGGCGAAGATCTGCCGTCGCCGCATACCCCAGGCCGCCGCCCGCCCAGACGGTGACCATCGCACCTCGGTCGAACGTCGATCGAGGCGGTTCGACGACGCCTTGGCGAACGGTGAGCCATTCGGCTTCTTCGTCGACGACTCGAACGGTCGCCTCGTCGATCCCATCTGGAAGATCGCGAGCAAGGATGGCCGCAATCTCGTCGGCCGGGGCAAGCGTTTCGAGCATCGGAAAGTCTCCGTTCGGTTATCGCGTTCCAGGTAAGGCGAGTTGCGAGCCTCAGCTGGCGTAACAGGTGTCAGACACCGTTACGGCATGTGGCGTTGCGGTGGGTTAGGCCTTGCCGCGCAGGCGGGGGTCCAGCGCGTCGCGCAGACCGTCGCCAATGAAGTTGACGGAGAGCACCGTCAGCGAGATCAACGCGCCTGGCAAGATCGTGCGCCAGATGTTGATCTGCATGTAGTTCTTGCCGTCGCTCAGCAAGCGGCCCCAGGTCGGGAAGTCGGCGGGGAAGCCGAGCCCAAGGAACGACAACGCCGATTCGGTCAAGATCGCGCTGGCCACACCGAGCGCAGCAGACACGATGATTGAGCTCATCACGTTGGGGAGCACGTGGCGAGTGATGATGCCGCGGTTGCGTGTGCCGACGCTCTCGGCGGCAAGCACGAACTCTTGCTCCTTGATGGCGAGCACTTCGGAACGCACGATGCGCGCGGTCTGCATCCAACTCGTGAGGCCGATGATGCCGACCACGAGTAAGAAGATGCCCAGGCTCTCACCGAAACGTTCGGTCATTGGCTCACGGAAGAACAGCAGCACGACGAGCAGCAGCGGCAGGATCGGCAGCGACAAGAAGACGTCGGTGATGCGCATGAGCGGAGCATCGAGCCACTTGACGAAGCCGGCGATGACGCCGACGGCGACACCGACGATCAGACCGGTCATCATGGCGGCGAAGCCAACGGACAGCGAAACCCGTCCGCCGATCATGGAGCGGACCACGATGTCGCGTCCGAGGTTGTCGGTGCCTGCGGGGTAGTCCCACGAGGCACCCTGGTTGGCGTCGGCGACGTTGAGCTCGAACGGGTCTGCCGGGTACAGGAACGGTCCAATCAACACCGCCAGGGTGATGATCGCCAAGATGACCGAGAAGATGACGGCGCCCTTGTGTTTCTTGAATTGGCGCCAAACGTCGGAGCGAAGGGTGCGGTGGACGCCGAGCTCGTCAGGCGTCGATCCATCGAGCAGGGCGGCTGCGCCGGCGCTTGCTGCGCTCGCCTCGGCCAGATCGTCGATGGAGTCGTCGCCGAGGTTTTCGGAAGCGGTATCAGTCATAGCGGATCCTCGGGTCGAGCAGGCCGTAGAGAATGTCGGCGATGATGTTGAAGAAGACCGTCATCACGGCAATGAAGAAGGTCAGGGTCTGCAGCATTGGCGTGTCGGCCTGGCCAAGCGCCGTGATCAGCAGTGAGCCGGTGCCATTGATGCGGAAGACGGTTTCGGTCAAGATCGCGCCGCTGAAGATGCCCGCCGATGACAGGGCGATCAGCGTCACGACCGGGATCATGCTGTTGCGCACGACGTGGCGGTTGATGACCAGGAACTCGCGCAAGCCCTTGGACCGAGCGGTGCGAACGTAATCCTGGTTCAGGTTGTCGAGCACCGATGCTCGAGTGAAGCGGGAGAAGGCGGCGGCGTTGAACAGCGACAGCACGGTGACCGGCATGATCAGCTGCTTGATCTGGATCCAGATGCTCGACCAACTCGTGAACTGCACGTCGTGGGTCGTGTCGTAGAACGACGGGAACCATTTCAAATTGACCGAGAAGATGAAGATCAAGATCAGGCCGGTCCAGTAGACGGGCATCGACCAGCCAACGACCGAGACGAACGAGCCGACGTTGTCGAACGCCGAGTACTGCTTGTAGGCCGAGTAGATGCCGATCGGGATGGCAATCATGATGCCGAACAGCAAGCCGAGGCCCAGGACCCAGACCGTCTGGGGAAGGCGCTCGTAGATCGTGTCGACAGCAGGGGAGCGGCTGGAGAAGCTGATGATGCGCTCGCCCGGGTCGATGCAGTCGCCGATGCAGAAATTGCCGATCGATTCGATGGCGTGTTGCGGCTCGTACCAGAACATGGCCCGAACCCATTTGATCCAACGGCCCCAGAATCCGTCATTGAGGCCGAGGCTCTCTCGATAGGCCTCGCGCACCTCGGCGGGAATGGTGAGAGGCAAAGCGCCCGCTGGATCACCAGGCGCGAAAGCAAGGATGGTGAAGATGATCAGACTGATCATCAGCAGCATCGGAACCGCAAAGACGAATCTGCGAATCGTGTAGCGCAACATGGTGTGTTTCGGCCCCCCAGGAGAAACGTATGGTCGACGTGTGGGGCGTATCGGCGCTTCGGCTTCGAAAGAAGACCGGCGCCGACACGCCCCGTACGTCAGGTGTTCTGCTTCCCGCTACCGCGAAGGTAGTCGGGAGTCAGAACGACTGGATCAGCCAGCGCGAGTCCACTCGGCGATGTTCCAGTATTCGCTGTCCCAGCCGTTGAGCGGGCCGGTGTTCTCGATGTCGGAAGCGAATGCCGACACCGAACCACGAAGGATCAGCGGGATGATTGCGCCCTTCTCAACGAGGATCTCGTTGAGGCGCTGGGCGAGGAGGTCGCGGTTTGGATCGTCGAGAGCGGTCGCTGCCAGCTCTTCGTACGTTGCGTCGTACTCTTCGTCGGAGAGGCGTGGCATGTTGCCGCCACCCCAAGCCGTTTCCAGCGTTGGGATTTCCTCGGTGATCCAACCGGAGAGGTACGAAGCCGGATCCGGGTTCGCAGCACCGTTGGTGAACATCTCCATGTCGTTGAAGAAGTGCCAGATCGACAGACCCTGTGCGTTGGTGCCGTCGAAGAAGAGGCTTGCGTCTTCGTTCTTCATGTTCACGGCAACACCGATGTCGCTCCAGTTGTCCTTGATGACTTCCTGGTTCGACTGGCGCACAGCGTTGGTCGAGGTTGCGTAGTCGAACTCGAGCGGGGTGCCGTCGTCGGTTTCGCGGATGCCGTCGCCGTCGGTGTCGACATAGCCGAGATCGTCGAGGATCTGGTTGGCCTGGTCAACGTCACGGGTGAGGCACCAGTTCAGGCTCTCGGCAATCTGGTTGCCGACGTTCCAGATGTTGCAGGTCGGCGAACCGTTGGCGCCGTAACCGACCTGGACCAGGAGGTCACGGTCGATGGCCAGCGACAGGGCACGAGCGAGCTCGCTGTTCTGGAACAGGATCGGGTGCGGGTTGGTGCCGTCGAGGTAGTTCGAGCGAGCATCGCCTTCGACCCGGTTGTTGGTCTGGTTCAGGTTGATGTGCTCAACGCTGGTCGTGAAAGCAACAGCGACACGGCCCTGGCCGGCAGCTTCCATTGGGCCGAGGATTTCAGGTGCAACCTGAAGGTTCCAGGCGAAGTCGGCTTCGCCGATTTCGAGGACCGAACGTGCTGCTGCTTCGGCCTCGCCGCCACCCTTGATGGTGACGTCGGAGAAGAAGGGCTGACCGTCGGCGGCGCCGCGGTAGTTCGGGTTCATGACGTAGCTGACGGTGTCCTCGGGACGCAGGTCAACGATCATGTATGGACCGGTACCGACCGGAGCGAAGTTCTCGTCGGAACATGCAGCGGAGCCTTCGCCCACGCAGTCACGGAACTGTGCTTCCTGCAGAACCGGCGAGCTGTAGCCGACGAATGCGGTGTAGGGGTAAGGAAGCGGCTTGTTCCAGGTGATCTTGACGGTGCGCTCATCGATGGCCTCGACGGTCTCGATGTCGACATTCCAGTCGCCGGTGCAACCGGTGAGCTCGTCGGCGCAGTACTCGTAGGTGAAGAGGACGTCAGCGCTGGTGAGCGGCGTGCCGTCGGACCACACGATGCCTTCCTGGAGCGTCCAGGTGATCTCGGTGAAGTCTTCGCTGATGCCGCCGTTGGACACGGTCGGGATCGACTCGGCCAGACGGGGAACAACGCTGCCGTCAGGAGCGATGCTGGCGAGCGCCTCGAGCACGAGGGAGCTGGCGAGCAGGTCCTTGGTGCCGTTCGAGAGGTGCGCGTTGGCCTGCGAAGGTGCCTGCCACTGCAGCATGGTCAGCGGGCCACCCTGGCCAGCCGAGCTTTCTGCCATGGCGGTTTCGCCTTCGTCTTCGTCCATGGCTTCGTCTTCATCCATGGCTTCGTCTTCGTCCATGGCTTCGTCGTCGTCGGAGTGGTCTTCACCCTCGTCTTCGTCCATGGCTTCGCCGTCGTCGCTGGCTTCGACCTCAGTGGTCGTGTCGCCAGCGTCGGCAGCGTCGTCGTCACCGTCGCTTCCGCCGCAAGCTGTCGCGATAAGCGACAGTGCCACGAGAAGCGAAAGCAAAAGCTTCCAAGTCTTCATGTATCCCTCCATGCGAGGCCGGACGGCCCCGTCGTGATCAGAGCAGCGTAGACGAGCTAGAGGGCAGTTGCCCATCGTCATGACAGGTTCGATCGAAGGATTCACTCGCACGAAACGAGAAGCGGCTGGCGCGCCGGTACGGGGCGGCTCAGTTCAAGTTCAGACTTTGAGTCGCAGAAGTCCGATTCAGTCGTGGAAGTGACAGGCCACCCAGTGGTTCGGTGCTGCCTCTGTCCAGACGGGAACCTCGCTCGCACACTTGGGTTCGGCCCTTGGGCAGCGGGTGCGGAACACGCATCCGCTCGGCGGATTCGACGGGCTCGGGATGTCACCGTCGAGCACGACACGCTCACGCAGCTGCTCGGCAATCGGGTCCGGCACGGGCACCGCCGAGTGCAGTGCTTGGGTGTAGGGATGCCGGGGACTGTTGTGAAGCTCATGCACGTCGGCCAGCTCAACGATCTTGCCGAGATACATGACGGCAATGCGATCCGCGATGTGGCGCACCATCGAGAGGTCGTGGGAAATGAACAGGTAGGTCAGCCCCAAGCGTTCTTGCAGTTCGAGGAGCAGGTTGACGACCTGGGCCTGGATCGACACGTCGAGGGCCGCGATGGCCTCGTCGCAGACGATGAAGTCCGGGCTCAAGGCGATCGCGCGGGCGATGCCGATGCGCTGGCGCTGGCCGCCCGAGAACTCATGCGGATAGCGGTTGGCGTGTGATGGGTCGAGGCCGACCAGAGTGAGCAGCTCGTCGACGGCTGACTGGATCGTGCCGCCATCGGGAACGCCGTGCTCGCGCAACGGTTCCCCGACGATCGAACCGACGGTCATGCGCGGGTTCAATGACGCGTGCGGGTCTTGGAAGATGATCTGCATCTGTGGACGCATGGCCCGCAAGTCACCAGAGCGCAGCTCGGTCAGCTCAACGCCGTTGAACTTCACCGACCCGTCGGTTGGTTCGTGCAACTGCAGGATCACGCGACCCGTCGTCGTCTTGCCCGAACCGCTCTCGCCGACCAAGCCGAGCGTTTCGCCCTTGTGAATGTCGAACGACACCCCGTCGACGGCCCGCACCGCGCCAACCTGGCGCTTGAGCAGACCACCGGTGATCGGGAAGTGCTTCTTCAGATCGCGCACCTCGACCAGGACCGGGGCGTCGGTACTGCTCTTCGTTGAGCTGCTCATCGCGGTTCTCCCTTGTCGATGTCGAACCAGCAGGCGACTTCGTGGCCGTCACCAACGGTGACGAGTGGCGGAATCTCGGTCGTGCACTTGTCGAATGCGTACTTGCATCGAGGGGCGAACGAACACGAGGTCGGTTCGGTGTACATGTTCGGCGGCGTGCCCGGAATCGATTCGAGCTCGTCGTCGCGATCGAGCCGTGGCAGTGAGCGCAACAGCCCCTGTGTGTAGGGATGCTGCGGCGATCCGTACAACGGCTTGACCGGGGCGACCTCAACGATGCGACCCCCATACATGACGACCACTCGATCGGCGAGACCGGCGATCACGCCGAGATCGTGGGTGATCCAGATGACAGCGGTCCCGAGGTTCTGTCGAAGCTCGCGGATCTGGTCGATGATCTGGGCCTGGATGGTCACATCGAGCGCGGTGGTCGGCTCGTCGGCGATGATGATCTGGGGCTCGCACGCCAGGGCGATCGCAATCACCACACGCTGGCGCATACCGCCGGACATCTCGTGGGGGTAGGCCTTGAGGCGCTGCGCCGGATCGGGAATGCCGACCATCTCGAGCAGTTCGACCGCTCGGGCTTGCCTCTGCTTCTTGTCGAGATCCGTATGGAGCTCGAGTGATTCCTTGATCTGGCGGCCGACGGTCAGCACCGGATTCAGCGAGGTCATCGGGTCCTGGAAGATGAACCCGATCTTGCCGCCGCGGATGTCGCGCATGTGATCGGGATCCACCTGGACCAGATCGACGTCTTCGAACTCGGCGACGCCATCAACGATCTCACCCGGGGGCATCGGGATCAGCTTGAGCAGCGACATCATCGTGACGCTCTTGCCCGAACCGCTCTCGCCGACGACGCCGAGCAGTTCGCCCCGGCGCAGCTCGAACGAGACGCCGTTCACCGCATGGACCGTTCCGTCCTGCGTGTTGAAGCGAGTCTTGAGTTCCTTGACGGACAGCACCGGTGTGCTCATGTTGCAAACCACCAACAGGTCGAGCGAATGCGGGAAGAGTAGTCGCTCGCCGACGGTGTGCGAAGAGGTGACGCATGAACTTGGCGTTTCCGCGACCGCGCTCGCCGGTTCAGCCGGGCAGGGGACGCTCGACGCGGGCCGTGCCGACGCCGGTGTAGCGCGACATCGCTCGTGACATTCGCTGGGCAAACCAGTCCTCGTCGCGAGCGTGTGCATGCCAATGTTCCGGGATCTGACGCATGTTCGTATCGAGATGAAACGCGTCGCCGAATCGGGACCGGCCAGCGTCGGTAAGTGCCTCGAGCATGTGCGCGCGTTCGCGTTCGGTCGGCTCCGTGCCGTGCGGCTTCCAGACCACCATCGGCACCGAGCAGACTTCGCAGTCGGCGATCCAGCACAGGTCGTCCTCGTGGTACCAGTGGGTGTAGCGCTCTGCTTTGCAGAGGTCGCAGTCGGGATCGTGGGCCCCCGAGGACCGTGGGGGAGTCGCCGAGTCGTCGGGTGTCATCACCACATTGTGGTCCGGTTGCCCCTGCATGCGATCCCGCGGCGTTGTGTCGTGAAGCCGACGCGGCCGCAGGACTTCGCGACACAGGACTTCGCGACAATTGCCATCCGTGAAGCGTCGGAACCCTTGGACCCCTTGAACACCAAGGACTGAGGATACGAACGCGATGACCCACGACGACGACAGCTTCATCCCCGCCGGCGGCGATGACAAAGACAAACTTGTCCCCGAGTGGGGACGCTCGGCCGACGAGCAGATCATCTGGCTGGCGGTGGCCGTGCTCGCCGTGCTGGCGGCGATGTTCTTCGGTCTGACCCAATGCGGTGACAACGGCGTCGCCGGGTCCGTCGCCAGCGCAGTTGGCCTGTCCGACGGAGACGACGCCCCGATCACGATCGACGGAGTGCTCGACGGCGAGTCCGAGCTGGACACGAGCGCCGACCTGTTCGCCAGCGCCGATCAGCGCCTCGACAGTGGCTCGTCGGGTCCCTACACCGTGTTCGCCCCGAGCGATGCTGCATGGGATGGGCAGAGCGAGGTCGATCTCGATGGCCTATCGAGCGATGAGCTGGCCGCGATCAGTGATCTGCACATCGTCGAAGGCGAATACAGCCTGGCCGAGTTGCTCGCCGCCGGGACCGTCACGACCATTGCCGGCCAAGAGCTGGTCTTCACCGGAACGAACCTGGTGAACGATCTCGAGATCTCTGACGCCAACATCGAAGCCGACAACGGCATCGTCCACCAGATCGAGGGTTTGCTCACGGCAGCCCCCGAGCCAGAGCCGACTCCTACTCCCGCACCCGAGCCGACGGTCACGCCCGAACCAGAGCCGACGCCAACGCCGGAGCCCGAGCCGACACCGACCCCCGAGCCGACGGCGACGCCAGAGCCGGAGCCGACGGCGACGCCCGAACCTGAGCCTGAACCTGCTTCGACGATCGGAAGCCTCGCTGCTGAAACGCCCGAGCTGTCTTCGATCACCGCGCTGATCGCTGCGCTCGGTCTTGACGGCACGCTGGCCGATCCTGACGCCGGCCCCTTCACCGTCTTTGCTCCGAACAACTCGGCCGTCGATGACGCTGCCGACCTGCTCGCGAACCTGGACAGTGACGACCAGATGGCCACGCTTGGCTATCACGTCGTGCCGGGCATCGTGAACGCCTCCGACGTCGTGCCAGGAGCTCGATTCGAGACCCTCAGCGGCGAGACGCTGGTCATCGGCAGCGACGGCAATCTGCCTGGCGGCATCCAGGTCCAGACCGCTGACCTGACCACCGACAACGGCGTCGTCCACGTCATCAACGGTGTGATGGTTCCGCCACAGATCACCCTGCGCAACCTCACTGCGGCCATCGCCGAGCTGGAAGGCATCCAGTTCGATGTCGGTTCAGCCACGATCCGTCCGGGTTCGTTCCCGATCCTTGACGAGGCGGCCTCGGTCCTCAAGACGCTGCCCGAAGGCACCCAAGTCGAGGTCGCTGGCCACACCGATAGCGACGGCGACGAGGCATCGAACCAAGCGCTCAGCGAGGCCCGAGCCGCTTCGGTCGCCGAGTATCTGATCGGTCAGGGCGTTGATCCCGACACGCTGAGCCCGGTGGGCTATGGCGAGTCGCAGCTCAAGGTCGACCCTGAGCAGAGTCCAGCTGACAAGCAGCAGAACCGACGCATCGAGTTCACCCGCCCCCAGAGCTGAGCTGATTCGAGGCACTGCCTCGTGAGCACGACATGCACGAAGCCCGGCCATACGGCCGGGCTTCTGCCGTTCCTGCTTGTCGGTTCGTTCCAGACGTCAACGCCAGTTGATCGACACCAGGATCTCGTTGAGGAGGTCGATGTCGCTCTGCTCGTCGGGCACGCTGTCCTGCTGGCCTTCGACGAGGACACCGAGCCCATCCTCGACATCCCACAGGGCCAGGACCCGCACCGTTGCCCCGCTGCAATCAAAGATCGTGCCGATGGTGAACAGTGACGGGTCATCGAGGTTCTCGTTCGGCCCGTCGGTCACGTCGCAACTGCTCTGGGGTGCCGCGTTCTCGAAACGGCGGGCGACGAAATCGTCGTAGTTCGGTGCCTCGTAAAGCGAGGCCGTGATCTGATCGCTCGCCCAGAACCGCGCCGCCTGGTTCGGTTGGGGTGCGGCAACGAATCCGGCGATCGCATCGTCGCCTTCGGTCTCGGCAATCCGCCAACCAGCGGGCAGGCTGGCCCGCAGCCGATCGGTGGAATGGGTCCACTCGACCAAGCTGCCGATCTCGCCCTCGATCAAGTCGTAGTTCACTCGCTCGTCGAGCGTCGGATAGCTCGCCGCGGCCAGCTCGGCATCTGCTGGGTCGAGGACCAGCGCCTGGTTGGCGGTGAAGCTCGAGAACCACGACTGGTCGCTTCCGTCGGGACGCATCATCATCACGACATTGCGGTCGTCTTCGGGCGCAAGCCGATCCGTGCCGAAGTAGATGATCGACCCGTCGGCACTCCACGTCGGCCAAGACTCGTCGGCCGGACTGTTCGTCAGGTTGACGGCCTCGCCCCCGTCGATCGACATGACGTAAATCTCGTCGTTGCCGTCGCGGTCGGTCGCGAACGCAACGAACTGGCCGTCGGGCGAGACGGCGCTTTCCCATTCATTCGCCGGCGTGTCGGTGAGCTGTGTCTGGTTCGCTCCGTCGATATCGGTGATCCAGAGGTCGCCGTCGCGTTGGAAGACAACCCGTTCTGCGTCGGGGGTGAAGGTGGGGTACTGCTCGTCGGTGTCGCTGTCGCCGAGGATCGCGACGTCCTGGCCCTGGCTCAGCGCGAACAGATTCCAGTCGCCTTCGCTGTCCTCTCGTGCGGCGAAGACGAAGGACGCGCCCAGTGTTGTCGTGCTTGCGTATTCGA
>CALLPT010000341.1 GCA_938015575.1 uncultured Acidimicrobiales bacterium
GCCTGGACCCCGGCGGCATCGACGGTCAGTCCCTGGTCGATGTCGGCGGTCATCGCAAGCAGCTCAGGGTCGTAGTTGTCGCCCGGTTCGCCACTGTCGGTGGTCCAGTCATCGAAGAGCGCACCGAGCGACAAGGTGATGCCGCTCGCGACACCGGTCGGGCGCGACAGGTCATCGTTGAAGGCCTGGCTCACCGACAGCAGGTTGCGCAAGGTCCGGTCGTCGGTGAGCTCGGCCTCGATGAGCGCGGTGACGACCTCGGTCTGGCCGCCGAGCGCTTCGCCGAGCGCCTCGATGTCCTCGAGCGACTCGCCGCCCGACGGCAGGAAGTCGTTGCTGTTGAACTCGGTGCTGATCTGGGCGGCGGCCGCGCCGAACCCGATCGTCACGATGCCGGCGACGGCGAGGACCGCCATGGGCTTGGTCGCAACGAAGCGGCCGATGGCTTCGACGACCGATCCGGCTCCGGGGATCGCATCGCCCATCAGCCGTGGTTCGCCGAGCGAGCCCTTGCGTTCACGCCGTGCATCGAGCAGCGCTCGGGCGGCCGGGATCAGTATCAGCATCGTGAACAGACCGAAGAGCACACCAAAGGCTGCGACCACACCAAAGTCGCCGTTGGCCGGAATTGGCGAGGTCAGGTTCGTCAGGAAGCTGATGATCGTCGTGCCGCCGGCCAGGCCCAGGGGCAGCATCACGCCGGCAAGGGCGTGGCTCGCTGCGTCGGTCACCGCATGGCCCTCGGCGCGCATCTCGCGATAGTGCGACACCGTCTGGATCGCGTAGTCGACCACCAGGCCAACGAGCATGATCGGGACCATCGAGGTGATCGAGTTCGGTAGCCCGATCACGCCGAGACCATCAGGGCCCATCAAGCCTTGGAACCCCATCGTGCCAACGATCGTGATCGCGAGCCCGGCCAGCGACAGGGCGACGTCGGAGCCGCTTCGGAAGAAGACGAATAGCAGCGCGGCGATGATGGCGAGCGAAATCATCATCAGGGTCGTCATCGACGATGACGATGATTCGGCCGACTCCTGATCGATCGTCGCCCCCGACAGGCTGCGCACGTCGAGGGGGCCGTCGACGGTCTCGACCAGATCGGCGACGAGCAGCTCCGCGTCCTCGAGCCCGTCGGGGTCCCCGAGATCCCTTAGCTTGATGCTCGAGATGACGAGTTGCTCTCCGTCAGCCTCGCCGCTCAGATTGTCGAGCAAGGCTGCGAATTGCGGCTCCGATGCAACCGCATCAATCTGCGCCTGGTTCAGGTTCGATAGGTCGTCGACACCCAGCGCCTGCTTGAACGCTCCGGCGATCGACACGACCGGATCGGTCAGGGCGAGCCGATCCCGAACCGACGGTTCGCCGAGTGTGGAGAGGGCCACCCGGTCGATCTGGTCGAGTCCGTCGGGCGTCAGGAAGTCGCCGCGGTGCAAGATGGTGACGTTGGTGAGTCCGGCGGAATCGGGAAAGGCCTCGGACAGTGTCCCGGTTGCGATCGCGACTTCGCTGTCGGGCGGCAAGAAGGCCTCGTTGCCAGCCTGGGGCCCGAGCAAGGTCATGCCAAACATCAGCACGGCCGTGACCGCACCCAACAGCAGGAGCGCGAGCTTCGGTCTCGACGTGACGGCACGTGCGACGGCGCCGAACAGTCTCTTCATGTCGTCCTCCCAATGGTGGATCGACCCAAACAAGTGCTGGGTCGACAGGCACATTATGGCGAATGCCGTAAAGAGTCAACTGACTCTTTACGGCTAGCCTCGTGACTGACATGGACGAAACACATCCCCGAAGCCCTGGTCGTCCAAGGGGCGGCCGCGCATTCGAGCGCAACGACGTGCTCGACGCTGGCCTGCGAGTG
This sequence comes from uncultured Acidimicrobiales bacterium, assembly GCA_938015575.1. GTDB lineage: Bacteria > Actinomycetota > Acidimicrobiia > Acidimicrobiales > UBA10347 > UBA10347. Next base: position 1,862 of record CALLPT010000341.1, read on the forward strand.
CTCGCCCGCCACGGCTACGACGGGCTGGCGATGCGGGGCGTCGCCCGAGAGCTCGGCGCATCACTTGCAACCGTGCAACGTCACTTCGCCACCAAGGACGAACTCTGGCGCGGCTGCGTCGACCAGTTCCTCGACGGCATCGACGAGGATCAGCTCTGGTCCTCAGGCGACCCCCTGCAAACCGGCATCGAGCTCCTGCTTGGACGCAGCGCTGCGCACCCCGGCCTGGTTGTCGCAATTCTTTGTGATCAATCACCCGGCCATCTCGAACGCTTCGACCACATCACCCATCGCCTGGCCGAGCTCCACCGTACGTCGTCGGCGCTGATGGCTGACCTACGTGCGAGCGGTGCGATCGCTGCCGTCGACACGAACGCGCTCCTCCTGTTGATGCGCTTCGGCATCGGCGCGATCGCCAGCGCACCGAGCGTGACGAAGCACATCTACGGCTTCGACCTCGAGATGGCGAGCGAGCGTCAGCGTCTGGCCTCAGCGCTCGCCGACATTGTGCGCAACGGTCTCGCCGCTCGCTGACCGATGTGTCGATGCAGAAGGCGGCGGCGTTGCTGTCGGGCCTCGTCGCAGTAACTAGAGGACTCCGAAGCCATGAGGTCTTGGGCCAGAGCGCAGCGGGCTACATCGTCGAGGTGATGATGTAGTAGTCGCCGGTCACCTGGGAATCGGCGAACTCGCTCCACGGGTAGTCGTCGTGCTCGAGGTAGATCTTGGCCGGCGCTGCCTGCGGCTTCTCAACCGGCTTGCCGCGCAACCTCTCCAAAAACGACCGAGGCCTTTGCGTTGCGACGTCCGCCGCCGGGGCGACGACCTCTTCGCTCCACGGCCGGTCCTCGAGGGCTCGGACGACGGCGTCCCGGAAGGTCATGTACTGCTCC
>CALLPT010000342.1 GCA_938015575.1 uncultured Acidimicrobiales bacterium
CGAAGGATCACGCAACCTCGTCGGGCGCCATTCGGAGAGCCGAGGCATCCACCCCGAGATCGATATCGAGGCACGCACGAGCGACCCGGGCGTGTCATCGCGTCACCTCATGTTCGAGCGCACCGACAGCGACATCTGGACCTTCACCGATCTCGGCTCGACCAACGGCACCTATCTGAGCAGCGACGCCACCGCCGACCCGGTCACGGCCGGCGCGGCGCTGCCCGTCCACGACGGCCTGCAGATCTGGCTCGGGGCGTGGACTCGTTTGGACCTGTCCCTCCCCGCTCCAGACCCTGCCAACTGATCAGCCTGCTCTCTATTGCCAGCTCAGCGCATCAACCGTGATGTTCTCCGCTGCCCGATACGAGGCCGGGTCGTCTCTGGCAGCCCAGAGCTTCTTGGTTGAAGCACCCAGCTGCCAGTTCCTTGCGCCGCGGTGCTAGCCGTCAGACTGCGATCTTTTCCAGCGGCGCCCAGCTGAGCATGACGCGCTTCTCGCCGACGGTCGGGAAGTTGACGACAGCTTCGGCCTTTTCGCCCTCGCCCTCGATCATGAGAATGACGCCTTCGCCCCAGGTTGAGTGACGGACGTCGTCGCCGACGCGCAAACCAATCTCGTGGGCGCCGCTCTGTTGGCGTGCCGGCGCCGTCGGCTTGGCAATGTCGGTGCCCAGGGACCGGCGCCGCTCATTGTCGCGATATGACGCTCCGGCACGCATGGCCGCGTCGACGCGGGCCTCTCGGTGCTCGGCCCAGCGCGATGTCCCGCTGCTCGACGAGCGGCGACGGCGAGATGCGGTGCCTTCGACCTCTTTGACGAGTCCCGATGGCAGCTCATCGAGGAACCGGCTCGGCGGGTTGTACTGCGTGGCCCCATAGAGGGTGCGCGCCGCCGCATGGGTCAGGTACAGGCGCTGCTCGGCCCGCGTGATGCCGACATAGGCCAGGCGGCGTTCCTCTTCGAGCTCTTCGGGGTCGCCGATCGAGCGCATGTGCGGGAAGACCCCGTCTTCCATGCCGATCACGAACACGACCGGGTACTCGAGGCCTTTGGCTGAGTGCATGGTCATGAGGATGACCGAGTTGTCCTCGTCTTCGAGCGCATCGGCATCGTTGACCAGCGACACTTGCTCGAGGAACTCGTTGACATCACCGAAGTCGGTCGCCGCTCCAATGAGCTCAGAGAGGTTTTCGAGCCGGGTATCGGCTTCGACCGAACGTTCGGCTTCTAGTCCGGCCTTGTAGCCCGACACATCGAGCAAGTGCTCGAGCATGCCGGCAGGTCCCTCGCCGTAGAGATCCTCGGCCTGATACAAGATGTCGAGAAACTTGTTGATGCCCGAGATGGCCTTGCCGGACACGCCGGCCTCGGGAGCCGAGCGAAGCGCCTCGTAGAACGAGAGACCGTGCGACGCAGCCCACAAGTCGAGCTTGGCGATTGACCCATCGCCGACACCACGGCGAGGTGTGTTGATGACCCGCTTGACGCTGACCTCGTCGGTCGGGTTCACGACCGCCTTGAGATAGGCCATCGCGTCTTTGATCTCTTTGCGGTCGTAGAAGCGGGTGCCGCCGATGACCTTGTACGGAATGCCGACGCGCATGAGGTATTCCTCGAGCACGCGGCTCTGCGCGTTGGTGCGGTAGAAGACCGCCATCTCGCCCCAGCGATAGTGCTCGCTGTCGTGCAGGCGGGCGAGTTCGTGGGCCACCCAGCGACTCTCGTCGCCCTCGTCTTCGGCGTGATACCGAATGATGGGCTCGCCCGGGCCTTGCTCAGTCCAGAGTCGTTTCGGCTTGCGACCAGGATTGTTGTCGATGACCGCGTTGGCCGCGTCGAGGATGGTCTGGCTCGACCGATAGTTCTGCTCCAAGACCACGGTCGTGGCCTGAGGAAACGCATTTTCGAATTCGAGGATGTTGCGGATGTCGGCTTTTCGGAAGCGGTAGATCGACTGGTCGGCATCGCCCACCACGCACACGTTCCCCTCGGCCTTGGCCAGCAGCAGCACGAGCTCGTTCTGCACCGGGTTCGTGTCCTGGTACTCGTCGACCAAGATGTGTTCGAAGCGGCGTTGCCAGGTTTCGAGCACGTCGGGATGGCTACGGAACATGCGCACCGTGTTGGTGAGCAGGTCGTCGAAGTCCATGGCACCGGCGGCCTTGAGGCGCTTCTGGTACTCGACGAAGACCTGCGCGACCTTGCGCTCATAAGCCTGGCCGGCCATCTCCTCGTACTCGGCCGCGGAGTGGCCCTCGTTCTTGGCCGCGCTGATGGCGGAGTGCACCGAACGAGCCGGGTAGCGCTTGGAGTCGATGTTGAGGTCACGCAGCACGTAGCTGGTGAGGCGTACGGCATCGGCGTGGTCGTAGATCGTGAACGACGAGGGGAAGCCGATGACCTTGGCTTCGCGGCGCAGAATGCGTACGCACGCCGAGTGAAAGGTCGAGACCCACATCTTCTGGGCGACGGGACCGATCAGGGCCTCGACGCGATGCTTCATCTCGTTGGCGGCCTTGTTCGTAAACGTGATCGCCAAGATCGCGAACGGCGACACCCGCTCTTCTTCGATGAGGCGGGCGATGCGATGAGTGAGTACCCGGGTCTTGCCCGAGCCTGCGCCCGCCACGACGAGCAGCGGCCCGTCGCTGTGCAGGACAGCTTCTTCTTGATCCGGATTCAGTCCGTCGAGGAGCTCGATCGCCACACCGTCGACCCTATGCGCGCCGTGCGACACCGCGGGACCACGGTCGGGGTGAAATTTCCCTGCCTGCGGTTCGCCCCTCGACTCGATACTTTACTTTGTAAAGCATCGAGGCTATGTTGGGCGCATGTCCCCCCTCCTGCGCCCAACGCTCGTGTTCAACGCCAGCTTCTCGCTGCTTTCGGGCCTGCTGTTCCTCGTCGCCCCCGGCACCGTCGGCGGATGGCTCGGCATCGAATCCTCGGGCTGGATACGACTCGCCGGCCTGGTGTTGGTCGGACATGCTGCGCTTATCGCAGCGCTGCTCCCCCGCATGCAGATTGAGCGAGTCGCGCTCCTCAACCTGGTAGCGATCGCCCCCTACCCGCTGCTGATGGTGGCGCTCGTGGGCACCGGCGTGATCGACCGCAACCTCGGTCAGGTGTTGGCTCTCGCCGACGGCGCCATCATCGGCGCCGTCGCGGTCGTGTTGGCGATTGGTCTTCGCAACACGGGGTTGCAGAAGCGGCCGGTCGCACGCCAACCTCAGCACGCGTGAGCGACACCCCTACCCGACTTCTTGATGCCGTTGATGCCGTCATTGCAGAGCACGGACCATCCGGGGTCACCGTGCGCCGAGTCGGCACCCAAGCTGGCCTCTCCCACACCGCCGCGGCGCACTACTTCGGCGACAAGCCCGGACTCTTCACCGCCTATCTCACCCGGGCCTACGACCGGATCGGCGCAGCGATCGAGGCAGCGGGCGAAGAAGCCGACGAACCGAGCCACGCAATGCTCGACGCCGCGGCTGCCTACGCCCGATTCGCACTGCAAGAGCCGTCAGCCTTCAGCGTGTTGCAGCGGCTCGAGCTCACCCGGGTCGACACGCCCGAGCTCTGGCAAGCCCGGGAGCGGGCCTATTTCGGCATCAACAACATTCTGCTCCGCCATCAGGCGACCGGATGGGCCGCCGACCGCAACATCGCCGACCTCATCGCCACCACCTGGGCGTTCGTCCACGGCTTCGTCGAACTCTGGGTCAGCGGCCCACTCGCGGCCCCCTTCGACGGAGAAGAACTCGAACCAACACTACGACGAGTCTTCGCCGACCTCATCTCTGCGTTGGCCTAGAGCAAGCGGGCACGCAGCGCTAGTAGGACTGGGCAACGCACCAAGAGCCACGCAAAAGCCCCGCAGGTTCGATCGGCGTGCGAGCGGCAAAGTAGAGAAGCCCGGCGTCACCCCACATCCAACCGGCCTCCTCGTCGGTGTCGATCTGGATCACCATCGCCCAGCGATCGGCTGGATTCGCACCGACCTCGACGGTCGTTTCGAACAGAACCTCCTCGGCGCCAGCCCAACCTTCTTCGCACTCACCCCACAACGGGGTCTGGACCAACGCTGGCCATCCGCCGATCTGGTGTTGCGGCCCGGGCCCGACCAACGACTCGATTCGGTTGCCCCACTCCTGATGAACGTCGTTCACCTGCGTTCGTAGCCGGTCATGGTCGGAGGTCTTGGGCACCTCGACGACTTCCTCTCCCCGAGCTCGGGCAAGAAGTTCGGCTCGATTCCGGCCTCGCCGGTTGAACTCAGGCTTCTTCGCCGCGGGAGCGAATGCTTGGACGGCCGGCTCGTACCAGGCAGGGATCGTGAGTACCTGGGTCAGCTCAACTCCGACACCGGGACTGGCGATCACCGACGAATCGGCGATCCTGAGAACGAAGCTGTCGGGCTCGGTCGGTTGCAGCACTCCCGGCTCAACATCGATCTCAAAGAAAGCTTGCAGGATGCCGGCCGATGGCAGCTCGAGTCCAGTTTCGAAGCGAGCGAGGTCGACGAGATCGATCGAGCACAGGTGCGTGAGCGGCGACCCATCCGCGCCGAGCGGCCATCCGGGATCTGGAGCCGCGTGCGGCACCGGGCCGAGCTCGGTCGCACCGCGCGCAGCGGCACGCATCCTCACTGCCGGCCGAGCGAGCGCGGCGAGCTTCGGAGCAAACCGGTCATCCATCAGCACAGCACATACGTCGTCGAGCTCGGCGCGGAGCTCGTCGACGCTGCGTCCGGAATCGCCCATCGGACTAGGCCCCAAGAAGCTGGTTGGACAGGTGCTCAACGATGACCTGCCAAGCCTGACCGGTCGGATTATCGGGGTCGGCGGACCATTCCTTCGACGTGACCGAGTGCGCGTCTTTGGCGAAGCCCCACTGGTTGCCTGGGCTCGAGTCGATCTCGACACCGATGAACGCATCACCGAACTCGCGCTCGAGTGATCGGAAGCGGGCCGCCGGCACAAGCGGGTCGCCCGTGAATCGCAGCCCGATCACACACAGTTCCTCGTCGACCGTGCGCTGCTTCACCGTCGCCACGTCGTCAGGCGCCACATGGAGTGCCGCGGCCGATTTCTTGTCGCGACCGAGCGGCAAGCTCGGCTGACTCATCACTGGCACTTTGACCCGCTCGTCGATCGCGAGCGCTAGCGCAAAGTTGCCGGTGAAGCACATGCCGATGACACCGATGCCAGGACCGCCGCATTCCTCGTGCGCCTGACGGCCGAGCTCACGGAGC
>CALLPT010000343.1 GCA_938015575.1 uncultured Acidimicrobiales bacterium
CGGGCGGGGTAGCCTGCGACCGTGTCTTCACGCGGCCAGGTACCTGGCGAGCCAGGTGATCCGGGCCTTACCCCACCACAGCATGACGGCGACGCCGCGTGGATCGACCGTGTACTCGACCGAACGAGCGCGCCCACGGAACGCCCACCGGTCGTTCCCGAGCCGGCGCTTGATCCGACCGGGCAGCTCCCTGCCGTCGGCGCCCAACGACCCATCACCGACGAGCTGGCGCAGATCGATTGGGCGCCAGGACGCGACGTCTCGCCGGCGAGTGAGCCAATCGCCCAGCAGCCGACCTTTGGTTCCGACGAGCAAGCATTGACCCCTGAGTCCGTCGGACGCTCCGCCTGGGACGATGACCTGCGCAGTATCGGACGCGAAGAACCCGAGGGCTGGGAGAACCTGTCATGGCACGACATGGAGGGCGACGGGTCGAGTGCATCTGAACTCCCCGAACCGAGCACCTTCGTGAGCGTCGTTCGTGAGTGGGGACCCGTGCTGATCGCCGCAGTCGTGATCGCCCTGTTCACGCGGCTGATCCTCGTGCAGGCGTATCACATTCCGTCATTGTCGATGGCGCCCACCCTTGACGAGGGCGACCGGGTGATCGTCAACAGGCTCAGCTACAACTTCGGCGAAATCGAGCGCGGCCAAGTGGTCGTGTTCAAGAAGCCACCGAACCAGCCCAGTGCGGCAAACGACCTGATCAAGCGCGTCATCGGGCTGCCGGGCGAGACGATCCAGTTTCGCGATAGCCAGGTGTACGTCGACGGCCTGCTGGTGCAGGAGCCGTATCTGTCGCAACAGAACAGCACGCGGACGCGCTCGTTGAGCATCCCGGGCTGTGCCCAAGAGACCCCGTCGCCGGAACTGTGCACGATCCCCGAGGGCTATGTGTTCGTGATGGGCGACAACCGGGTGAACTCCCAGGATTCGCGGGTCTTTGGCCCGGTTGCCATCGACACCATCGTCGGTCGCGCCTTTGTCCGGGTCTGGCCGCTAGACAACCTGAGCCAGCTGTAGCCGACGGCGGCCGCTCAAGCGCCGCTAGAACCCGTAAACCTTGGCCCGCGCCGCGAGCATGCGATCGACGTAGTTGCTGAAGATCGCGTCGCAGCCCATGTCGAGGAGTTCCTCAGCGACTCGCTGCAGGTGGGCGTCCCATCCAAAGCAGTAGATGTCGAACCGGTGGTACAGGGTCGTGAGGCCGCCCGACCAGTCGGGCGCCCGGAAGTTGACGGCATCGATGCCCGCTTCGAACAGCTGGGCCGCGTGGCGTTCGGGGCTGTTCCCGAGTCGTTCGAGACGGGTTGAATGCACGAGCCGAATATCGGACCAACGACTACGCCATTGGGCAACAAGCTCAAAGCTGGGGTGACACAGCCAGGTGCGTTGGATCAGGTCCTCGTCGTAGCGTTCGGATAGCGCTCGAAGCGCCTCGATCGTCGGGTCGATCGCCTCGGGATGCTTGATGTCGAGCGACAAGGTGATGTCCGGCCCGACCGCTTCGAGCAGTTCTGCGATCGTTGGCACATGGTCGGGCAGATCACGTGCCGACGTCTTTGTCACGAACTGTCGCCGCACGAGGCCGCCGACGTTGTCGTCGTGTGCCAGCACAGCGATCTGGTCCGCGCTGGCCCACACATCGGACTCGAGCGCCGTCGTTCCGAGCTCCAGTGCCCGGGTGAAGCTCTCGATCGTGTTGTCAGGGGCCTCAGCCGAGGCTCCGCGGTGAGCGAACAACAGCGGCTCGCCCCGTTGCGCTGCAATCCGAGGACTCACGGAGCCATCGTGGCGCAGTGCAGGCGAGAAACCAACGAAAAAGGCCCCGGTTTCACTTAATCGAAGCGTCTGGTGGCCGACTGAGTTGAGGAAGGAGGCCAGCTCATGGCTCGAGTACGCGCAACATGCAACCAGTGTGGCGATACAGAATTGTCGATTGACGACGTATCGGTACGCATCTGCCGTGAAGATCACGACGGGGTTTACCTGTTCACCTGCCCTGAGTGCGGTCTGTCCCACGAGAAGGACGCCAGCCGTCGCACCCTCGATCTGTTGGTTGCCTCTGGCGCCGAAGTCGTGTTCTGGTCCGTGCCAATGGAGTCGCTGATCGACACCGGATTGGGCCCGTTGACACACGATCACCTCCTTGACTTCCACGAGAAGCTGCAGGACGACGCACTACTCGAGTCGGCGCTCGGCGAGCTCGTCGACGACTGAACAATTGTTCTTGTTGCGTGTCGCCGTGCGACACGTCGCAGCGAGGTCGCGTCGCTAAGCTCGACCCATGCTGAACATCGGCGGCGGTGAGCTGCTGATCATCCTGCTTGTCGCCCTCATTTTTCTCGGCCCGCAGCGGCTGCCCGAGGTTGCTCGACAGGTTGGACAGACCGTGAACCAATTGCGGGGCCTCGCCCGCGGATTCCAGGCCGAACTCGAGGCAGCAGCTCGCCCTGATGCGGCGTCGACGAACCCTGATCCGGATCGCGACCTTCGTGCGTGGGCCGGCGATCCTGACGAGCCCGACGGTGACGCTGACGAGCCAGCGAACACCGACCCGTATGCGATCGCTGAAAAGGCTCGGAACCTGAGCCACGACGTCATCACACCCGTGAGCGACGGCGGCCCCGTCGACCTGAGCGACGCACAGGACGAAGAAGAGTGACCGCGGCGAACCCGACCGACGGTCAGATGAGCTTGATGGAGCATCTCACCGAGCTCCGCACTCGCATCATTCGATCGGTCATTGCGATCTTCGCGGGAGCGATCATCGCCTGGGTCTTCTATCCGCAGATTTTCGACATCCTCATCGAGCCCCATTGCCAAATCAACGGCGATCAAGGCATCGGCCAGGAGTGCGGACTCTTGGCCATCAGCCCGCTCGAGGGCTTCTCGGTTCGCCTGACCGTGGTCGGTTACGGAGGGCTTGCACTCGCCATGCCGTTCGTGCTGTGGCAGGTGTGGCAGTTCATTGCGCCCGGCCTGTATCCGCACGAGAAGCGCTACGGGCTTGTCTTCGTTGCCCTGTCGGTGCTCCTGTTTGCCTCGGGCGCGTGGCTCGCCTATTGGAGCCTGCCACGGGCCCTCGAGTTCCTCGCCAACATCGGCGGCGACGACCTCACGAACATCTACCGGCCCAAGGAATACATCGGGTTCGTGACCAAGATGATGATCGGCTTCGGGCTCGGCTTCCTGTTCCCGATCCTGCTGATCTTCCTGCAACTCCTGGGCATCGTCGACAATGCAATGCTGCGATCCGGTCGCCGGTTTGCGATCGTCGGCATTGTTGCCTTGGTCGCCGTGCTGACACCGAGTGGCGACCCTGGCACCTTGATGGCGCTGTCGGTGCCGATGTACCTGTTCTACGAGATCGCCATCCTGTTCGGCTGGTGGCGGGCTCGACGCCAGGCCAAGGCAGGCGTCGGCGCGACGTGAGCGCCGGTGCACGCGACTTCGAGCTCGACGCATTTCAGCGCGATGCCATCAACGCATTCGATGATGGTGAGAGTGTGCTCGTCGCCGCGCCCACCGGCAGCGGCAAGACCGTTATTGCCGAGCATGGCATCGCGGTAACGCTCGGCACCGGGCGTGACACGTTCTATACGTCGCCGATCAAGGCGTTGGCCAATCAAAAGTACCGGGATTTCGGCGATCGGTTTGGCGTCGAAAACGTTGGGCTGTTGACCGGCGACGTCACGGTCAACGGCAGTGCACCCATCGTGGTCATGACCACCGAAGTGCTTCGCAACATGCTGTACGAGCGAGCGCCCCGGCTACGGCGCCTCGGCTGTGTTGTCCTCGACGAGGTCCACTATCTGCAAGATCGCGAGCGCGGACCGGTCTGGGAAGAGGTACTCCTCAACCTGCCCGCCGATGTCCGCACGATCTCGTTGTCGGCGACGGTTTCGAACCTCGAGGAATTTGTTGCCTGGCTCCGCAGTGTTCGTGGGCCGACGACGCTGATTCTCGAGACCGAACGGCCCGTACCGCTGGAGCATCGCTTGGCCGTTGGTGACCGAGAGGAACGCGCCACGCACCTCGTGCCCTTGCTCGATGGGGCTCGTGTTTCCGACGAGGCGTACCGGTTCGCTCGAGCCGGTAAGGGATCGAATCGCGGGCAGCAGCGAAGCAGCGAGCGGAATCGACGTGGTGCCCGAAGGGAACGGCCTCGACAGCGTTGGGTGCCGCCGCGCCGGACACGGCTGGTGCCCCGTCTACTCAACGAGGACCTCGGTCCACTCATCTGGTTCATCTTCTCTCGTGCCGGGTGTGACGAGGCGGTCGATCAGTGCCTCCAAGCCGGTCTTGGCTACACCGATCGTGTGGAACGGGCGCGACTTCGGGAGATTCTCGAGGACCG
>CALLPT010000344.1 GCA_938015575.1 uncultured Acidimicrobiales bacterium
CCGAACGATGTTGTTTTCGATGTTGTGAGCGTCAGCGAGCAACTCGGTAAGTGAGGCCGAAGGCCGAACGACGAAGGCCGAACGATGTTGTTTTCGATGTTGTGAGCGTCAGCGAGCAACTCGGTCAGTGAGGCCGAAGGCCGAACGACGTGAGGCCGAAGACCGAACGACGTTTACCTGTTGTTTACCGGAGCGATGATCGGGCGACAGACGGGACTCGTAGCGTCCGCAGGGCGTAGCGTTCCGCTGCGCTTCGACGAAAGCTTGAAGGGTCCAGATCCGTGAATGCTGAAGGTACGTCGCTCTTGCGGCTCCTCGTATTGGGACTGAGTTTGGCGCTCATCGCCGTGCTGGTGAACGATCGGGTCACCAGCGACAGCAGTGCCGCAACGCCGTCGACCGACGGCGGGACAGCTGTTGCCACGAGCACCTTGACGGGTGAGTTCTTGATCTCCGGTTCGTCGACGGTGTTCCCCATCGTGAACAAGCAGGCCGAGGAGTTCGGTGCTGCGAATCCAGGTGTGGCGATTGCCGTCGAAGGGCCCGGATCGGGTGACGGTGCCCGGTTGTTCTGCGCCGGTGACGTGCCGATCGGCAATGCCAGTCGCCAGTACAAGGCCGCCGAGCTCGAAGAATGTGCCGCGAACGGCATCGAGTTCATCGAGCTGCGCCGTGCGATTGACGGCATCTCGGTGATTACGTCGGTTGAGAACGATGCGGTTGAGTGCCTCAGCTTCGATCAGCTCTACGCACTGACGTCGGACGCGGCGATCGGCATCAAGAACTGGTCAGAGGCCAACGCCCTACTCGCCGAAATCGGTTCGCCAGCCGAAGAGCTGCCGGATGCGAAGCTCGACATCTATGCGCCCGGCGAAGAGTCCGGCACCTTCGACTCGTTCGTCGAGATCGTGATCGAGGGTGTCGCCAAGGGCAAGACAGGCCTCGACACCGAGGCCAACGAGTTCGCCGATCATGCTCGCCCTGACTACAACTCGAGCCCTGACGACAACATCGTGATCGCTGGCATCAGCGGCAACCGGTACAGCCTGGGTTGGGTTGGCTTCGCCTTCGCCAAGGAAGCTGCCGAAGCGGGCCAGGCGAAGCTGGTGCAGGTCCGTCAGCAGGCCGACGGCGAGTGTGTCTCGCCCACGCCCGAGTCGATTGCGTCGGCCGAATTTCCGATCGCTCGCTTCCTCTACACCTACATCAACGCCGGCGTCGCGGAGAGCGAGCCGGCCGTCGCTGCCTTCGTTGACTACATGATGAGCGACATCGGGCTCGAGTCGGTGACCGCCGCCGGCTACGTCCAACTCAACGACGAGGACCAGGCCAAGGCCCAAGGCCTCTGGGCGACCCGCACGACGGGTATCCAGTGGTGAGCTCAGCCAACGGCGCGGGTGCGATCGAAGCTGCTCCCGTCCCTCTTGCTCAGGAGCTTGGAGGGGAAGCGGCGCGATCTGGGAATCCGGTCGATTCGTTCTCGGTGCCGTCGATGGCCCGTCGAGGCGTCGGTGCATTCCTTGAGATCGCGCAGTACTGCCTGGTCGTGATGGCCGTTGCAATCGTCGAGTTCTACTCGGGCGGTTTCACCGGGCCGGTGCTGTTCGGACGCAAGCTGTTCGAGACAGGCACCCCGGGCGACTTCGGCCCGTCGAACTGGACGATCGGCCTCGTGATCTATGCGGCGTGGGTGTTGTGGCGGGCCATGGGAAGCACGACACCCGCTGGCGCTGCGCTGCAGCAGTCCTTCGTTGACCGCACGGGCGCCCCGGCTGGCTTCGCTCGCACCATGGTGCGCAACCTGACCAAGTTCGGTGCGGTGTACGCGTTCCCGCTCGTCATGTTCGACGGTAACCAGCTGCTGTGGGTTGCCCTGTTCGTTGGTTGCGGGTTCATCATCGAAGCGATGCATCGCTACGAATCGCCGTGGGACATCGTCGCAGGAACCACGCTGGTCGCAAACGCAGCCAAGGCGTCGCCTCGGTCCTCTGGCGCTTTGACGCTCAGCGACTTGCAGTTGAGCGGGTCGCGGCAGGCCCAAGACCGTCGGGCCGCGAACCTGCTGCGTCTGGCCGGATGGGTCGCCATCATCGTCAGCCTGCTCATCGTCTGGGTTGTCTTCAAGGAAGCGTACGTCTTCGTCTCGGACCAGGACTTCAGCTTCGGGTTGCTCAACATCGAAGGCGAACGAAAGGGCTGGTACCCCCGACGCGGCCTGTTCGATATTTCGACGCTCTTGATCGGAACCTTGTGGGTGACCGGCATCGCTATGGCTATCGCCGGCCCGGTCGGGCTCGGCGTCGCCATTTACCTGTCGGAATATGCGACGCCTCGGGTGCAGCGCATCGTGAAGCCCGTGATCGAGACGCTCGCTTCGGTCCCCTCGGTCGTCATCGGTATGTTCGCCATCTTCTTTGTGAGTCCCTCACTCTTGCGATTCTTCTTCGACGACATCGGGATTTTCTCGATTGTTGCGGCGGGTATTGGTGTCGGCATTCTCACGATTCCGCTGGTGGCGTCGATCACCGAAGATGCACTTCGGGCCGTTCCTCGATCACTCCGAGAAGCCGCCTATGGCCTCGGTGCTCGCAAGATCACCGTTGCCCTCAAGGTCGTGTTCCCCGCGGCACTCTCGGGCATCTCGGCCGCCTTCATCGTCGGCGTGTCCCGGGCGATCGGCGAAACCATGGTCGTCGCGATCGCTGCCGGTGGCTCGGGTGGAACCCTGTTCGGCTACGACCCGCTCGTGCCGGGTCAGACGGTTACCGCAGCGATGGCGAGCCTCGGTGCTGGCACCGATCAGGTCGCTGGGTCGGGCTTGGCGTTCCAGAGCTTGTACTTCCTTGGAGCTCTGTTGTTCCTACTGACGCTCGCACTCAACGTCATCTCCGATGCGATCGTCCGCCGATTCCGCGAGGTCTACTGAGATGGTTCTGACGTTGCCTGTTTGTCGGATGGGTTTCGGCGGCGTCCGCCGATTCCGCGAGGTCTACTGATGGTTGCCATTACGACTGAGCTGCGTCGTCAGCTCTCGGTGAAGCGCTCGAGCGACCGAGCCGGCCTGGTGTTTCGAAGTCTGCTCGTCTTCTCCTTGCTGATCGCGTTCGCGATCCTTGTCGCGGTCTTGCTCACCGCCGTGACGCGAGCGTGGCCGATCCTCTCGGAGCGTCCGCTCGACTTCCTGACCTCGAAAAGCTCACAAGATCCCAGCCGGGCGGGGGTCTGGCAGGGCATCCAGGGAAGCGTCATGTTGGCCGCCATCACCGCTGGTGTCGCCTTTCCGATCGGAATCGGTGCCGCTATCTATCTCGAGGAATACGCCGGCGACACCCGCTTCGCTCGCTTCACCGAGGTCGTCGTCCGCAACCTTGCCGGCGTCCCCTCGATCGTCTACGGGCTGTTGGGCCTGGCGATCTTCGTTGGCAATCTCGGTGGTTTGACCGGTGGACGGTCCGTGATCGCCGGCGGGCTCACACTCGCCTGCCTGGTGCTGCCCATCGTGATTATCACGACGCAAGAAGCGCTGCGTGCCGTTCCCGGCGAGTTGGCGCAGGCGGGTTACGGCATCGGTGCCACGCAGTGGGAGGTGATCCGATCCGTCGTGCTTCCTGCCGCTGCTCCTGGCATCCTCACCGGCACCGTGCTCTCCATCGCTCGAGCTGCCGGCGAGGCTGCTCCGATCTTGGTCGTCGGGGCACTTACCGGCGTGTTCCAAACCGGCACGATGTCCTTCCTCGAGCAGATGCAGGGCTTCTTTACCGCCCTGCCGATGCAGATCTTCGCCTTCACCAAACAACCGTCTGAGATTTGGGGCGCTCATGCGGCGGGCGCATCCGTCGCGATCTTGCTCGTCGTGATCGCACTCAACTCCGTGGCCATCTATGTCCGCGCTCGGCTCGACCGCAATCTGAGAAAGTAGGCTTCGATGACATCAACGAAACCGGAGATCGACAGCATGGTGGGCTTTGAGGACGCTCGGTCCGTCGTGACCCAAGCCGCCGGTCAGGAACCAGCTGCAGCGGCCCCTGCGACCGACCGAGCACCCGTCTTCGAGGCGCGAGATGTGTCGGTTTACTACTCCGACTTCCGGGCCGTGACCAACGTTGATCTTACGATCAACGACAACGAGATCACCGCCTTCATCGGTCCGTCAGGCTGCGGCAAGTCAACTATGTTGCGAACGTTCAACCGTATGAACGACCTGATCGAAGGCGCCCGCATGGTCGGGAGCCTGACCTATCACGGCATTGACCTGTACAGCGACGACGTCGACCCGGTCGCGGTGCGGCGCCGCATCGGCATGGTGTTCCAGAAGCCGAACCCGTTCCCGAAGTCGATCTACGACAACATTGCATTCGGGCCGCGCCTGGCGGGCACCGATGAGAATATGGACGACATCGTCGAGCGTTCGCTTCGCGGCGCTGGCCTCTGGGAAGAAGTCAAGGACCGCCTCAAGACGTCAGCGCTCGGCTTGTCCGGCGGCCAGCAGCAGCGTCTGTGTATCGCCCGAGCGACGGCCGTGAACCCCGACGTGCTGCTCATGGACGAGCCATGCTCGGCGCTCGACCCGATCGCCACCGGCCGCATCGAAGAGCTCATGCTCGAGATGAAAAAGGACTACACGATTGTGATCGTGACCCACAACATGCAACAGGCCGCTCGCGTGAGCGACCGCACCGCGTTCTTTACGGCGGAACTCGATCCGAACACTGACCAGCGCACCGGCTTGCTGGTCGAATACGACCTGACGACCACGATCTTCTCCCAGCCGGCGGACGAGCGGACCGAGAACTACATCACCGGCCGCTTCGGCTGAGGCAGCGATCCATCGATGACAGCGAGGCACCCATGACCGAGACCCTCCGTTCCAGCTTCCACTACGACCTCGACGCGATGCGTCTCGAAGTCGTGCGCATGTGCGCCACGGTGACCGAGATGATTCCTCGCGCCACCGATGCATTCCTCAACAACGACCTTGC
>CALLPT010000345.1 GCA_938015575.1 uncultured Acidimicrobiales bacterium
CGAAGAAGTCGGTCAACGATCCGGCCGACGCCCGACTCATGTATCGCATCAGTTGCAAGGGGCCGGCGAGCCTGTCGCTGCCTCGCGCCGACACCGACCAGTGGCTCACCGACAACGTCAAGCCGCCGTACCGATCACCGCTGACGAGTTGAAGCTGGCGCTAGACGCCGAGCGCGACGCCGTCGTGGCCAGGATCCGCTCCGCCGCTGAGCTCACCGTCGTCGATCCGGATCCCATGCACCGCGGCGATGCCAAAGGACTTGGCTGAGCGGACGATCTCGTAGCCGTCTGCCTCGAGCGGTTCGACCAGGTAGCCGGGAATGCGGTTCGTGATGTCGATCGCATTCGATGTGGCCGAGAAGCGGGGCGCCGAAACCGCCTCGACCGCTGACATGTCGAAGTCGATCACGTTGACCAGCGCCTGGAGCACCCCCATAGCGATTTGAGTGCCACCGGGCGCGCCCAGCACATAGCGGGCTTCACCGTCGCGAAACGCAATCGTCGGGCACACCGAGCTGAAGCGGCTCTTGCCCGGCGCGATCGAACGAGCCGTGCCCGGGCGAGGGTCGAACACTGCCATGCAGCCGTTGTACATGAACCCCAGACCGTCGGTTACGACACCCGACGGCATGCCAAGAGAGTGCGTCATCGTCACACACATGCCGTCTCGGTCGACCACGGCGACGTGGGTCGTGTCCTTGGGCTCGGGCTGACCGAATCGGGTGACGGTCATGCGTTCGCCGGCACTGATCCTGCGGGCCAGGTCACCTGCGTACGACTTGTCGGTCAAGTGCTCCGGAACGTCGACAAAGGCTGGATCGCCGACGTGGGCGTCTTTGTCGGCCGTTGCTGCCCTCATTGCCTCGCACACGATGCGGATGTAGTCCGTGGTGTTGTGGCCAATCCCGGCGAGGTCGAAGTGCTCGAGGATGTTGAGCATCTCGACGATCATGATTCCGCCGCCGGGCGGATGGCAGGTCGCGATCTCGTAGTCGCGGTAACTGCCACGAAGCGGTTCGGTGCGGGTGGTTCGATACGCCTCGAGGTCTTCCTTGCGCAAGAGCCCACCGTTCGCTCGCATGTCGGCGTCGATGCGGTCGGCGATCTCGCCGCGGTAGAACACGTCGGCGCCTTCCTCGGCAATCAGGCGCATCGTGCGGGCCAGATCGGGATTGTCGACGTGGTCGCCGATCATCTTCGGCGTGCCGTCGGGTCGGAAATACGCGTTGCGCCCGGTGGCAGAGAACGCCATGCGATCGGTGATCTGCACCCGACCCTGATCGGCGCCGTGGGTCCACCAATGGTGCACATGAGGGCGCACGTTGAATCCGGCTTCGGCATGGGCGACCGCCGGCGCGCAGACGTCGGCCCAGTCCCAGCTGCCGTGATCACGAACGGCCTCGTAGTACGCCAGCAGCGAGCCCGGCGTCGTGACCGATTGATAGCCCAGGTCGTTGACGTTTCCCTCGAGGATGAATCCAAAGCCATCGCGGGTCTCGCCCTCGAGCAGGTGCTCCCACATATCGGGGGTCGCGGACAGCGGCGTCTTGCCGTGGAAGTCGATGCACTCGTGCACACCGGTCGCCGGGTTGTAGATCTGGCAGGTGCCGAAGCCGGCGATCCCGCACATCTGTGGATCGACAACTGTTTGCACGAGTGCCGCGGCCATCGCTGCGTCGACGGCGTTGCCACCGCGCATCAGCACGCGCGCACCCGCTTCGGACGCCTCGGGTTGTGCGGAGACGATCATTGCCTGCGGCGAAAGTGACATGGGCACCGTCAGTCGAACAGTTCGCCCAAGCCGTACAACTCGACCGCGTTGCCGCCGAGAATTGCGGCACGATCCGCGGGGTCGAGGTTGGCGGTCTGTTCGGTCAGCATGTGTTGACTCCACGGCCAGGTCGAGTCGCTGTGGGGGAAGTCGTTGGCCCACATGAGCTGCTTGGCGGGCAGCAACCCGGCTTCGGCCATGCGAAACGCCGACCAATCATCTTGGAAGGTCAGCCGCACGTGGTCGGCGAAGTACTCGCTCGGCTTTCGCTCGATCTCGGCCGCCGTCAGCCAGGCCCGGTGCCGGCTGTAGGCGTGGTCCATGCGGTAGCTGTAGTGCGGCGCCCATCCGGCGTCAGCCTCGACGCACACGATCCGCAGGTCGGGCACTCGGTCGAACACGCCACCGAAGATGAACGTGCCGATCAGGTCCTGGTTGCCTCGGATGATCGACATGAAGGTGTTGAGCTTCGGACCACGCGGCCGGTAGTTGGCACCGGTCAGGATGTGGAAGCTGGGCACGACGCCCAGGTCGAGGCAGGCGCGCCACACGTCATCCCATGCCGGGTCGTCATAGTCAGGGCCGTTGTCATAGGCGGGACCGGGCGTGCCCGGAAGCATGATGCCCCGCAGGCCGGCAGCGTGGATGGCCTCGATGTCGGCGATCCCCTCTTCGGGCGTGCGCATCGCACTTTGGCCGCAGCCGAAGAGTCGGGTGCGATCGTGATCGCAATACTCGGC
The DNA here is from genome assembly GCA_938015575.1 of uncultured Acidimicrobiales bacterium. GTDB lineage: Bacteria > Actinomycetota > Acidimicrobiia > Acidimicrobiales > UBA10347 > UBA10347. Next base: position 2,512 of record CALLPT010000345.1, read on the forward strand.
AATCCAGCGGTTGTACGCCTGGAACATCGCGTGCTTGAGATCGAGGTCGGGATGGTTGCACAACAGCATGCCGACGGATGGGTAGATGACTTCGCCATCGACGCCG
>CALLPT010000346.1 GCA_938015575.1 uncultured Acidimicrobiales bacterium
GGTTGAGTTGTCGAAGCATGTTCATATTCAATCAAACTGAACATACATATTCAAGCGATTTGAAGATGGAGGGACAGAAGCATGTGCGTCTAGCCTGCAGACGTGCCTGCATCAGCGATCCCTGAAGACGGCGACGGCTGGGTCGCACATCCGAACGCAACGCCGCTCGCGGACCGACTCGAGTTCGATGACCTCGAGTTCCTTGGGCACTTCACCCACCCGCTGCGAGGCGCTCTGCTGCGACGGCTCAAGGCACCTGCATCAGCCGCGGAGCTCGCCGACCAGCTGGCAATGCCGGTGACGCGCCTCTACCACCACCTGAACCAGCTCGACGCCGCCGGCATGATCCAGGTAGTAGCCACCCGTCAGGTCGGCGCACGCATCCAACGTCGCTACCAGGTCACCGGTCGCAGCTTGGCGATCGCACCAAGCTTCTTCGATGCGGCGCAGAGCGATGACATCGCCCTTGCATTGGGATCCCTGTTCGACTTCGCAAAACACGGCTTCCAAGCCGAGATCGAAGCGGGCGCTTTCGATGGCGTTGGTGACCTCGACGAGCACTCCGTGCTCAGCCTGAACGAGCTCGCCCTGACACCTGTCGAACACGCCGAACTCGTCACCGAGCTCGTGAACCTCATCGAACGGTTCGCGACGACGAGCGATGCAGGCACCAGCGACGCGGCCGAGCGCCATCGATTCACGCTCTTTGTTGCCGGCTATCCCTTGTCATAGCCACGGCCTCAGCTGCGCCAGTCGCCATCGAGGCGCATGCAAAGCCAGAGTTCGATCCCGAGCATCCACTCGCGCACCTCGTCGAGTTCATAGAGCAACAGGGCTTGGGTCTGGACGTTCTGCCAGGCCACATCGTCTCTCGGAACACCCGAGACCAACCGATGCGCCGTCTCTGCGAACGCAACGACATCGCCGGGCCGATAACCGTCGCCCGACGGAAGCACCCACACGGCCATCGCCTCGTCAGGTCGCGGCGGGACATGATCCCAGGTCGGCAGTTGCTCGCCAATCGCGACCCAATCGTTGTCGAGCTTGCGGAAGACACGACCGATCGACATGACGCCATGGTGATCCAGACCGACCCGCTCGCACCAGCCGAACGGGAAAGCCAGCAGCGCTACTTGTTGATCGGATTGCCGGTCGGGATGCCATCCGCGTTGCGCCTGCGACGCGGAATGAGATACGCAGCACCGGCCGAGGCACGAGCCGGGATAGGCGCCCAGCGACGCTGTCGCTCTTGCGGCAGCGCGTCCTTGGACACAATCCGATACAGGATGTAGACCGACGCGCACGAGAAGATTCCGGTGATCGTCCAGAAGAACAGACGGGGTCCGATCGCCGCCATGAGCCCGGCGACTAAAAGTGGACCGACGATGGCGCCCGTGCCATTCACCCGCACGAGCGTGCCGCTCGCACCAAGGATCTCTTCGGCCTTTAGCCAGTCGTTCGAGTACGCGACGGTCAGCGAATAGAACGGGAACATCGCGCCGCCCATCAAGAACATCGCCAGCGTCGCGATTGCCGAATCGACTGGCACCGCCAAGGCCAGTAGCGGCGTGGTGGCGCCAGCAACGGCGACGCCGAACAAGACGCCGCGTCGCGGCAGCTTGTCACTGAGCCAGCCAATGGGCCACTGGAACACGATTGCTCCGATCATCGGGGCGGCCAGGAACAACGAGATCTGCGTGGTGCTCATCCCGACTTGGGATGCGTACACCGCCCCCATGCCGATGAGCGCACCAGCGCCGGCACCGGAAAAGAACGACGAGATGAGGCCGGTCGGGATCCGCGGCGCAAGCGCCCGTAGACCGATCGGTTCGGGTGTCGCGATCGGCGGCGCGCTCGAGGCCGACAAGCTGATCGGCACGAGCGACAGGGATACGAGCACCGACACCACGATGAACAGCGTGAACCCGGAAGTGTCCTCGATGCTCAACAGCAACTGGCCGACGGCTACACCGCCCATGGTCACGATCATGTACACCGACAGGATCCGCCCTCGCGTGGCGTTGGTGGCCAGGTCGTTGAGCCAGCTCTCGACCACGACGTACAAGCCGGCGCTGCACGCGCCGAACAGGAACCGGGTGATCGTCCACGTGATCGGCTCAACCGAGATCGCCTGTATGAGCACCACGGTCGACGCCATCGAAGCCAGTGCGGCAAAGACCCGGATGTGACCGACCGTGCGCAACGCCGACTCGGCATACGCGGTGCCGACCAAGAAGCCAGCAAAGTAGGCAGCCATGATGACGCCGGTGACCGCCAGGCTGAATCCGGCAGCATCGCTTCGCACGCCGAGCAACGAGCCGTTCAAGCCATTGCCGACCATGACCAACGCCAGGCCGACGAACAATGCCCACGTCGCGGCGGCAACCGAGCGTCGTGGAATCAGGGGCCGTGACTCGCCTCGCTCGATTGTTCCTTGTCCGTCGGTCGTGTCAACCATCGCTGACGCCCAGGTTGCGGTCGCCTCCGACCGTTTCGATGGCGTCGTCCAGGCGGTGATAGTCGCTGGCCTCGTCGGTGAAGATCGCGAGGTTCGTCTTCAACCCGGTGGGCGTGTCCAGCGTTCCTGCGGTTATGGAGAGATGATCGGGCTTGTCGCTTGCCCGCCAGAAGAGCGTGGCTCCACAGGTTGAGCAGAAGCCGTACTGCACGGTCGGCGTCGAGTCGTACCAGCGCAAGCTGGCATCGGCATCAAAGATGACTGCCGACGCGGGCGCGGCAGTCGCGGCCATGAAGTGGCCCGTGATGCGTCGACAGGGTTCGCAGTGGCAGTTCGTGACCGAGCGCGCGTCGGCTTCGATCCGGTAGCGCACGCCTTGGCAGGCGCAGCCACCGGTCAGGGGTGTCTTAGCCATCGACCGGCGCCAACTCGGGCGAGAAGCCGTTCACGAGCGCGCTCTGCAGCGCCCGAACAGCCGAATCGCGGGTGCGTTTCGAGCGGCGAGCGACGAAACAAACCTCGGGCAACGGGCCTGGCAGCTCGATCGTTTGGTTGCTCGCCGCAGTATTCAGCGCGACCGGATGGTCATTGTTCAAGACGCTCACGCCGAGTCCGGCTTCGACGGCCGCAATGACACCTGCGCTGCTTTCGCATTCGACGGCGACGAAGTAGTCGAAGCCGGCTTCGCGCAGCGCCCGTTCGGCAATGGGCCGGTAGAAGCCGCGGGTGCCAAACGTGATGAGCGGAACCGCGCCATCGTCACCGAGCACCAGATCCGGAGAGGCGAACCAGTCGAGCCGGCCGCGCCGGATGACGACATCATCATCCTTGACGTCGTCGGCCATGACCTGGAGAAGCGCAAGGTCGAGCTCGCCAGCTCGAAGCCATGAGGCGACCACGCTGCTGAGCGCGATTCGGGTGTTGACCCGCACCCGGGGATGTTCGAGCCGGAAGGACCGAATGATCTCGGCAAAGTGAGCGAGATCAGGCTCATCGTTGCAACCGAGGCGAACGGTGCCGGTCAACTCACGGAGCTTCAGGCTGGCGATGGCCTCGTCGTGGGCGGCGAGAATCTTGTCGGCATGAAGCAATAACTCGTGCCCCATCTCGGTCGGTTCGATGGTCTTGCCATCTCGAACCAAAAGCGCGTGACCGAGACGTTCCTCGAGGCGCTTGATCTTCCAACTGACGGCTGACTGCGTGAGGTGCAAGCGCGCGGCAGCACCAGTGAATGAACCGGACTCAACGATCGCCCGGAGCGTACGCAGCGAGTCGATATCGAGTCGCACGCGCGCAGCATGACAGACACTGGCCACCAAGTCCACCCTTGACGCAGCCGCATGCGCCCATGACGTAACCTAGGGTGGGCCCAATGGCCAAGGGCTTTCGCCATCGCACCCGCGATCTGTACGTCGAATGGAAGGCGCGCCGCGCTGGTCGCCGGGGCATCGACTCATCGATTCATCGAGCTACCCGCGATGTGACCGGCCCAACCGGCTGGGCATTCTCCGCCACCTGGGACAAGCTCGACCAACATGGCGAGGCCTACATGAAGTCGTTTGACCCGCGGGTACCGCCGAGCATTTTCGTTTCCGAGCGCGATCGGCTCCGCCACAACCATCCGATGCCACTCGTCGAGCGCTGCATCGAGGACCACGGCAGTCGGGATCTGCCGGCGACCGGAACTACGTCGTCGGAACCAGCAACACCGACGATGCCGACGGGGCAATCGGAAGCGTCACCGACCGGATTTCCTGACGCTCCGGAAACACCATCATCAACTCATCGTCGGTGAGGACGGCGGCGATCGAGGCATCGTCGGACCAGTCGACCGCCCGCACCGATCCGGCGAGATCCAAACGCTCGCCGGTCCCGGTTGAAACCAGCATCGAACCTCCGGCCAGCGTGCGCGCAACGAGCCATTCGCCGCCAGGCGAGACCCACAGCTTGTCCCGAGCCTGAAAGTCGAGGACCTGGGCATCGGGTCGGGTCGGCGTGGTGAGATAGAGCTCGCAGACCAGCGTCGTGTCGCAGCGTTCGAAGATCTCGCTGTCGATCGAGGCCGCCACGAGCACGTCGTCGCTGAATGCCTCGACCCCGTTGGGCACGTATTCAAAGGTCCCGCCGGTGCGCGGCAGCACGAAAAGGCCACGCTCGCGCACAGCAAGGATGTCGGCATCGGCCGGCACGTCGAAGCCTGGGCCCCACGCTCCGTAGGAGCTTTCGCCAATGTTGCGAGGATCGCGAGCGTCGTTGATGAACGCCACCCGACCGTCCTGGTCGATATCGATCACCACGAACTGGGTCGATACCAAATAGGCCTGCCCCAACTTGGCTGGATCGACCGCCCAGCTGCGGCGACCATCGGAGATCAGCGGGAACTGCGCGGCCTCTTCGAAGCCCGTCGCCGTCTCGATCTCGGGTTGCACGGTCCCTGCGTCGCTCAGCACTTGTAGACCCATCGGCGATGGATAGACGACGGCCCAGTCGCCGATCTCTCGCCGAAACAACTGCGCGACCGAATCCGACAACAGTGGATCGCTCACCACCGGGTCGGCAGTGCCTGTCTCGCCACTCGAGCCGAGCGATGCAGCGTCGACATCGGCTTCCTGGTCGGGGTTGGGGGCTGTCGGAACGGCCCCGCCGTCAGACAAGTCGACGGGACTTGCCGCCTCGTCGCCCGAACGAAAAAACACGAACGCCACGACAAGCGCGGCCAGCGTCAGGGCAACGACCGCGGCAAGCGCCGGTGAGGCGGCTCGGTTCGGTCGGTCGCCAAGCGGTACGGACTCTCCCCCGCTCGAGGCCGGGACACCTGCGGTGATGTCGGGCGCAACGTCGGCGTCGCCAGACGGCACGACAGGCAAGATGGTCGTCGCACCTGCCATCGCACGGTGCTCGTCAAGCGCTTGGCCACAGTGCGGGCACGACGATGTCACCCACTGAGACTATGACGAATTTCACTTCCGCCACGGCCCGGGCGGACCCCATCGTCACGACACATCTCTGAACGGTCGTTCAAACGGGGCAATGTGACGACCCATCTCAGGGAGCACCCGGTCGACGACATGACAGATGTGCGTGGCCTAATTCCGCGGAATTTGGCCCCCGAGCCAGTCCTCTCGCTTGCTGCTAGGTTCGATGGCGAGTCGGGCACCGGGGGAATGGTGCTCGCAGAAAGTTGAGGGGAATGAGCACCCAGAGCTCCGCGGACGAGATCATTAGGCTTGAAAGCGTCTACAAGATCTTCGGACCGCAGCCACGAGGCCGAGCACTCAAGCTGGCCAAGGATGGCTTGACCAAAAACGAAGTGCAGGCCGCGACCGACCACGTCGTCGGTATGACCGACGTGTCGTTTCAGGTTCGTCGAGGCGAGACGTTCGTCATCATGGGCCTTTCCGGCTCCGGCAAGTCGACCGCCATCCGCACGGTCAACAAGCTGCACGACATCACCGACGGGCGAGTCATGGTCGACGGCACCAACGTCCAGGAGCTTGACGGTGGTGATCTCCAGCAGTTCCGCCAGAAGATGGCCATGGTGTTCCAGCACTTCGCCCTCTTCCCGCACCGCTCCGTCATCGACAACACCGGGTACGGCCTCAAGGTGCAAGGCGTCGACAAAGACGCTCGCGACGCAGCATCGCTCGAGGCGCTCAACCTCGTGGGTCTCGGCAGCTTCGCCAACTCGATGCCTAACGAGCTGTCCGGCGGCATGCAACAACGTGTCGGTCTGGCCCGAGCGCTGGCGTCGGATCCCGATGTGCTTCTGATGGACGAAGCCTTCTCCGCGCTCGATCCGCTCATCCGTCGACAGATGCAAGACGAGATGATGGCGATTCAGGATCACCTGCAGAAGACGATCCTGTTCATCACCCACGACCTCAACGAAGCCCTTCGCATCGGTGACCGCATCTGCATCATGAAAGACGGCGCAGTCGTCCAGATCGGTACGCCCGACGAGATCCTGACGCAGCCGGCGACCGGCTATGTCGCCGAGTTCGTGCAAGACGTCGACCAGGGTCGCGTCATCGACGTGTCCAAGGTCATGCGCGACGCCGTCGTCATCGACGCGGACACCGGCATCGCAGCAGCGGTATCCGCGATCGGCGCAGACGGTGGCTTTGTCGTCGACGAGAGCGGCCGCCCGGCCGGCGTCCTGACCCCCCAGGCCGCCCTCCAGGCCCTCGCTTCTAACGGCACCCTCGACTCGGCACTGCGCAGCGACTTCGATGTCACCACGCCAACCCAGAAGTTCAACAACATCTACGCCGCGGCC
>CALLPT010000347.1 GCA_938015575.1 uncultured Acidimicrobiales bacterium
TCGATCGCGATCGGGTTCGTCCGGTTTGCCTGAACCATGACGTCGTGGCCGGCGGCGGTGCTGGCGGCGATGTCGCCGGTCTGCATCGAAAAGCTGCTCGACAGCACTGCCATGAACGCCAAGGTGAAGATGATCAGGCCATACATGGCGAGCGAGGCGGCGGTGCGGAACAAGCGAGCCGACGGGTACGCCATCGCGATGCGGGCTTCGACCATCGGGCGGTTGCCCCGGGTCACGAGCCGTTGGATGGTCGGACCGAGGACGGTGGTGAGTGCGACGCCGCCAGCAACGACGACGACACCGAAGAGCAAGAAGAACTCGATGTCGACGTCTTGGGTCATCGCTGCTGGCATGAGGGGGAAGAACGCGGCGCCCCAGATGACCGAGACGAGCCCGGCGAAGCCGCTGACCAGTAGTGGTGACAAGAACGACTTGGCGATGATCGCGGCGCCCGTAGCGGCGATCGGCACGCTCGCGATCGTCAGGAACGCATTGTCCGACGACAGGCCGCTGCTGAGCATGAGGCCTCCTCCGACGATCAGGAGTGCGCCGGCACCAAGGACCAACAGGCGGGAGCGGCGGGTCTTTGGTTCGGGAAGGTCGCGGATTGCAGAGATGATGTTCAGGCGGCTGATACGCCACGACGTGAACCAGACCGCGGCCATGGCGATGATCAGCCCGATCAGAGCGGCGGTGACCAGGCTCGACAACTCGACGGCGAGTTGGAGCTGGAAGTCGCTGTCGGGGTTGGCGCCGGCCAAGATGCCTTTGGTGAGGCGCACGATCACCCAACCAACGCCGATCCCAAGCACGGCGCCAACCACGGCAGCGATCGTTGCGTAGATCACGCCTTCAGCCCGGAACGCCTTGCGCAGCGAGCTGCGCTTCCAGCCGATCGCCCGCAGCACGCCCAGGTTCGGCTTGCGCTCTTCGGCGAGCATGACGAACAGGTTGACGAGCAAGAGCACGCCGGCGAGAACACTGAAGCCGCCCACGACCGAGAAGATCTGCGTGAGTTCAGCGCCTTCATTTTCGGCGTCGTCGAGTAGGTCTTCCTTGACGGGGTCGGGTACTACCCCAATGCCGGCGTCGTCGAGCATCGGGGCGAGCTGATCGTCGACGAGGCGACGGGCGGCATCGACTGAGTTGAAGACCTCGCCGGTGGCCGACACGACGACGTGGTCGTAGCTGAAGGTGCCGCTGGGGTCGAGTTGGTCGATCAGATCTCGGCTGATGAACGCGCTCGAGTAGCCGCCCAAACCATCTGCCTCGACGACATCGTTGACGGAGAAGGCGAGTTCGTTCCCGTCGAAGAAGAGGGAGACGGGGTCGCCGGTTCCAACGCCGAGGTCATCGGCGAGTTGCTGGTTGATGACGATCTCGCCGCTACCGGCGCTTGGCGATGCGCGGCGGTCGTCGACCGGACGCAGACCGAAGCTCGAAGGCGCGGCGCCGAACCGTTCGGCCGCTGCGAAGTCGAGTGCCGAGACCGAGATGCTCGGCTCGACCATCCGGTTGTCGCCGATTCCAGAGCCCGCTGCGGCAACGCGGACGTCACGGATCGCCAGCACACCATCGAGGTCCGCGAGCCCACCCTCGCGAATCAAGCGAGCAGCTTCGTCTGCCTCTTGGGGTGTCTCGAATTCGAGGGTCGCGTCGATCTCGCCGAGGTCGGTCCGCGCGATGTCCCGGATGCTGTTGTCGAAGGTGTCGCCGACCATGAGCGCGGCCACGATGATCGCCGTTCCAAGGGCCGAGCCGACGATGATCAGCACCGACTCGACTGGACGGCGAACGATATTGCGCACACCCATGCGACGAAGATCGGCGCGGCGGATCAGGTTGAAGACCGCAGGCAGCGCGAACAGTGCGGCGATGATCGCCAGGATGGTGAGCGTGCTCATCGCTGCTCGCTGTCGAGGTCGGCGGGAGCACCGTCGAAGGTGATACGCCCGTCGCGCACCAGCACGGCGCGGTTGCCGATCGATGCGATGGTGCGATCGTGGGTGACCATGACCACGGTTTGGCCGTTCGCGTTGATCTCACGAAGCATGTCGACGATCGAAGCCGCCGTTTCGCTGTCGAGATTTCCGGTTGGCTCGTCGCCCCACACGATGGCCGGCTCGGTCACGAGCGCTCGGGCGATGGCGACTCGCTGCTGCTCGCCGCCGGACAGCTCGCGGGGCCGGTGGCCGGAGCGTCCGCCGAGACCGACTCGTTCCAGCATGGCCTCGGCGCGCCCACGAGACTCGCTCGGGGCGACGCCGAGGATGCCGAGGGGGATCTCGACGTTCTCTCGTGCCGACAACACCGGGATCAGGTTGAAGCTCTGGAAGATGAACCCCATACGTTCGGCCCGGTGCTGGGTGCGCTTGGCGTCGCGCATCGAGTGAATGTCTTCGCCGTCGATGAACACCTCGCCGGCATCGATCGAGTCGATGCCGGACAAGCAGTTCAGCAGGGTCGTCTTGCCGTTGCCGGACGGGCCCATCACGGTCATCAGGTCGCCGGCCCGTACGTCGAGGTCGACGCCTCGGAGGGCGGTGACTGCGTTTGCGCCGGTCGTATACGTCTTCGTGACGCCGCGGGCGCTCAGCAGAACATCGGGGGAGGGGTGTGCCATGACGTCTACCTTGGCCTTTGAGCGTTGGCCCAGCAATGGGGGTTCACCCTGGGGTGAGCTCCGGTGACCCTGAGTTGGCGAGAAGTTGGTGTGCATGCGCCGTACCGCCGTTCTGTGAGTTTTCTGCGCAAATGCAACGTACGGATCCACCCGTGGTCTGTCATCAGCCTCAGGGCGGGACGTGCGTGTCCGACCAGGGGGTGAGCCGGAAGGGTCGATAGGTGGTGTGGTCTCAAGCGGCGGCGGTTTCAGTGTTGGCGGTTCAGTGTCGGCGGGTTCAGCGTCGGCGGTTTCGGGGTGGCTCGCCCGGACAGGCTTCCCACCCGTGCGGCCCTGGCGTGATCGTTGTCCTTCGAGCCCGATATTCGAGGGCTATAGGAATGGACCGCCGATAGCCTGATCGCCATGCGTATCGGAATTGTTGGCGCCACCGGCCAGGTCGGCGGCGTCATGCTGGACATCCTCGC
>CALLPT010000348.1 GCA_938015575.1 uncultured Acidimicrobiales bacterium
GTCAGATAGTCGTCGTCGACCGGTGCACCCTCGGTGAGGACGGTGAAGTCGCTGATCGAGTAGACGAAGCCACCGTCGGCCCAGGCAGCTTCCACGTCGATGATGCCCGAGGTCGGCACGCCGTTCGCACCGAACTCCATCTCAACAAGTTTGTCGTCAAAGTGCGCGGCTCGTGCCTGCGCGAAGAGCTCGTCGATCGAGAAGCCCGCATGCGGCGATGGCTCGCCGTCGTTCTCAACCCGGACGACGCTCCCGCGTTCGACCCGTACTCGCCGCGGCGCCGACGTCGACTGGTCGCACTCGCACGACACCTTCAACGTGTACTCGTAGTCGAGGATGCTCGACCGAACCCACGCCAGTTCCGCTGCATCGATCGTCGCTGGCGCCAAGGTCTGGGTTTCCGGCGCCGCAGCGGCCGTCGGCGTTGGGGGTTCCGGCGTTGGGGTGGCGGTTGGCTCTGGCGTCGGGGTCGGCTCGGGCGTCGGCGGGGGAGTCGGGGCAGCCTGAGGTTCCGGAGTGGGCTCGGAAGCTGCCGTGGTGACATCCGCGTCGGCACCGCATGAAGCGGCCAACAGCAGCAGTGCGGTGAATGCAGCGAAAAGGAAGCGCATGGGATCCAGGTTCATGGCAGGTACGACGCTTCCACGGTGCTGCCAGTTCCCTTCCTGTGCAACACCTCGGCCGTTCGACCTATCTCCATCGCCTGAACTTGTGGGCGTCAGCACAACTGATGCGTTGCGAAATTGGACCCTCTGTTCAGGTCCTGGTGCGTCGGGTAGTGTCCTGCTCGAGGCATGCGGATGCCTCGGTGCGGGCGTACCCGTCCGCCAGAGCGGGAGTCCAGGTCGATTCGATCCGGACAAAAAGGGGGGGACCATGTCCTATACAAGCGATGCCGAGGTGATGAAGAAAGACGGGATCGTGCTCGTGGCGCCAACCGAGGAGAAGCAACTCGCCGATGCGCGCAAGACCGCGGTGGCCTCGGTCATCGCGATCGCGATCATCGCTGTCGGCTATTGGTTCGTGTTGCGGCGCTCCGACGGCTACCAGGTCATGCAACGCCTGCAGTTCGCCGGCTCGTCCGAACGCTTCGACGACCCGAAACTGGTCACGACCGTCGACGAGGCCCGAGACGCGTTGTGGCGAGCGGTGGCCTTCAGCGTGTTGTGGGGCCTTGTCGGCTGGGTCCTCCTCAAACAGTTTTGGGCCGGAGCGTGGAAAGCCGGGCCCGGAACCAAAATGCCGGGCGCCAAGCTCGGACTCGTGTTCGGCCTTGGCGGCGCGGCGTTCGGGCTCATCGAGAAGTTGCTCACGATCCTGACCATCCGCGCGGACGGCGCCGGGATCCAGTTCGTCAACTCGTGGCAAGACGCGGTGCCCAAGGCCATCGTCTCGCTGGCCTGGGTGAAGTGGCTCCTCGCCGGCATCATGATCCTGCTCGCGGTAGCCATGTTCGTGTCGTCGCTCACCGCTGCGATCCGGCGAGAGCTCCCGGTTGCTGAAACGGGCGTGCCGGACACGACGCCCGACGAGGATTGTCACGACGAAATCGCTGGCACCGGCATCTGCTGTTCCGGCGGAGGCATCCGAGCCGCCGGATTCGCGCTCGGTGCACTCTCCCGTCTCGAACGCGAACCAAGGGCTGAGACGGTCCCCGGCAAGCTCGGCATCTTGGGCCGCGCCGACTATCTCTCGAGTGTGAGCGGTGGCGGCTATGCGGCTGCTGCGTGGAGGATCGCCGCTGGCCTCGGTCCACTGCCGGACCAGCCGATCATCGGCGATCCGTTGGATCCCAAGGCCATCGACGATGTACGTCCGTTCCCGAATCCCGACGAACCAGCCGGCTCGCTGTTGCAACACGTACGCGAACGTCGCCGCTACCTGGCCAATGGACCGGGCGGCATGCTCACGTCGGCACTCGTCATCGTGCGCAACATGACGTTCCACTTCTCGCTGCTGATCCTGACGGTCATTGCGTTGGCATGGCCGCTCGGCCGGATCGTCGTCAGCTGGGCGATCACTGGCGACGACCGAAGCCCGACCGCCATGGTCGAGGGGCTGAACACGAACATCGGTGTCCACCAATGGTTCCCGCCGCTTGCCGCTGCCGTGCTTGCGATCCCGTTCCTCGTTGCCCGGCTGTTTCTCGACCGCAAGCCGATTCGCCAGCGGGTCGACGCTGCCATCATGGCCCTGCTTGGCATCGCCGTCTCGCTCGCGATCGTGCTGATCGGACTGCCGTTCGCCATCGACTGGGTGATCGCCCTGCTGCCAGACGGAGGCGGTGGTCGTCTCGCCGTGGGTGGTGTTTACGGCGTGATCCTGACCACCCTGTGGCAGCTCACGAAGACGCGCCTCAAAGCCTCGGCTCGCTACCTGGGCGGCGTGGCTCTGTTCGCCGGCCTGATTGTCTTTGGCCTATTGGTGATGGCTCATGCCGCTGACACCGACCAACTCTTCAGCAGCCGCTGGCGCTGGCTCGCCGCCCTCGCAGCGATGGTCGTGGCGTTCGTGTTCTTCAACCCCGATCGCTGGTCGCTCCACGGCTTCTACCGACGTCGCCTGGCCGGCACGTTCTCGACCAAGCGCACCGGTTCCGAGTACATCACCCACCCGGACGAGCCGCCGATCTTCGCCTATGCGGCCGAGACGGTCGAGGGTCCCAAGCCCATCATCTGTTGCGCGGCGGCCCGCGAAGACGGCCAACAAACGGGTGTGCCCGTGTTGTCGATGACTTTCGAACCGAGCTGCGTGACCGTGTACCGCTGGTCCGATGCCACCAGCTCGGCCCGCCCCGCGCCCGCCCGGATCTCGCACGCGCAGTTCCGCCGGCGTCTTCCCCAAGGCACCCACGGACATCACCTGAACACGCTGATGGGATTGGCCGCCGTGTCCGGTGCCGCGGTCGCCCCGTCGCTCGGGCGCTTGTCGCTCAAGGGCACCGATGCATTGCTCGCCGCCTTCAATGCCCGGCTCGGGGTGTGGATGCCGAACCCGAGTCAGCAGAAGTGGAAACGGTCGACGACGCCGCGGCTCGTCAATATGTTCAAGGAGATCTCGAAGACGTATGACCCCGAGGATCCGAACGTCTACGCAACCGATGGCGGGCACTGGGAGAACCTGGGCCTCGTCGAACTCGTGCGCCGACGCTGCACCTCGATCATCATCATCGACACATCGGGCGATCAAC
>CALLPT010000349.1 GCA_938015575.1 uncultured Acidimicrobiales bacterium
GCGGCCGCGTGAATAGGCCGCTCCATCGATTCGCGACTGGCTGCGGCGAGACGACACATCGAACTCGTCGTGCATGTAGTTGTCGACCGCCACTTCGGCCAATTCGAGCGCGGCGGCAGCACTGCCGAAGACATGCTGGTCGGCCTTGGCCCGAGCGAGTCGAGTCGATACCTCGCCGGCGAAGCCCCGCAGGAAGCTGCGTCGTTGCACGACGGGGGTTTCCCACGATCGGTCGAGGTCCAGGTCGGCCATGCGGCGCATGGCCTGCAACTCGAGTGAGGTCGCCAGGACCTTGACCAGCTCGCGGTCGCGCGGCCGGCCAATAAGCGCCAGTTCCATGACGGCGCTTGACCCAGGCTTGGAGAACGTCAGCACTTGGCACCGGTTGGCCTGCGCCACGGCGCCCCAGACGTGGGCACGTTCGCGGCTGTAGCTGCCGGTCATGGGGAGCTGTTCGTGGCCGATCGTGGTCGGGTCTGTGCCGTGCAGCCGGGCCTCGTCAATTGCGTATTGGTTGATGAGGGCCTGGGCCTTGGCCATAAAGGCATCGGCTTCGGCCGGATACGGCGAGGATTCGGCCTTGGCGATCAAGGCGCGAACCTTGTCGATGATGGAGTTGGTCCTCGGGTCGTCGCTCATTGTGTGGTCCATGGTTTGGTCCATCGTGCACGAGTGTGACCGAAATCGGTCGCCCTCGAAGCGGTGGGGGAAGCCGTGAAACGAGAACTTAGGCCGTCGCTGTGACAGTCCCGCTCTTGGAAATTCTCGGCGACGCGTTCGGAGGGTCGCCGCTAGAGTGTGGGCCGCTCTTCCGAGCGCCACGCGCGAGTGGCGGAATTGGCAGACGCGCAGGCTTCAGGTGCCTGTGTCCGAAAGGACGTGGGGGTTCAAGTCCCCCCTCGCGCACAACTCAGATATCGCTCGAAGCCCCGCCGACTCGGCGGGGCTTCGGCGTTTTCCCGGTTGCTCTGGGGGCTGCAAAGGACGTCTTACCCGTCTTGTCAGAACTCTTGCTTTGGCCTGCCGTTCGTCTTCGGAACGTGCCGCAACATGATCTTCGTCCCCTTGGAAGACCGGCAACTCCGCCGGCAAGACGGAAAGAGAAGACCCACCATGAAGATGAATCGGATGAAGAAGGCAATCGCCGGAGGCCTGATCGGTCTCACCGCTCTCGGCGCAACGGCAATCGTGCCGAACATTGCCGCCGCACAGGACACCATCGAGGTCCAGGACGGAACCGAGCTCAGCCAAGAAGAGCGTGACGCTCGCCGTGCGGAACGCCAGGCCAACCGCGAAGCCCGCAAGGCCGAGCGTGTCGCAGTCCTGACCGAGGCACTCGGTGTCGGCGAAGACGTGCTGGACGCAGCACGCGAAGCCGGCCAGAGCATCGCCGACGTCGCGGCGGCCAACGGCGCCGACCTCGACTCGGTGATCGCGGCGATCGTCGAAAGCAAGACCGCACACATCCAGGAGCATGTCGCCGCCGGCGACATCACCCAGGAAGAAGCGAACGAGAAGATCGCCGGCCTCGCCGAGCGGGTGACCGAGCGGGTCAACACCGCTCCGGGTGAGCGTGGCGACGGTGAGGGCCGCCGTGGTCCCCGCCTTGGGGAGGGCCGCGGCAACGGCGCTCTCGGTGGCGGTGACGCTGAACCCGCAGGCGCCTGATCCCGGCCCTCACCTCGAACTGATCCAACCCGCACGGACCCCGGCATCACCCCCTCCAGGTGCCGGGGTCTCGTGTGTCTCCACGTCAACCAGCCAGTGCAGGAGCCACCCACCTCATGTCTCGAACGTTCGCTACCCCGAGCCACTCGCTCGCCATCTCGATGGTCGCCGCCGTGATCCTTCTCGCTTCGTGCGGGGCGCCGAGTCGGCCAACGATCGAAACCGCATCTGCGGGCGGAACCGCTGCCAGCGCGGCCGTCCCCGTCGTGGCGACGACCGCGCCGATCCTGTTGCCGCCAGAAGACGTCGAACTTCCGGCGGAAGCGCCCGTCGAAGTGCAGCTCACCATGCCGCTGCCAACTGCCGTCGCCGCTGTGGAGGTGACAGCTAGCCCCGAACCGGAAGCAGCCAATGCACATGCAGATGCGGCAGCTGTCGAGGTGCAGTCTGATCAACAGACGTCCGCTGCTGCGGCCGACACGGCGAACGAAGCCCTCGTCGCGCCGGTCGTGGCGGCGGTGCAATCCGCCGCGAGCTGGAACCCCTGCATCGTCGAAGCGGCGCAGAGGGTCGGGGCGTCGAGCCTGCTCGACCCGATCGCGGGCGCAACCACGACTGACCTGACGTCACACCAGCTCAACGCGCTGGCTGCCGCGTCGGTCGACTGTGGGCTCGTCGCCGAGAGCCTGTCGCTCACCGACCTGGCCGACCATCTGGCCGCGGGCGCGAACTGCATGAACCAGTGGCTCGAGTCCTCGGGCGGCGGTTCGGTCTTGGCTGGACTGGCGTCGGTCGGGTTTGGTCACGCCACACCCGCGTGGGCGCAGGGTCACTTCACGTCGTCGATAGCGGCGTGCTTCGTCGGCGCGTCGTTTGCGGCCGAGGTGCTCGACGACGTCGCTGCTGATTCGTCGATCGGGGCCGCATTCGATGCGACGTGCCTGGCCAACAGCTTCGATGCTTCGGGCGTGATCTACGGCTACGCGGCGGCACTCGCGTCGACGCCCGATGCGGCCGGGCTGTCGATCAGTCTTGACGATGCGTGGGTGCTGAACTGCGCCAGCGTCGGCACGATCGTCGCGTCGGCCGCCGCGGCCGAAGGCGTGGCGCTCAGTGCGTCGACCGTGGCGTGCCTCGACGCCGAGTTCCGCGCCGCAGGGCTCGTGTCCGGCATCATCGACGGCACCGCGGACACCGAGGCGGTCGGCCTGTCGACCATCGCCTGTCTCAGCAATGAGGAAGCCGCGCTGATCCTCGGCTGAGCATGATCTCCGTGGCCGCTATTCCCGATTTCGGCGTGACCCGAGTCGCAGCGAATCGCCTTGCAAACCCGGCAACGATGGCGCACGGTGGGGACATGGAAACGGTCCCTCGACCCACCCCTGACCAGCTGCGATTCGAGCAGCTAGCGACCTTGGAGACGCCGCGATTGCGTCCGGGTTTCGCGGCTCGGGCACTGTTCGGCGCGATGGATCTTGTGTATGGCCGGGAGGGGTCGCTCGGCAAGTTCCGGGTCCTCGAGGTTGTTGCCCGGGTTCCCTATATCGCGTGGGAAAACGTCGCCTACGTGGCGATCACCCATACCCACTCGGCGCCGAACTTCGCCCGCGGCATCCACGAAGAAGTCAGCGCGATTCGCGAGCAACAGGACAACGAGTTCTTCCACCTGTTGATCATCGAGGAACTGCTGCAGCGTCGAGGCGTCCGCCAGGGCTTCTGGCGCTACCGGGTCATCCCGCAAATCATGGCCTGGCTCTACTACCACCTGTCGTGGCTG
>CALLPT010000350.1 GCA_938015575.1 uncultured Acidimicrobiales bacterium
GATCGACATACATGGCGCGTCGTCGCACTGGTTGCAGCGCATCACCGTGAACTTGCGAGCGACCTCGGGGAAGGTTCCCGTCTCGATGTACTTCACCCACGTGCGGTTCACGCCGAGAGGCACATCGTGTTCGCTCTTGCAGGCGACCGTGCAGGCGTGACAGCCAATGCAGTTGTCGCTGTCGAGAAGAAAGCCCAGGCGCGTCATGTGGAAGCCAGCCGTGTCATCCGATCATGTGACCACGGTCACGAGACCAGCGCTAGAGGGTGAACCTCTATGGTGTCATAGGTTGAGGCTATAACTGATCGCTAGGCTGAGGCGATGCCGCTCGGCCCCTCATTTCCGGATCTCGCGTCGCTTGACCTGTTCGTTTCGGTCGTCGAGCTCGGCAGCGTGTCGGCCGCCGCACGCGTGCACGGCGTGGCCCAGCCATCGGCCAGCAGCCGACTCAAGCACCTGGAACGCCAGGTCGGCTTGCAGCTACTGGACCGCAGCCCGGCGGGGACGACACCAACCGACGCAGGCATCGTCTTCGCCGGATGGGCAGAACAAATCCTGCGCGCCGCGCACGAACTCCAGGCGGGCCTGGCCGCGTTCCGAGCCGAACAACACGGCCGGTTGCGCATCGCCGCCAGCTTCACGATCGCCGAATACCTGCTCCCACAGTGGCTCCAGAGCTTCTCGCAGGAACATCCCGCCGACTCGGTTGCGCTCGAGGTTGCGAACTCGGCACACGTCATCGAGCGGCTTCGTGCCGGCGATGCCGACCTTGGCTTCATCGAGACTCCGTCTCAGGTACCCGACCTGAGCGAGCGGGTCGTCGAGCACGATCAGCTCGTTGCGGTTGTGGCTCCAGGACACCCCTGGGCTACGAGGACCCTCGTGCCCGTCGAAGCCTTGGCGGCGACCCCGCTCGTGACCCGCGAGGCCGGATCCGGCACTCGCGAGGCACTCGAATCCGCGCTCGAAGCTCGCGGACTCACCGCGCCACCCGCGGTCCTCGAGCTCGGGTCGACCTCGGCGGTGCGGTCGGCCGTGCTGCTCGGCAACTCGCCAACCGTGATCAGCCGGCTCGCCGTCGCCGACGAGCTGGCTGCGGGCAGCCTGGTCGAGGTCTCCATCGAAGGACTGGCGATCGACCGAGACTTGCGGGCCGTCTGGGCGCCCGGCCATCCACTGCCGCCGCTCGCGACCGATCTGCTTGCTTCGATCGGCTGACTACAGCAACGCGGCAGCCGAGACGCCAAAGGCAAGGAAGACGACCAGAGGTGTCAACACCGCGTCGTCGGCCTTGGCAAACGCGGTGGTCCGAACCGACTTGCTGAAGCCGACCAGTCGACCATCACCCGCGGCGCGCAAGGCGAGCACACCGACGCCAACCCACAGCAAGACGACTCGAAGCTGAGCGAACGCTTCGACGGCCGCCAGCTCCATTGCAACGAGGGCGGCGAAGACGGCCAACGCAACCGCGACCGCGGCCGTCGCCAAGGGCGGCGGGTCGAACGATCTCGCTCCCACCTCGGTCGTGGGGATGACCGCCCGGGTCCAGCGCGTGCCGCCCATCGCCCAATAGAGGTGCAATGTCGCCGCAGCCCCGAGCACGGTGAATGCGACCCAGCCGGCGACCTGCAGCCCTGCATCACCGACCGTCCCATAGGCCCGAAGCGCCGCGACGGCGATCAGCAGAAACAAGGGCCACGCCAGATGAGCCCGCATGTACACGAACATGATCACGGCGGCTAGACCACCGATGAGAGCCGCACCCAAGAGCAGGTCGAGACCAAGAAAGACAAGGCCGAGCGCGAACCAGGTGAGCGACGTGGCGTGCCACGCGAAGCGGAGCAAGCGGTCGAGGAAGCGTCGAGACATGGTCCCGACGGTCAGATCCATGGCCCGCAGCGGGCCAAGCACGCGCCGCTCGCCGAGTACCGAATGAGCCAGCGCCAGCACGAGGAATGGAATGGCAATCGTCAAGTTCGTCTCGATCATCAGAAGCTCACATCTCGCGGGGAACAGGTCGACTCACGGCGGTCCATACGGTGCCGTATGGAAGCTGATACGACCGTGCCATACGTTGGCGTATGGTGTCAACGATGAATAGTGGCCAGCTGTCACAGCAACGATGGATCATGGGCGCATTCGACTTGTTGTGCGAGGGCGGCATCCATGCGCTCAGAGTCGAGCCGCTCGCAGCTCGCCTTGGTGTCACCAAAGGCAGCTTCTACCACCACTTCGACAATCGCCGAGCGCTACATATGGCGATGCTCGCCAGCTGGGAAGAGCGGGGTACGACCCAGATCATCACCATGGTCGAGGCGGCTGAGACCGACCCCGCCAGCCAGCTCCGAGAGCTCGCCGCCCAGACATTCGCCCACCATGGCCCGGCCGACCCGATCGAAACCGCCATCCGCTCCTGGGCTGCGACGGACAACGAAGTCGCCGAGGTCGTGGCCCGTGTCGATCAGCGCCGGATCGACTTCGTCCTACAGCTTGCGATCGCGGTGGGGCTCGACCGCGATGTCGCACTGCGCCGCACCCTGTTGTTCTACCGAGCCCTGATCGGCGAGTTCTTCTGGCGCCATGCCGGCGGGGCACCCATCGAACAATCCGCTATCGATGAAATGGTCGAGCTGTTCTTCACGCCCTAGTCCGCAAACTCGACGGCTCGCCGTCGACCCACGCCCTAATCTCGAACCATGTTCGGCGGCGCGGATTCCATCTGGCGCAACCGCGACGTCACGCTGCTGGTTGGCGGGGCGACGATCAACAACATCGGGGACTGGCTGGTCGAGCTTGCGCTGCCGCTCTTCGTCTACTCGGCGACCGGGTCTGGCATCACGACCTCGGCTGTCTATCTCGTCTTCCTTAGCGTGAGCGCAACGCTCGGACCGTTCGGTGGACGCCTGGCGGACTCGTTGCCGCTCAAGTCCACGCTGGTCGCCACAAACCTGCTGCAGATCCTGGCGCTCAGCCCGCTACTGGCGGTGACCGAGGAGCGGATCTGGCCCGTCTTCGTGGCCGCAGTACTTCAGGGCTCGATCCAGGCGGTGAACGACCCGGCTGCGTTCGCCCTGCTCCCCCGGCTGGTCGACGATGAGCAGCTCGTCGCTGCGAACTCGGCCTTGTCGGGCGGGTTCTCGATCTCGCGCTTGGTAGGCGCTGCCGCAGGAGGCTTTGCGGTCGAGTTCGGCGGGATGACGACCGTCGCGATTGCCGATGCTGCAACCTTCGCCGTCGGCGCGCTTGCCGCGGCACTGCTCAGCCCTGCGGCGAACGTGCGGCCCGAGTCCAGCGAGGCCGACAGCGGCGACCGGTCGGTGCGCGCCGGCCTCGACGCGGCACTGGCTACGCCGGGCCTCAAACCGATGATGGCGATCGCCGGGATCTCCTCGACCATCTTCGGTGGGTTCTCGGTGCTGTTCATCGTCTTCGTGACCGAGTACCTGGGAGGCAGCGAGGGCGACGTCGGCATCATCCGTGCGAGTTCCGCATTTGGAGCGATGCTCGCCGCCGCCGTGGTCGGCACGATCGCCGCAAAGGTCAGGCCGGAGTGGCTGCTGTCGGGCGGGTTCCTGCTCTTCGGCGCCGTGGCATCGTTGTTCATCAACGCGCCCCCATTCACCACCGCGGTCTGGGTCTACATGGTTCTGTACGGGGCGACCGGTTTCCCGAACACCGCATCGGGTGTCGGCATGCAATCAACCGTGCAGACCCTGGCCCCGGCCGCGGTCATGGGCCGAGTCGGTGGGCTCATGAGCACGATCTTCAGCTTTGGCATGGGCATGGGCGCGATCCTCGCCGGCCTCTTGCTCGAGATCACGACCGCCCGAGTGATCCTCAACACCCAGGCAGCCTTGCTGTCGGTCTGCGGTGTTATCGGCGTCTTGTTCGTCGTGCCGGCGGCCCGCACCAAAGGCGCCGAGCGGGCCAGCGCGAGCTGACCCGCTTCGGACGCCTCAGCTCAGAACCGGCGCTCGCGGACTGCGACGATGTCGTTCACCAAGTTGCGCGCACCGAGCACCGAGGCCCCAGCACCAAGAAGCGCGGTAGCGAAGAAGCCAAGCACGGCGGTCTCGACGCCAGTGTGAGCCAGACCGTCGCCCGAGTCAGCAGGTGTTTGCACAATCCCGAGGACTTCGTCTTCCTCCGATGGGTCTTCGGCGACCGGATCTTGGGACTCAAGCGGCGGCACACCGAACTCGATGTCGGGAAGTCGATCGACCCGATAGACCTCGACGTCGACCGGCTCGTCGGTCTCGTCGGTGACCGTTGTTTGGCCGTCGGTGCCCGAAGCAACGGCAGTGTTCAACACTTCGCCTTCGACCACATCGGCCGCCGTGACCGTGTAGTCGACGACGATCGGCGGCGCGTTGAATGGACACACCGCACCGCTCGCGAGCGCGTCGGAACACGGGTGCGTCGTGCCGGTCAAGTCGTCGAAGATCTCGACGTTCGTAAGCGTGACGTCACCGACGTTCATCGCGCTCAGTTCGTAGCGAAGCGTGTCGCCGGCCGTGGGCCATCCGTTGCCGTCGAAGTCGATGAAGCCGACATATTCCTTGATCACCATCACCGCCGGGTCGTTCACGACGACCACGGGTGGAACGACCGTCGGCTCCGTGGTCGGCTCCGTCGTGGGCTCAGTCGTCGGTTCCGTCGTGGGCTCAGTCGTCGGTTCCGTCGTCGGCTCAGTGGTCGGCTCGGTCGTCGGCTCGGTGGTCGGTTCCGTGGTCGGTTCCGTGGTCGGTTCCGTCGTGGGCTCAGTGGTCGGTTCCGTCGTGGGCTCAGTGGTCGGTTCCGTCGTGGGCTCAGTGGTCGGTTCCGTCGTCGGCTCCGGGGTTGGTTCGACCGTGGCCGGCGA
>CALLPT010000351.1 GCA_938015575.1 uncultured Acidimicrobiales bacterium
CCGGGAAGCACAATCGAGGTGACACCGTCGCCGGCGATCTTCTTGGCGTCGCTGACCATGCCATCGGCGAACCGTGCATGCCAGAGCTCGGTCGCATCCCATGACATGTTGGGATGGTTCCACTGAATCCACACGATCTCGCTGCCGTCGGCGTTGAGCCGCGGCGACGAATAGAAGTCGGCGCCCGCAGCCACGACTTCGATGCGTTCGGAGCCGTCGCCGGAAACGGCAACCAGGTCGTTGACCGGCTCGACGTGCGCCCCGTTCTCGTTGGGCAGGTGCGTCTCGCGGACGCAGATGTACCAGGCCTTGTCCGGCGTGGGTCTCCCGTCGGCGAAGCGAACACCGCGTTCGATGTCGGGTGCGGGTGTCAGACACCGCAGCTCACCATCGCCGTCGATACGGCGAAGGCGCTGATCCGTGTCGTCGCTGAACCAGAGGGTCGAGTCGGCCACCCACCAGGCGCCGCCGCCGTACTCGTGGACACGGGTGCGCACGTTGGCGTCGGGCGGCGACGCTTCGGTCAACGCTCCGGCCCTCCACCGCATCAAGGCGACACGGCCGCCTTCTTCGGGACGGGACTCGGTGAACCAGACATCGTCACCGTCGGCCACGACTTCGGCAAGGCCGGCGGCGCCCGAAACGAGGTCGCGCGCTGCGATGGGCGATGGCCACGTGCCGTACGGCTGGGCCACGGAGGCCCTGCCCTCAGCCACGGCGCAACAGATCGGCGATGCGACCCACGCCCTCGGCGATGTCGTCGTCGCCCATGGCGTAGGCCATGCGGGCGTAGCCAGGCGCCGAGAATGCCTCGCCCGGAACGAGGGCGACATTGATCTGGTCGAGGAACACGTCGGCCAGCTCGCTGGTGGTCGTCGGGGTCACGCCGCCAAGGTCACGTCCGAGTACCCCTTCGAACGACGGGAACGCGTAGAACGCTCCTTGGGGCTCGAGGACCGTGACGCCGTCGATCGCGCTGAGGCCCGAATAGATGAGCTGACGCCGGCGATCAAAGGCATCACGCATTTCGTAGACCGGCTCGAGCGGTCCGGCGACTGCCGCAAGCGCAGCGGCCTGCGCGACATTGCACACATTCGATGTCTGATGTGACTGCAGGGTCGAACAGGCTTTGGCGAAGGCAGGCGGTCCGATGATCCATCCGACTCGCCATCCGGTCATTGCATAGGTCTTGGCGACACCGTTGAGCACGATCGCTCGCTCGGCGAGCTCAGGCACGACGACCGGCATCGAGTGATGCTCGGCGTCGCCGTACACGAGGTGTTCGTAGATCTCGTCGCAGATCACCCAGATGTCGTGCTCGACTGCCCAGCGACCGATCGCCTCGATCTCGGCTCGTGGATACACGGCGCCGGTCGGGTTCGACGGCGACACGAAGATCAGCGCCTTGGTGTTCGGGGTGCGAGCCGCTTCGAGCTGATCCACGGTGACGCGGAAACCGCCAGCGACGTCGGTCGCCAGCTCGATCGGCACGGCCCCCGTCAGCCGAATGGGCTCCGGGTAGGTGGTCCAGTACGGCGTCGGCAGCAGCACTTCGTCGCCCGGGTTCAACAGCGCGGCAAAGGCGTTGTACACGGCCTGCTTGCCGCCATTGGTCACCACGATGTGGTCGGCGCTGACCGAGAACCCCGAATCGCGTTGGGTCTTGGCCAC
Source organism: uncultured Acidimicrobiales bacterium (assembly GCA_938015575.1). Classification (GTDB taxonomy): domain Bacteria; phylum Actinomycetota; class Acidimicrobiia; order Acidimicrobiales; family UBA10347; genus UBA10347. The sequence goes on from CALLPT010000351.1 coordinate 1,672, forward strand.
GAGCGCCTCTCGCAACTCGGGAAGGCCCGGCGTCGCCGAATAGCGATGGTTGACCGGCACCCGACAGGCCGCAACCGCAGCCTCGACGATGTGCTCTGGCGTCGCGAAATCGGGCTCGCCGGCGCCGAAACCGATGACCGGCTTACCTTGCGCCTTGAGCGCCTTGGCCTTGCTGGACACGGCAAGTGTCGCCGACGGAGCGATGGCGCCTACTCGGCGCGAAAGTGCGGAAGTCACCTCTGAAGTCACCCGGGCAGTGTGTCAGAAATCGCTGGCGGTCAGTCGAGCTATTCAGCGCACGTTCGCCGGTCGGGCTGGCAGACTTCTTGGGTGAGCGAAACGCCGAACATCACCATCCCTGCCGACCTGCTTCCCGCCGACGGACGTTTCGGCTCGGGACCGAGCAAGGTCCGAGTCGAGGCCCTCGACGATCTAGCCGCAACCGGCACATCGTTCATGGGAACGAGCCACCGCAAGCCGACGGTCAAGAACATCGTCGCCCGCATGCAAGACGGCATGCGCGAGTTCTTCTCACTGCCCGACGACTGGGAAGTCATCATCGGCAACGGTGGCGCCACGCTGCTGTGGGATGCGCTCTCCTTCGGCTTCATCAACGACCGGGCGCAGCACCTTTCGTTCGGCGAGTTCTCGTCGAAGTTCGCCACGTGCACGACTGCCGCGCCGCACCTGAGCGACCCGATGGTGATCGAGTCCGAGATGGGCGCCCGACCCGAGATGGTCGCCGATGCTTCCATCGACGTGTACGCCTACCCGCACAATGAAACTTCGACCGGCGTGTTCATGCCCGTGCAGCGCCCGGAAGGCGCGTCGGGCCTCGTCGCCGTCGACGCGACCTCGGCGGCCGGCGGACTCCGCTGGGATCCGGCCGACTGCGACATGTACTACTTCGCTCCGCAGAAGTGCTTCGCCGGCGACGGTGGCCTGTTCCTCGCGCTGTCGAACCCTGCGGCGGTCGAACGCATCGAGTCGGTCAAGGCATCGGGTCGCTGGATTCCGGCCGGACTCGACCTCGGTACCGCGCTCGACAATTCCCGCAAGAACCAGACCTACAACACGCCGGCGTTGGCCACCATCTACCTGACGATGCACGCCACCGAGTGGATGAACGAACAGGGCGGGCTCGAGTGGGCTGCCGCTCGCTGCGATGCAAAAGCTGCCCAGCTCTACGGCTGGGCCGAGGCCCACGAACTGGCCGAGCCGTTCGTCACCAATCCTGACCACCGCAGCCATGTGGTTGCCACGATCGACTTCGACGAGGCGGTCAGCGCAGACACGATCGCCGAGGTGCTTTCCGCCAACGGCATCGTCGGCACCGACGGCTACCGCAAGCTCGGCCGCAACCAGCTTCGCCTGTCACTGTTCCCGGCGATCGACCCCGAGGACACGGTCGCACTCACCCAGTGCATCGACTACGTCGTCGGCGAACTGGTCTGATCGCCGACGCTGTTCGACGATGCCAGAGAACACCACCGGGCGCCTGCTCGTCGCATCGCCATCGATTCGCGACGGCATCTTCGATCGCTCGGTCGTGTTCATGTTGCACCACGACGATGTCGGCGCTCTTGGCGTCATCATCAACCAGCCAAGTGAGCTGAACCTCGAAGAACTCCTGCCCCGCTGGCATGACCTGGCGTTCGACCCTGCCGTTGTTTTCGACGGAGGTCCCGTCGAGCCGAACGGCTTCATTGGGGTCGCTCGCACGATCGGCGAACCCGACATCGAGATCGCCACGCCGATCGGTCCTGGCGACCTCTCCACGGTCGATCTCGACGCCGACCCGGCGATCGCCGCCGTCCACGTGGATCGCCTGCGTATCTTCCGCGGCTATGCCGGGTGGGGTCCGGGTCAACTCGATGGCGAGCTGACCAGCGGAGGTTGGTTCACGGTCGACGCAGAGACCACCGACTTGTGGAGTGAGCAGCCCGCGACACTCTATGAACGGGTGCTTCGGCGCCAGCAGGGTGATCTGCGCTGGTTCGCCAATGTCCCCGAAGACCCTTCGCTCAACTAGCGGGGCTGCTCGAAAGGCGACTCGACGAGCTAGTCGACCAGGACCTCGATGAGATACCCCCAACGAGCATCGTCGAAGGTTCCGACCTCGACTTCGTAGACACCCGTGGATGGGGCCACGAACTCGACGCGAGCGCCGACTCCGAACAGACCGAGCAGTTCGTCGTCGCTGCCGGCAACCGGCAGGCCATCCAAACGCACGGCGAGCAGCGTGTCCGCGATGCCGTCTGAGGTGATCGTGACCGAGTCGCCGGCTTCGAGCGGGAGCTCCCACTCATCGGAATCTCCCGACCAGTCGAACTCGCCTTCGACGATGAGACCGATCGGCAACTCGGCTTGCTCCTCGAGATCGGCGAACAGGCGCATCGGGTTCTCTGAGGTGATCGTCACCGGCTTGCTCGTCGTGCCAAAGGTACCGACGATGACCTGGTACACACCGGGTTCGACCTCGCCGATCAGCTCCTCGCCGCCTTCGAGCAGCTCGTCGACGAACCAGTTTCTTCCGTCGGCTTCGAGCGGGACCACGAATGGATCGGCGGCCTCGCCGAACGCGGACAGTGTGGTACCGCCGAGGGTTCGCAGATCGATGTACAAGTCGTCGTCGCCGATCGCGAGAATGCTCGCTTCGGCTGTGGCGTCGACTTCGATGATGAATCCGGCGGTGCTGCGCGGACCGACGTCGGCCACCAGCTCAAAGACGGGCGCTTCGGTAGGTACAAGATTGGTCGGCGAGGCCTTGAGATCGTCGATACGCGGCCACATGGCATCGGCCTCAAACGCGAGACCGAACTCGCCCTCACCGAACTCCAGACCGCTGATGCCCATCAGATCACCGTGCATGTCGACGAGCGCGCCGCCGGACTGACCGGGCGCGATCGTGGCATCGACCTGCAGGAACGGGAAGTCGCCCACGGCCGGGCTACGGCGGCGGCTCACGATGCCGGCCGTCAAGGTGGGGGTCGGATCCATGTTGGTCTCGTCGGGGAACCCGATGAGCATCACCGGGTCACCGATTGCCAGGTCCGCCGACGGTGCGCGGTCGAACGGAACGAGCTCGTCATCGTCAAGCGGACCGACGAGCGCCAGGTCGAACACCCAGTCGACGCTGAACACCGGGAACTCGCCCAGATCGATACCGTCGGAACGCCCGATCCGGACCTCTGCGTAGCGCTCAACCACATGGGCATTTGTCAGGATCCAACCGTCTTCGATCACGATTCCAGTGCCGGTTCCCTGCGGCGTCTCGACGAAGACGATCGAATCGACAATCGATTCGTACACGTCGGCTGCTGAAACAAGACCGCTCGCTGATCCAGCAGCTCGATCGGAGGCGTCGTTGCTGTCGCCTCCGCTGTCGACGGTCGAGGCGTCGTCGCCAACCGGGCGATCCGCGAATTGCACCGTCGTCTGGGCCTGGCAGGCCGTTGCCGCCAGCCCAAGGGCGACCAACATCGCCACGGCCGCGCGGAATCGGAAGACGAGAGGCACCCCGGCACGCTAGTGGTGCGACGCTCGGTTCCGGTTTGACGAACAAAACTCATCGGTCGACACATGGCCCGACGAGGCTCGCCTTGTTACTCTTCGGCGGCTGACATTCGAGGGGACACCATGCCAAGCGCACGAATCACGAGCTACACGGCCCACGTCGGGCGGCTCGGCCAGCTCGGAAGCGATCGCCTCATCGTGCTCAAGCACGTGGTGGTCAGCGGGGGCCAGGAAATCGAGGGGGCGAGCGAGATCTACTTCTCGGAGCGGTTCGCATCGTCGACGGCCGGCTTCGTCACCCACGGCGGTGAGACAACCGTGCGAGCGCACCTGCCCGAAGCCGACTACGCCGTATGGCTCGATCTGCTCCGCCACGAGGCACCGATGTACTTGCATTGGTCCGTCGCCGAGCAGCCCGGCACGCCCGAAGCCGAGGGGATCATTCACTTGGCCACG
>CALLPT010000352.1 GCA_938015575.1 uncultured Acidimicrobiales bacterium
ATGTGCTTGACGCCCGATACGCAATCGTTCAGGCCTGCGGGGAACGGGGCGACTTCTTCGGCCGACGACGGGTAGAGCGAGTTGCGGAAGTCGACCATCGCGACGGCGACGCCCTGGTGGGCAATCAGGCGCCCCCAGCACTGATACATGCCGAGGAACGCCGACATTGACATCATCCCGCCGCCGTGCAGGTAGACGACTGCCGGCACCGGCTGGTCGGCGTGCGGTCGTATGAGCAGCGTCTTGATCGTGTTGCCATCGGGTTCGCTGGTGAACTCGATCGTCGAGATGTCGAGCCCCTCGAGCGGCGCGAGCGTCTGATCGTCGAGACCGTCGAGGACCTTGTCCTGCGCGGCTCGGTTCTCGATCGACTTCGGCCGAGTGACAATGTCCATGAGCTGCTCACGACTTTCATAGGTCGGTGCCACTGGATCAGGCATCGAGCCCATCACCCGGCGAATACGCGGGTGGATTCGGTTGTCGGACTGAATCTTGCTCATCGGGCCCCCATGGTCGGCGATCTGGCGAGCGTAGGGCTCGCTCTTGACCTCGGAGAAGTCAGCCGTCGGCGGCCGGCCCGCCAGCTTGGCCGGCATGCGCGATGCGAGGCAGCTTCGGCCACATGGCAGCCAAGAACAATGCCGAGGCAACGAAGGCGTACCAGAAGACCGCGGTGATGTGGAAGATCGTGCCGATCAGGCCGCCGATCACACCGCCGAGCACCAGCCCCGAGTGCACGGCAAACATGTAGACGCTGGCCACTCGACCCATGAACTCTTCGGGCACGGCCCGCTGGCGCAGGGTGCGACCCAAGGTGCCCCAGATCGAAGCTTGCACGCCGGCGACGAAGGCGATGGCGAACGCGATCCACCAGATTCCGGTCAGCCCGAAGAACAGGTGGGAGAACGTTTCATAGACCAGCCCGATCTGCATCATCAACGCCGGCGAAATCCGGGCCTCGATGCCGCTGTACAGCACGCTTCCGAGCACCCCGCCGACCGCGCCAATGGCCAGGAACAGCCCGAAGCCGCGCTCGTCGAGCCCCAAGTTCTCGGTGGCGTAGAGCACCATGATCGAGTTCGTCGCACCCCAGGTCAGGTTGAAGACGAAGATCGTGATGGCCAGTGTGCGGATGGGTGCATTCCCCCACAGCCACCGCAGGCCGCCACGCAGATCGCCGATGGCCGAGCTCGAAGGCGGGCGGTCCATGACGGGGATCCGAACGCGCAGGATCAGCAGCGCGCCGGCGCCAAGCAGAACAGCCTCGACAGCGAACGGCAGGAACATCGCAGCTGCGAACAGCAGGGCACCGAGCGGCGGGCCACCCAGCAGGTTGAGTGCTTGGAACCCGAACACCGTCCTGGCGTTTGCCAGCCCGAGCTCTTCGGCGGGCACGATCATGGGAAGCATTGCGTCGGTGGCGATATCGGCAAACGTCTCGGCCGACCCGAGCAAGAACATGGCGACGAGCACCGCGGCGATGTTGATTTGTTCTCCGGCGATCGTGAGGGTCATCACGACAAGCACGACGACGCGGATGCCGTTGCCAAGCAAGACCAGCATGCGGCGATTCAGGCGGTCGGCAACGATGCCGGCGCCGAGCCCGAACAGGAACCATGGAAGCCGCTGCAGGATCACGGCCAATGCGACGAGCGCGGGCGAGTCGGTTTGCGAGGCGACCAACAAGGGCCCGGCGGCCAACAAGATGCCGTCGCTGAGATTGCTCAGCCAGGTTGCTGTGAGATAGCGGCGAAAATCGTCGCCGAGCGAGGGTGGCGCTATGCGATCGACAATCCCGCCCACGATGCTCACGGCGGCACGCTACTTCGCGGTCGATCCGACCGCGACCAAGCTCAGCGTGGATTCACCCGCGTGCCAAGCTGGTGCGATGGCAGCGCCCAAGGACATCACGACCGCGACCGCGTTTCTCCAACGCGTCGACTCAGGTGTGCGGCCGACCGAGTGGCTGGCACCCGCGACGTTGACGCCACAAGAGCTGGGAGTCGATGAAGGTGGCGACGTCGGTGTGCCGGTGCGGATGTTCAGCCACGAGGCAGCGGTCGTGTACCTGGTCGACCAAGGCGATCACTACGAGTGGGTCGACGAACAGGACATCGATCGAGCGGGCATCACTGCCGACCACCTGCACCAAATCGGCATCGCCAACCTTTGCCGGTTGGTGTCACAATTGCGCCTCGAAGATCGCAAGGGCGTGCTCACTTTTCAGGGCTTGGGGTTGTTCGAAGCCAGCATGGTCTTGTGCACGCCGCTGTGGGAATCCGACGAGTTCCAAAGCCGGTTCGGGCCGATGGGGCCAATCGCCACCATGCCGCGCCGAGACACCTTGGCGGTTGGTGTGCGCGGCGATGACAACGCGCTCGCCCGGATCGGGCGGGCGCCCGATGCGGTGTGGGCCGCTGCCGATCCCGAGCTCCGCCTCTGCCGCGATCTGTATGCGATGACCACCGAGTACACCTGGGTGCCCTACGAAGCGGCGACCGGTTAGCACAGCCCCAAATTGCACCAAGCAGCGGCAGGACCAATTGGGCCGCCAGCGGGCGGGCGGGCGGGCGGCCGAAAACGACAACAACCGCCCGGAGGCGGTTGTTCGACGATTCGGAAACGGCCGGAGCCGTCCGACTACTTCTCTTCTTTGAAGATGACGTGCTTGCGAGCTTTGGGGTCGTACTTCATGAGTTCGATCCGCTCACGGCTGTTGACCTTG
>CALLPT010000353.1 GCA_938015575.1 uncultured Acidimicrobiales bacterium
TGATTGGTGATGCCGATCGCTGCGACTGGCTCATCGACCTGAGCCGAAAGCTCCTGCAGCGTCGTGAGGGTCGTCTGCCAGATCTCGTTCGCGTCGTGCTCGACCCAGCCCGGGTTCGGGAAGTGTTGGGTGAACTCTCGGTACGAGAACGAGATGATGTTGCCGGCCTGGTCCACGGCCGCAGAGCGGATGCCCGTGGTGCCGGCGTCGATTGCGATCACGATGCCACTCACGGCCGCTCAAGTTACCCGACGGCGACATGGGTCGTGGCGGCGACCGCTAAGCCCCCGGCGTCGGGAACGGTGTCGGCGTAACCGTGGGCGTAGCGGTTGGGGCAGGCGTGGCCGTCGGAGCAGCCGTCGGGGTCGGTGCGGCGGTAGGGGTTGGAGTCTCATTGGCGTCAGCTGTCGTAGCAGGCGGCGTGGCGCCGTCGGATGAAGCGTCGTCGCTGGCGCTATCGGGCGATGGCGGATCCGCATCGGCGGATGGACCTGTCGTCGGCGCCGGCGTCGGTTGAGCGACGCCAAGGACGCCCGGCGCGAGGATCCCAAAGTCATCCCGAGAGACAGCTTGTCCAGGCTGGGTGAGGCCCGATTGGGTGCTCACAACGACGCTCGTTCCTGCCTCGGTGAACGCGACCCGGTTGATCTCGGCGAGTTCGGTCAGGGAGAACACGATCTGGGCAGCCGCACGCACGGCGTCGTCGTCGGTTGCCGGTGGGAGGCTGTTCGGAGCCAGGTCGACGAGCGCAGTGCTGCTCGCTTCGTTCACGTCGATGATCAGCCAGTTCGCCTGTTCGGGCAAGGCAGTTCTGAGCCCGATCTCTCGTTCGATGAAGTCGGGCCCGAGCAAGAGGCTGCTGACGATCGACTCGGGTGATCGATCAATGGCTCGGGTTACTCGGACAAGGTTGCCGAGCTCGTTGATCATCCAGATCGGAATCTGGACTGACGTGTTTGGTGTTGGTGATGGCGCAGGGAGTGCGCTCGCCTCTGGAGCGGGGCCGGTGTCGGTCTCGTCGACGAAGTCGATTGATGGCTGAAGGCTCAGCGAGCCGAAGTCGGAGCGGTCAACCGCCTGGCCTGGGATGCTCGCCCCATCGTCCGTCGGCAACGAGATGAAGACCTCGCCAATGGAGAACTGCACGCGTTCGATCTCGAGCAGCCCAGTAAGCGACCAAACGATCTGGGCAAATGCCAACTTCTGCTCCGCAGGCCGGCTGCTCACAATGCTGCCTTCGGCGAGGTCGACAAAGGCAACCCCGTCGGTGTTGACGGTGACGTCATTGAGTTGCGTCGTGCGGCTGATCGCGGTCGTGATGCCCTGGGCTCGCTCACGGGGGAACGTGCCGTCGAGGAGGGTGCGCATGACCGCTTCGGGGCTAAACGTGATGACGCGGCGGACGTTGACCAGACTGTTGTCCGGGCCGACCATCCAGATCTGGAATTGCTGGCCGCCATCGTCCGACGCCGCCACCGTGGGCACAACGCCATCGACGAGGTCGGCTGGCAGCGTGGCGCGGGCAAGCACCGTCGGCGCTGAGTCAGCGCGAACGCCGCAACTGCTTGCAACGAGCGCAATGAGCAGAGCAAGCGCAGCCAGGAGGCCGTGGCGAGGTAGCCGCAGGAAGGTCATTCGTCGACCACCACGTCGGGGAGTGACAACACGAAACGTGCACCGTTGAGCCCATCGACCCGGTCGGTCACCCAGATTTTGCCGCCGTGCAAGCGCAGGTGTTCTACGACGAGTGAGAGGCCGAGGCCGACGCCGGTGCTGGTGCCCCGTCGGCCGCCCTCGCTGCCACGCGAGAACCGCTCGAAGATCAATTCACGTTCGGTCTCGGGTACGCCAGGACCCTCGTCTTCGAGCTCGATGCGCACACCGTCGCCGTCGCGGGCGATCCGCGCCTGGGTGACGCCGTCGGCGTACTTGTCCGCGTTCTCACTCAAGTTCCGGATCACCTGCGCGATGCGGCGCTTGTCGATCTCGACGATGAGGTCCTCGGCGCCGGCCTCGTGAATCACCGGCACCTCGCGGGTACCGCCGCTCGCGGCGTGGAGCGAGCGACGCACAAACTCGCTCAGGAGCACTTCTTCGGTATCGAGCTCGACGGCACCGACATCGAACCGGCTGATCTCGAGCAGGTCCTCGACGAGAACCTTGAACCGGCGAACGTCTGCGGAAAGCAAGTCGAGCGCTACCTGGGCGCGCTCGGGCATGTCCTCGCGGCGCTTCTCCAGCACGGCGACCGATCCCGTGAGCGTCATGAGCGGACTGCGCAGCTCATGGCTCACGTCGCTTGCGAATCGTGAGTCGCGCATGATCCGCTCTTCGAGCGCGCTGGTCATGCCATTGAAGGACACGATCAATCGGTCCAGGTCCGGATCACGGCCCTCGTCGAGGCGAGTCGAGAGTTGGCCTTGGGCGATCTGTTCGGCCGCGGCACTGACCTCCCCGAGCGGTGCAAGTAGGCGCGTGGCGGTGTAGATCCCGAAGCCGAGCCCCAGAATCGCTGTCACCGCAGATGCGCCCGCAAGTGTTGCAAGGAGTCCATTGACCGTGTCGTCGACGTCGGTTAGCGGTGTGGCCTGCACGTACGAAGCACTGGCGTTCGCATTGGGTAACGGCAACGAGACGGCGTAGTAAACCGCCTCGGTGCCATCGAACGTCATCTCGACCGGTGTCCCTTCGAAGACCTCGGCCACGAACGCAGTCGGGAGCTGATCGTCGGTGAACTGCAGGGTGTTTGTCCAATAGAACTCGCCGAGATGCAACATGCCCTGGTGCGAACCTTCGGGGACGTCGAAACGCCGAAGGATGTCGGTCAGTCGACCGCGGTCAATGTCTTGGAAGACCTCTTCGTTGATGCCTTGTGCGTTCGCGATCGCATTCGTGCGGACATCGCTCTGACGCCGATCCACGAGGTTGCCGAGGGTCAACGAGTAGGTCACGGCGGACAGCAGCAACGACAGCAAGAGCGCGCCGATACCAAAGGCGGCGATGACTCGCGCCCGGAGGCCGAAGCGTCGTGGCGTCATCGGTTGTTAGGGGACCAGCTTGTAGCCGAGCCCTCGGACCGTGACGACATAGCGGGGATCGGCCGGGTCTGGCTCGATCTTGGTGCGGAGGCGGCGCACGTGGACATCGACCAGGCGACCGTCGCCGAAGTAGTCGTAGCCCCAGACCTTTTCGAGCAGCGTCTCGCGGCTGAAGACCTTGCTGGGGCCACTGGCCAGCTCGACGAGCAGCTTGAACTCGGTCTTGGTCAGGTGTACGGGTTCGCCCCGCAGCAGCACGACTCCCTCGTCGGGGCTGACCTCGAGCTCGCCGAACGACATGGATGCGTTGTCGTTGTTCTGGGAGCGGGCCCGGCGCAACAGGGCACGAATCCGGGCGCTGAGTTCCTTTGGCTCGAACGGCTTCGTCAGATAGTCGTCGGCCCCTGCCTCGAGACCGGCGACTACATCATGGGTGTCGCTTCGGGCCGTCACCATGATGATCGGCACATCGGTGGTGCGACGGATCGCACGGCACACTTCGAAGCCGTTGATGCCGGGCAACATGATGTCGATCAGGACACAGTCGGCGCCTTCGGTCCGGAACAGTTCGAGCGCGTCTTCGCCGCTTCCGGCCTCGAGCACGCCCCAGCCCTCGTCTTCGAGCGCGAGCTTGACGACGGTCCGGATCGAATCGTCGTCCTCGACAGTCAGCACGCGGGTTTCCACAACGCCAATGCTGCCCGATTTGGCGCCCAAAGTGTGGTCAATCACGCGAAAAGTGGTGATCCGTGCACGTGGGGCGGCGGGATTGTGTCGGAAGAACCGCGTGTCAGACGGTGTCAGCGCCGAGGGAGCGCAGCTTCGCAAAGAACTCGTCGGCAATGCCTGGCGCGGCGGCAGCAATGAATGCTCGACCGGTCGTATCGTCGCGCTCGGCAATCACCTGGCCGCCGGCCTCGCGCACCAGCAGGTCCCCGGCCGCCCAGTCCCACTCGCTCAGGCCGATCTCGAAATAGGCATCGAGTTGACCGGCAGCGACGGCGGCGAGGTCGAGTGCCGCGCTTCCCATGCGGCGGATGTCGCGGATGTGCGGGATCAACTCGTTGAAGTGCTCGCCTTGTCGTCGCCGGCGGTCGTGATCGGGGGAGAAGCCAGTGCCGACCAGCGCGGTCGACAGATCCGTGATGGTGCTGCAGCGCGCCGTGCGGCGATTGTGCGTGGTGCCAGCGTCGAGCGCGGCGGAGTAGGAAGCGGCGATCGCTGGCGCGTGCACGTAGGCGGCAACGGTTTCTCCTTGCGACCGCGCCGCAATCGAGACCGAGAAGCCCGGAAGCCCGTACACGAAGCTCGTCGTGCCATCGATTGGGTCGATCACCCAGTCGACCCCGCTGGTCCCGGCCACGCTCGAGCCTTCTTCGCCCAAGATGCCGTCGTCGGGGCGGGCCGCGAGCAGCCGGTCGACGATCAGTTCTTCGGAAGCTCGATCGACTTCGGTCACCAGGTCGAGGTTCGAGGCTTTGGTGTCGATTGTTTCGACGGCGCCGACGCGAGCAACGATGAGTTCGGCGGCAGCATCGCCGGTCGTTTGGGCCAGGCCGAGCAGCTCGCTCGGAGTGGGGGAGTCAATCACCGGCGGGCCTCGGTCACAGCGGCGCTCACGTGCGATCGAGCGAGTCGCGCTGTCGCTTCGCGGTGTCTTGCCATTCGTCCATCGCTCGCAGTGTCAGGACCGCGACCACCGCGACGCCGCCCGCGGCGATCAGTGCACCGATCACCATGCCGATGCCTTTCCAGGTGGTGCAGTTGCCCGTGCACTGGAGATCGGCGAATGCATAGCCGATCAGGGCACCGCAGGCGCCGGACAACAGAACGGCCAGTACGGCGAGTGCTCGGGCCCGTCCGCTCGGAAGGGCTGACGGCACGACGGTCTGGTCAGGTCCGCTGGACACCCGGTCAGCGTAGGGCCGACATGGCGGCCGCCCACCGTCGCGTCGGCGCCCAGGCCGGTGCGCACGGCGCGGCGCCGGCGGGTTTGCGATACTGAAAGGGTGCAGGCCTATACCGTCGCCTCGGGCATCATCGTCGATGAGGGTCAGGTTGTGTTTGTGCAGAACCGCCGTCGCAACGGCTCGCTCGATTGGAGCACGCCGGGCGGCGTCGTCGACCCGGGCGAGCAGGTGCTCGAAGCGTTGGGTCGAGAGGTCGTCGAAGAAACGGCGCTGACCGTCGCCGGCTGGTCGCCTCTGCTCTACACCGTCGACGTGGACTTCATCGGTCGTGACCTCACTCTCCATGCCCAAATCTTCGTGGCGCAGGGCTACGCCGGTTCGCTACACATCGATGACCCCGACGAGGTCGTCGTGGATGGCCGATGGGTCGGTCACGAAGAAGCGCTGGCCCTGCTCGACCACAGTCCGCAGTGGGTGGCCCAGCCTCTCGGTCACGCGCTCGGCTCGATCTTGGCGCCGAGTGGGGCAACCGCAAGCTCCGGGGCAACCCAGTGGCGTTACGACGTGACCGGCGGCCCCGGGGGATTCTCCGCGACCCTGCTCGACGGTCCGAGCTCCCGTTGACGCCCGTGCGGGCGGGTGCCCGAGATGACTAGGGGAACGCCCGACGTCTCCACACCGTCGCCCGGCGCGGTGTGGGAGCGCACGATCCTGCACGTCGACATGGACGCGTTCTACGCGTCGGTGGAACAGCTGCGGCGCCCCGAGCTTCGGGGCCAACCCGTAATCGTCGGTGGCGAGGGCCGCCGCGGGGTCGTCGCCGCGGCGAGCTACGAAGCCCGCTGGTTCGGCGTGCACTCCGCGATGCCCTCGTCGCGGGCGAAGCGCCTGGCACCCCACGCGGTCTTCGTGCCCGGCGATCAGGCCCACTACCGCGAGATCAGCGGGCGAATCATGTCGGCAATGAAGCACTACACGCCGTTCGTCGAACCGCTCTCGCTCGACGAGGCGTTCCTCGACGTGACGGCATCGCAGCGGTTGTTTGGTGACGGAGCCCAGATCGCCCGATCGCTCCGGGCGTCCATTTACGACGAGACCGGCTTGTGGTGTTCGGCCGGAGTTGCGCCGAACAAGTTCATCGCCAAGCTGTCATCGGAGCAGGCCAAGCCCTCCGCATCTCGCGACGGGCCGGTGCCTGGTCCCGGCGTGTTCGTCGTCGCCCCTGGCCGCGAGACCGACTTCCTGCATCCGCTGCCCGCCCGAGCGCTCTGGGGCGTCGGCGCCGCGACGATGGCGAAGCTCGAGCGCATCGGCATTGCCACCGTCGGCGACATCGCCGCACTTGACTTGGCGACCGTTGTCGCTGCGGTCGGCAAGGCCACCGGACGCCACCTCTACGCGCTGGCGAACGGTATTGACGATCGGCCCGTGGAACCGCATCAGCGGGCCAAGTCCATGAGCCAGGAAGAGACGTATTCGGTCGACCGCCATGATCGCGCCGAGTTGGAAACCGAGATCGTGCGCATGTCCGACGCAGTCGCCGGTCGTCTTCGCAAGGCCGAACTCCATGCTCGGACCATCACGATCAAGGTCCGCTTCGGCGACTTCCGGACGATCACGCGCAGCGCAACGATCGAGCAGCCAACGGACACGGCGACGACCATTCATCGCACCGCCAAGCGGCTCCTCGACGAGGTCGACATCGCGCCGGGCGTGCGCCTGCTCGGGGTCGGAGCTACGGGTCTCGACGATCCAGCGCCCCAGCAGCTGACCCTCGAGGACATGGCGACCACGGGTGCCGGCCACGAAACGACCGATACCGCAGCCGCCTCCGACGCCGATTGGCGACTCGCCGAAGAAGCGGTCGATGAGATCCGCAAGCGGTTTGGGTCCAAGGCGATCGGTCCCGCGGCGCTGGTCGAGCGGGGCAAGGGACTCGGAATCCGGACTCAGAATGAGAAGCCATGGGGCTAATCCCCGGTGCAATGGGCCAAAAACGGCCAAAACCGCGCAATCCGCGTTGTCGTTGTGCAAACCCTGTGGGATGATGACGTCGTGCCGCTTTCGGAAGACGAGCAGCGAATCCTCAGCGAGATCGAGGCGAAGCTCTACGAGACTGATCCAAGTCTCGCGAAAGAGGTCGGCTCGACGACGGTCTACACCGCTGGTCTGCGCAGTCTTCGCTGGGCGACCGTGGGCTTCATCGTCGGACTGATCGCCATGATCGCCACGCTTTCGACCAGCTATTGGCTGGCGTTTGTGGGCTTCCTTGTGATGCTTGCGTCGGCGCTCGTGTTCGAACGCAGTGCCCGCTCACTCGGCAAGGTCAGCTTTGAGCAGCTCATGCAGTCGGTTCGTGCCAACGGCACCCGCTCGCCGTTCAGCGAGCCAGCGCAACGCTTGCGTGATCGTCTCAAGGACGACGAAGAGGCATAACCGCCGCGGCGGCCTAGTCGCCCTGCAGGACCGGATCGATCAGATCGTGGCGATCGGTGACCAGCTGGTCAACGGCGACAACCCCGTCAGCGCCAGTCGCCCCAGGGATCGCGGTTGCTCCGGCCGCAAGCCGGTCGGCCCGGACGCCAACGGGATCGCCGAAGCGGAACAGGGGCCGCGGGTCGATCTCGTGGGCCCCGCGCACGAGCCACGGCTGGTCGCCGTCGATTGCGGCATGGATGCTGTCAGCGAGCGCCTTGGCCTTGTGCGCATCGTCGGACGACGGAGGCTCGGGGGCATAGGCCGCGTCGACCGTCAACGCGGTCAGCTCGCCAAAGGCCGGCCAGCTGAGCGGCAAGTCGAGCTGCAGACGTTCGCCATACTCGGCCAGCGTCTCCGCCTGCTTTGGGGGATAGCCGATCGCTTCGATCCGGTCGACCAATGTCGACCACGCAAGGGTTATCTGGCGACGGGTGTCATCGGCGCGCCGATCAAGGCGCCGCTGCTTCCGCAGACGTTTCAGTAGCGGAATCCCCACGAACCAGCCGAGGACGGGGGCGACGATCCCCGTCAGGAGCCAAGGAAAGCTTGCCGGTTCGCTCAGCGGTTGGTCTTCGAGGACCTGATCGGGCTCGACGGGCACCGCCTCGACGAGCGGCTCCGAGGCGGGAATGTCCGGCGTTGGCGTTGGCTCTGCGGGTTGAGCTTCGGCCTCGGCGGCCTCTTGAGCCGCCGCGTCGAGTTGTTCCTGCGAAGGTTCCGGGCTTGCCTCGGCCTGGGATTCGGGGACGCCGGTGTACTCGGTCGCATTCGGCGCGCCGCGACCAGGGGTGGGCTCAAAGGCAACCCAGCCCGCGCCCCCGATCCAGACCTCGGGCCAGGCGTGCGCGTGTTTTCCGCGGATTAGGTAGCGGTTGGGGTTGTTTGGGTCCTGCTCGCCGGGCGTGAACCCGGTGGCAACGCGGGCCGGAATCCCAACCGCCCGGGCCATCGAGGCGAACGTTCCCGCGAACTGCTCGCAATAGCCGCGCTGCACGTTCAAGAAATCTTCGAGTCGGCGAATGTCGTGCCCCTTGGCGACATCGATGTCGTAGACGAAGTTGTCGCGGAAGTAGTTCTGCAACGCCAACGCTCGGTCGTAGTCCGAGGTCAGGCCGGCGGTGATGCGTTGGGCCTCGGATCGCGCCAGCGGGCTGTAATCGGCGGGGAGCTCCAGGTATCTGGGGTCGGCTGACTCGTTGGCGATCGAAGGCAACCGGCGCAGCAGGTTCGGGGTGAAGTTCGGGATCGACGACTGGACCCGGTAGACGAGACCGTCGGACACGCTCTGCTCGGTCGTATCGACGATGAATGTTGCGCTCTCGGCTTCGTAGTTCAGCTCGGCATCGCTGCCAATCGTCTCGACGGCAGTCGGCAGATAGGCGGCGGGCGCCCACACGACGTTGAGCGCGCTCAGGTCAAAGGTCGACGTGACGCTGGTCGAAGGGACGCCCGGCGATGGATACGCGACTTCGAGCCCGCCCCCGGTGCCTCGGAACTGGCCTTGGGAGCGCCAGAGCACGCCATCGAACTGATCGAGCGCTGCGATTCGCCAATACGCCCGCTCGGTTGTCTCGACGGTGAATAGCACATCGTCGCTCTGGTCGATCAGGCGGGGTTGGATCTGCACGAGCGGCGAGATGACCTCGATCGGTTTCGTCTCTCGCCGGCCTTGTTCGCCGATCTCGATCACCGGTGCCGCGTCGGCGCCGGGCACCGTGGGGCCGCCGACGACACCCGCGATGATCGCAACCACGGCGACGATTGCGCCCGCGGACATGAGCGCGACGTAGCCGCGTCCCGGTCCGCTATCGAGCCAAATCCCTTGCACGGCTCGGGCGGCGGCGCGATGTGCGAGCAGAAAAAGGACCCCGGCGACGACGAGCGCGGCGGTCGTGGCGACTCGGTTGTCCTGGACCCCGAGCAGCGACACGAAGACGAGCACGGTGAGCATCGGGACGAGTGCTTGGCCAGGGGCGAACAGGCGGAAGGCCGCCCAGTCAGCGATGACGATGAGTGCCCAGAAGATTATGGAGCCGGCGACGATGAACCCGGTGACCGCAGGCACCGGTGTCTGCAGACTGTTGAACACGTCGCGGGCGACGGTCAGGTCGCTCTGGAACTGGTCGATCGACGCCCCCGACGGGATGATGACCGCGGTGGCCGTCGCCGCGTAGTGCGTGGCGACGATGGACAAGACGACGCCGACAAACGACACGAGGCCGGCGACAAGGGCGCCGAACCCGAACCAGCGCATGACCACCAGCACCCCGTGGGCGACGATGACGCTGAACAACATCGGGGCAAAGAAGGTCGTGTCGTCGTAGAGGCGCTGCAACAGGCGAACGCCGGCGATCGAGGTGACGACGAGGAGAAGTTCCGA
>CALLPT010000354.1 GCA_938015575.1 uncultured Acidimicrobiales bacterium
CGCTGCGAGGTTCTGTTCGAAGGCCGCACCTATGCCTCGGCTCGGGTCGAGGTTGTACAGAACGGCGACATCATCTCCCACGCCCAGGTCGGATTCACCAGTGGCGTCGACGGACCCGAACACGAATCGCCGACCACGGCACGAAGCCGGCTCGAGAACACCGTCAATCGAGACGAACTCCGTGGTCGACGCAACTGGCAGGACCAACCACTCGAGGTCCGGGTAGTCGAGGGTCACGAAGACGACAACGAGCCAACCCTCGATACTTGGTTCAAGCCGTACTCCCGGCTTCCCGAAGATCAGGTCCTGCATCAGGCGTTCCTGGCGTTCGTGAGCGACCGAGCGTTCATGACGACGGCGTGGAAGCCGTTTCTCGCCGACTACGGGCGACCGCGAGGGGCAACACTGGATCACACGATCTGGTTTCATCGCGACGTCGACCTCAATGATTGGCACGTGTTTGCCATGCGAGGTCCCGCCGTCATCGACGGGCGGGGGCTGAGCCAAGGCACGGTGCACCACGGCGATGGCCCGCTTGTCGCCACAGTCACCCAGCAGGGCTCGCTCCGTGTGCGACGACAACCGACGGTGACATGAACGAGACAGCCATGACCGTGGGCGACGTCGATGACACGATCCCGACGCGGGCCTGGCTGGCCCTGGCGGTATCCACGCTCGTCGTGTTCTTGGTCGTGATCGACATCTCGGCCGTCAACGTGGCCTTCCCGTCGATTCGAGGCGACTTCGCGGTCAGCAACACGCAGCTCAGTTGGATCATCTCCGCCTACAACATCACGGTCGGCGCGCTCTTGATGTTGTCGGGTCGACTCGCCGACTCGATCGGCCGACGAAAGGTCTACCTGCCCGGTGTCGCCATCTTCGGCGTGGGTTCGATGCTGTGTGCGATGGCGCCCGGTGCGGCTTGGCTGATCGCCGCCCGGGTGGTGCAAGCGATCGGTGGTTCGATCACGCTCGCGGCCGGGTTCGCGGTGATGCTTCCCGAGTTCCCTCCGAGCCGGCGCGGCACCCCAATCGGCATCGCCGGTGCGACCGGTGGCCTCGGCGCGGTGGTCGGCCCCGTCGTCGGCTCACTTCTGATCGACGTCTGGTCGTGGCGAGGAATCTTCTGGCTCAATGTGCCGCTGTGCCTCCTCGTGCTGGTGCTCGGACCTCGTTGGTTGAGCGAGTCCAAGGACCCGAGCGCGACCGGCCGCATCGACCCGATCGGGGTGCCGGTCGGCACCGCCGCCGTGGGGCTCATGATGTTCGCCATCGTGCAAAGTGAACGCTGGGGCACCGGCGACCTGCGGGTGATCGCCCTCTTCCTATGCGGCTTGGCGCTCGTCCCCTACCTGCTGCATCGCTGTCGGATCCACCCCGAGCCGCTGATCCAGCTCGAGCTGTTCAGCTATCGATCCTTCGCAAGCACCAACCTTGGCGTCGCGTTCTATGGCCTGGCGTTCACCGCGGGCTTCTTGACGAACTCACTCTTCCTCCAAGAAGTCTGGGACCTGCCGATTCGCGAGGTCGGCCTCGCCCTCGCTCCCAGCCCGGTTCTTTCCGCGATCGTCTCACCGATCACCGGGCGCTGGGCCGACCGCATCGGGCACCGATGGCTGCTCGGCATCGGCTGTCTTTCGCTCGCGGCGTCCTACCTGCTTTACGTCTTGCTGCTCGGCGACGAGGTCCGGCTCTGGTCACTGTTCGTGCCAATCTCGTTGCTCGGTGGTCTCGGTGTGGGCCTGACGGTTGCCACCTGGTCCAGTGCAGGTGTCAGCGACATTCCCCAGGCCAAGTTCGGCGTCGCCGGCGCCACCTTCAACACGCTTCGCCAGGCCGCCTACGCGCTCGGCATCTCCGTCGTCATCACTCTGATCGCGACTGCAGGGGACGACACCACGCTCGAAGGGGCGAAGTGGGCATGGCTCTGGGTGCTCTCCGGCTACGTCGCTGCGGCCATCGCCATGATGGCGACCTTCCCCGCAGGCTCAGCCCGCGACCGAGCCACGGCCGCGTAGTCCTGCGAACGGGCGGAGCGCTGACCAGGGTGATCGGTCAGGCGAGGACGAACTGCAGCTCGGTGACCCATTCGTCAGGATTCGGCGGACATGCGTGGTAGATCTCGCGGCTGTATCCCGCTGGGCGTTCACCGGCGTCGCTGATCCACTGATCGAGCGCGAGATACGACTGATCGATGGTGGCCATCGATCCTCGATGCACCAACGTTGCGGCGCGCTCCGCTCGATCTAGCTCGGTCACGACAATCAGGTCCGAGTCGACGACGGCATCGGTCGGGATGGGCACGCCCGCGGCGATCAACACCTGGCCGTCATCGAGCTGGTCATAGAACGCGACGGTCGGCTCTCCGGGGACGATGCCAAGCCGTGCAAGCTCGCCGTAGATGATGGGATAGAGGCGTCCGAAGATCGGACCGAAGTCGGCCTCGAAGTCGGACGCGGTCTCGGTCGCCGAGGCCAAGCGATGGCCGTCGACAGGTTTGACGACGATCGATGCGTCGAAATCGAGCGGGTTAGCTGCTGAGGTTGCCATGGGATGTTCTCCGGTCATGAGTTTGAGACGAGCACGCAATCGTTCGGTTCGTTGCCGTTCGGCGTCGAGGGCGGCTTCGGACTCGATGAGTCGTTCCCGCAACATCGCGACGACAGCATCGCTGTCTTCGCCCAGCGCCACCCGGATCTCACTCAGCGACAGGCCTGCGTCCTTGAGCGCCAAGATGCGATGAAGATCGCTCAGCTGTGCTGCCGCATAGGAGCGATAGCCCGACGAAGGATCAACCCGCGCCGGTTCGAGCAGGCCGATCTCGTCGTAGTGACGCAACGTGCGCACCGAGACCTTGGCCATGTGAGCGAACTCGCCGATTCCGTGCATGTCCTCACCCTGAAGGCTTCCGCTACGGAAGAGTCAAGCAGATTCGGCACGAGTCTTCTGTGGCGCCGAGGTTACGGTCGGGGTTGGCCGTCGACGTTGGCTTCGTAGTCGATCTGCCAAAGATTGCGACTGGTCTGTAGGGCAAGCGTGACCATGGCGAACACGTTGAGCGCTACGACAACCGGGACACCCCAGCTGAAGATTTCGGTGCCGACGAACACGACGAATGTGTTGAGCGCGATGTAGCCGATGCGGATCTCGGTTGGGCCAATGCCGTAATAGGCGATTTGAAACTGATTCGTCGCCGCGAAGCTGAGAAACGAGATCGCCATCGTCGCGCAGGTGATCAGCAACAGAATCAGGAACAGGAACTCGAGCCATTCGGATTCGACCAGGAATGAGTAGGCGATCACGATCGATCCGGCGAAGAAGAAGTCGAGGAGGTGGTCCATGTAGAACCCCCACTTGACCAGACCCTGTTTGCGGAACTTGCCGAGTGATCCGTCGAGCGAGTCGGTGAGCCATTGACCGAACACCATGACCGACACGCCGTGCAGCCAAGCGAGGTCGCGCGTTGCGAGCCAACCGAAAAGCACCGTGCCGGCGGACCAGAAGATGGTCACGTACGTCAGGTGATGGCTCATGATCGGGCGGGGGACCTTGGGGATTGCCCAGTCGATGAATTGACGTTCCACTCGTCCGAGAACGGACTGGCCCTTTTTCTTGTCGCCGGCGAATTCAGCCATGTCCCCTCCAACAGCCAGGCGCGGCCTCGCACGCAAGTGTGGTCTCGGGGCGCCCTCACCCCGCGGACCATCCGGACGTGCGTAACAGGTGTCAGCCACCGTTACGCCGTTGGCGGCGACCCCGTAACCGGTGTCAGCCACCGTTACGGGGTGAGGCGGATGGGGGTGATGGCGGCGCGTGCGCGATCGGCGATGCCGGGCTGGACCAGGTCGCCGAGCGACGACCAGGGCACGACCGTCGTGGTGCCACCGACGGCACCGAGTCGGTCCGTGCCGAATTCGATGCCGTTGGGGGTGAGGGCCAGCGACGTGAACGCGGGGCCGTCGACTCCCCACCACACGAGGAAGTCGGGCGGCAGGACTTCTTCGGCCGCCGCCTGGGAAATCCAGATCTCATGGATCTCGTCGAGCCGTTCGACGTCGACAATCTCGCCGACCTCGAGAACGCGGCGTTCGCCAAGATCAACCACCAACGACCGGTACCCGTAGTTCGGGTACGGGCGACAGCAGACGTACTCGTACCAGTTCCAGCGGAACGAGACGAGCTCGTCCGAGGCGAGTGTCACGTCGTAGAGGAGTTCGTACTCCCCGCCAATCGCGCGGTCGCTTCCTTCGCGTTCGACCGGCGGGTACTCGATGACGTCGGCGACCCACCAGTCGGTTTGGTCACCGATCCAGCGATCGATCGCACCGTTCAGGACACCGTTGTCCGCCAGGTCGAACGTGGGTGTCACGGCCACTAGACGCACGATCGGATCGTCGTCGACGACAAGTTCACGTACGGCCGGGGTCCAGGTCGGCCCGGCTGGAACTGGCGAGGCGGTTATCTCGACATCGACGATTGTCGGAAGCGCCGTCCCCGATTGGTCGGTGAACCGCATCCGGTACAAGCCGCTGGTCGGAACTTGCAGCTCCAGCCTCGTCGTAGCCGACTGGCCGACGATGGTCCCGGCCGCGTCGACCACGGCGACCCCAACCTCAGGGCCGCGCCGCAGCGTCGTCGTCACCCACTGACCAGCCCCCGCCTCGAACACGAGCTCGTGTGCGTCATCGACCGCGGACAGCTGCACGATTGCTGCGCTCGTGCCGGCAAGGAACTTGAGCTCTCGGTCGGGCTCGTCATAGCTGTTCAGCGTCATCCACCGAAGCGGTTCGATGTGTTCGACGTGCACCAGCCCGTCTGAGACGAGGGCCAACCGCTGCTGGCTCAACATGTTCGGACAACACGCGCCCTGATCGGTCAAGAAGTTCTCGGTGATGAGCAGACCATCGCGGATCTCGAAGTGCCAGAGGCCGCCATCAGCTCGATCACCAGTGCCGACCCATCCTCGTTCCACGACCCGGTCGTCCACGATGTCCCAAACCGCGAGCCGGCCGAACTGGCCCGACCCGCCCGTGTTGAATCCTGTCTGCACCACCGCTTCGTCGCGGCCGTCGTCGTCGAGGTCGCCGTACTGCACGTCCCACACGTTGAACCACAGGTAGCCGGGCTCGTCGATGAACTCGCCGTTGGTCACCGTGACCGCGACCTCCTCGCCGAAGCTCACCGGATACCGGAAGTTGTTGAAGAAGTCGACGTCGCCGATATTGCCCGAGGTCGGTGCCGACGTCCCCAGCGCAGTCGAGTCGGCGACCGAGTCGTCCACAGATCGTGCCTTCGGTGCCGCCGCCGGGGGCCGAGTCGACCTCGCCTCATCGATCTTCGCCGCAGTCGGCGAAGGTTCGGGGGCGGTGCCCGGGGTGGCGGCGGCTGTCGATTCCGCCACCGACGGCCTGGTCGCCGCGGCCTGGTCGACGTCACGAGAACATGCCGTCACCAGGAGCGCTGCGCACAGAACAATGAGAAGCCGCCGAGTCACCATCGCATTGTCCGCCAACGCTCGCGCCTCGTCTCTGGGGACGACTCCCCAAAGCCCACTTCTGGGCTGGTTCTCTCGCCGAGCAGCCAATGGTGCTGCTTGAGCCGGGTAGGCGATCTACGCTCGAACGCCGTGGGCACGCTCTGGGTGGACTTCGCTGGTATCGCACAGCTCGTCAGCGAAACGTTGACGTTCGGACGCAATGCTGAACTCGCGCTCGACGAAGACAACCGATTCATGCACCGCACCACGGGCGAGTTCCGTTACGTCGACTCGGCGTGGTGGCTGTACAACCGGGGCCGCTCGTCGCGGCTGCTCGTCTTCGGGTCGAACGGCGCCCGCATCGAGTTGCCACCAGGCACCGAGTGCGCCCTCCCAATGCCCGAGGGCTCCGTGTCCTTCGTCGCAGGCCCAACGCCGTACCAACTCCTCTACCGAGCCGATGCACCCGTCGTGTCACAACGCGACCCGTCGGGAACCGGCGAAGCCACCGTCGAGTTCGGCACCGCGCTCACTGATCGCGAGACCATCTACCTGACGACGTTCGCGCTCGACCGGCTACGCGGTCGCTCGAACATGCTGCTCACCTATGCCGACGTCGCAAAGCTGTGGGGCGTGTCAGAGAAGACGATCGACAACACACTCCAACGCGTGCGATCCCGGCTGAAA
>CALLPT010000355.1 GCA_938015575.1 uncultured Acidimicrobiales bacterium
GGCCTATGCGCTCGGGGGCCAAACGGCTGCCGAGAGCTACCTCAACACCGAGAAGATCCTCGAGGTGCTGGCCGAGTCCGGCGCCGATGGGCTTCATCCGGGCTACGGCTTCTTCAGCGAAAACGCCGACTTCGCCCGGGCCGTCACCGACGCTGGCGTCACCTTTATCGGGCCTCGCCCCGAGGCCATCGAGATCATGGGCGACAAGCTCTCGGCGCGTGCCGCTGCCGAGAACGTCGGCGTGAGCGGCGTGCCGGGCAACACCAATGCCGTCACCGAACCGGCCCAAGTCGAAGCGTTTGCCGCCGAGCACGGGTACCCGGTTGCCATCAAGGCCGCCTTTGGCGGTGGCGGCCGCGGCATGAAGGTCGTCAACGAGGGCGACGACATCGCCGCCGCGATCGATGGGGCGAGTCGCGAGGCCGTCAACTACTTCGGCCGGGGTGAGCTGTACCTCGAGCGGTACCTCAACCAGCCCCGCCACGTCGAAGTCCAGGTGCTCGCCGATGCGCACGGCAACTGCATCCATCTCGGGACCCGCGATTGTTCCGCGCAGCGCCGCCACCAGAAACTGATCGAAGAAGCACCCGCGGCTGGCATCGATGCCGAGATCCTCGCGGCGATGGGTGAAGCGGCCGTCACGGTCGCCAAGGGCTGCGACTATGTCAACGCGGGCACCGTCGAGTTCCTCTACGAAGACGGCGGCTTCTACTACCTCGAGATGAACACTCGTCTGCAGGTCGAACACCCCGTGACCGAACTCGTCACCGGGATCGACTTGGTCGAGGCCCAGCTGCGGGTCGCAAGCGGCGAAGAGCTGTGGATGACCCAAGACGACGTGGCGATCCAGGGCCATGCAATCGAGGTACGCATCAACGCCGAGGACCCAGCCGGCGGCAAGTTCCTGCCGGCGCCCGGCAAGATCACCTCGCTCAAGGCACCGGGCGGCTTCGGCACCCGATTCGACACGGGCTATGACTCAGGCGACGAAATCAGCCAGTACTACGACAACCTGGTCGGCAAGCTCGTGTGCTGGGGCCATGATCGCCCGACCGCGATTGGTCGCACGCTGCGGGCGCTCGACGAGCTCGTCGTGGACGGCGTTGCGACGACGATTCCCGCCGACGTGGCGATCCTCGCTCACGATGACTTCGCCGCACTCACCCACTCGACCAAGTGGGTCGAGGAGACGCTCGACCTGAGCGATGTTCGAGCCGACGCGGCGCCGGTGGTCGAAGACGACGAAGGGCCTCGCGTGCGTCGCGATGTGCCGGTCGAGGTCAACGGACGCCGCTACGACGTCTCGGTCTGGGTTCCCGAGTCCGCGGGCGTCGCGGCCGCCGGCGGTGCCGCTCCGGCCCGTCGTCGTGCCGCCGCAGGTGGTAGCGGTGGCGGAGGTAACGGCCAGATCGCCGTGCCGATGCAGGGCACCGTCGTCAAGGTCGCGGTCGAAGTCGGCCAAGCGGTCGAGGCGGGCGACACCGTGCTCGTGCTCGAAGCGATGAAGATGGAGAACAACATCGCCGCCGACATCACCGGCACCGTTGCCGAGGTGCGCGTCGCGGTCGGCGACTCGGTCGGCGGTGGCGACGTGGTCGTCGTTATCGAAGCCTGATCCTCGATCTAGCTCGACCAGTTGCGGGTGTCAGAGAAACGCAACTGAGCACGCCAACCGTGGCCGGTGCGTCAGCCGAAGAAGCCGGGGCGGCGGCCTTGGATGACGACCGTGCCTGCGATGCGGTCAAGCACGCCGCGGTTGTGCTTCATGAAGCCGGCAGTGAAGTACAAGAACACGAGCGCCGGGTACGCGAACTGCTGCAACAGTGTCATGAGCACCACGACGGGCAGCGCCCGCACCCCCGCTGCCAACAGGCTCGGGCGTTCACCGCTCGCCAACGACACCAGCTCGATACCAAGGACGGCCTTGCCAAGCGTTTGGCCCCGCAGGCCCACGCCGAGGGTCTCGTAGAGGAACACGAAGCCGAGCGACGACAGCGTCGCCCACACCGGAATGTCTTGTTGCGGGTCGCCCGAAACTGCGACCAGGCCGATCGAGGCCGTGATCGCAAAGATGAGAAGCCAGTCGATGACGCGGGCGCCGACGCGTTGGCCGATGCTGGCCAACGGGTCTCCGCCACCATCATCTTCGGACTCGGCGCCCACCTCGTCGTGCAGATCGCTCATGCGCGAACCGTCACTCGGCAGCGTCGGTGATCAGCTCGGCCAGCGTCGGATGCACCAGCAGGCTGTCGTAGATGTCGCGCACCGTCAGGCTGGCGGTGACAGCGAGCGCGATCACCGAGATCAACTCGGCCGCGTGGCGCCCGACGATCGAACCGCCCAGGACCTCGCCCGTCGCTGGATCAGACAGGATCTTGATGAACCCACGCGAATCGTCGTTGATGAGCGCTTTGGCCGAGGTCGCAAATGGCACCTTGGTCACGCGAATCTTGCGACCCTCGGCGAATGCGTCGGCTTCGGCCAGACCCACATCGGCGATCTCTGGCTCGGTGAAGATGGCCGATGCGGCCTTGTCGTAGTCGACCCGATTGGCGCCATGCGTGGCGCGACCCATGATCGTTTCGGCGATCTTGCGGCCTTGCATCGAGGCGACCGACGAAAGCGGCAGCTTGCCCGACAGATCACCCGCCGCGTAGATGTGCGCCACGCTGGAGCGGCAGTCGTCGTCGATCGTGACGTAGCCCCACTCGGTCTCGATGCCGGCCTTGTCCAAGCCGAGCCCATCGGAGTTCGGAACCGAACCAATGGCCAGCAGGGCGTGTGAGCCTTGGACCTTGCGGCCGTCGTCGCAGAGCACGAGCACGCCATCGTCTTCGACCTCGATCGTCGTTGCCCGGGCGCCCTTGAGCAAGTTGACCCCGCGATTCAGGAAATCCGCTTCGAGCACCGCGGCGACTTCGGGATCCTTGCCGGGCAGCACCTGCTGACGGCTGACGATCAGGGTGACTTTGGAACCGAAGCTGGTGAACATGTGGACGAATTCGACACCGGTGACGCCGGACCCGACGACAACAAGGTGCTCGGGAATCTCATCGGGCGGATAGGCGTCGCGGGTCGTCAGAATCCGGTTTGCGTCGACCTCGCACCAATCGGGGATGCGGGGACGACTTCCCGTGCTCAGCACGACAACATCGGCCTGGATCTCTTCGACGGTGCCGTCGTTGTGATTCGCGAGCACGGTGTGAGGATCGATGAAGGAGCCTCGCCCATCGATGATGCGGACGCCCTGCGACTCGAGCAGGCTCGACGACGAGCCGCTCAATCGGTTGCGGATCCCCGACAGGCGCAGGCCGAGCGCAGCCGGGTCGATGCGCGGGTCGACGTCTTCGAGGCCCATGCCTTCGCTGCGTTGCAAGAAGGCCATGGCACCGCCCGTGGCGATCATCGCCTTGCTGGGCACACAGTCCAAGAGGTGCGCAGCACCACCGATGATTTGGTCTTCGATGAGGACCACCTCGGCACCGAAGCGGGCCGCGTAGGTTGCGCAGGTGGTTCCGGCTGGGCCACCGCCGATGATCACAATCTTCGTCACGGCGCCGAGGGTACCCGTCACCGGCGAGGGGTCGAGCGGACCGAGCGTCGAATCCAGACAGCTGCGATCATGCGGCCATCAATCTCGGTCACACGGCCCGAGACGTCCGACGCGGGGTCGATCGCCAACGCGGCACCGGTCGAGGCGAATCGCGCCAGGCCGTCGCCGTCGATGTCGACCTGGATCACGTCGAACCCCAAGTAGCGGGGCTCAAGCTGGTGATGCGCCTTGTAGAACGCCTCTTTGAGCCCAAATGTGGCGGCCACGAGACCCTGGCCCTGCTCGTCGTCGACGGCTTCGACCCGCTCCAGCTCTGCGGGCACCAGTATCCGACGGGCGATCCGAGGTGTCACTCGGTCCCGTTCTTCGGCGTCGAGGCCGATGACAAAATCCTCGTCGCTGTCGCTGTCGCTGTCGCTAGAGCGACGGGCGACGGCCGCCAGACAGTGGCCTTTCGTATGCGTGATCGAGCCCGTCACACCGTCAGGCCAGACCGGCTGGCGCTGCGGCCCGCGTGCAATGCCAGCCACCAAGGAGGGAGCGATCGCCGCCAGCGCCTCGCGAGCGGCAGCTCGGGCCGAGGCGAATTCGTCTCGGCGACCGGGCGCCATGTCACCGATCGCCGAACGCTCCTCGGGCAGCAACGAAGCTTGGTGCCCGGCATGTGCGATGACGCGCCGAACCGCGACGCGCTCGTCCGGAAACAGGCCGGCCACCTGAGGCGCCGCTTCGATCGGCGTGACACCGTCGGTGGTCACGTCAGTCTGCGGGCCAGGGCCGCATCAGCCCTGATCGGCCTCGGCCTGGACATCCTTGAGCGCGCTCAGTGACACACAGGTGATACCCCAGTCAGTGGCCGTGCAGACACCATGGACGGGGCGAGGCGCAACCGCGCGCACGTAACCATCGATGTCGAAGTCCGCGAACAGGGCCACCGCGGCCTGGGTTTGCAGCTGGGCGAGGCGGGCCTCGGCCTCGTCAGCCAAGGCATCACCCGGGGTGATCACTCGGAACTGCGCAGGCGAGGTCTCGACATCGGCGGTTCGGGTCACGAGCAGCACCGCGCTCGCCAGGCCGGCTGTGTCGGCTGCCGCGATGGGGGCAACGCCGGTACCGACCGCTACCTCAGCTCCGGTCGGAAGCGGCGCCGCGGCGTTGCCGCCGCCGGTGCCACCCGACGAGTCGACCGGAGCGGTCACCGGCGCGACGCCGGTGCCCGGCGTCAGGCGGGTGCCTTCGGGAGGGGTCGATGCGCCGGACGCCGATCCGGGGTCGAGCTGGAGCGGGGCGACGCCTTCGCCCACCGCTGGCGTCACGTCGGGGCTCTGCGCACCACTGCTCTCGGTGCCACTGCTCTCGGTACTACTGCTCTCGGTGCCGGCGGCTGGGATCGGGGCAACGCCCGTTCCTGGAGCGGGCGCAACGTCGGGTTCCGGTGCGGTGCCCGATGCGGACGGAGCCGGCAACGGAGCGACGCCCGTACCGGGCCGGATGCTCTCCGGTGACGGCGCGAACGATGTCGGAGCACCGGGGGTTTCTTCGCCAGCATCGCTGGAGGCAGTTTCTTCGAGAGCTGAGTCTTCGGCGGCGTCCTCAGCGCTGCCATCGGCAATCGTCAAGGGAGCGACGCCGGTGCCAGGTGCCGGCCCGAGGCCTTCGGGCAGTGCTGCCCCGTCGGTGTCGGCAGTGTCGCTCGGATCGGGCGTCGCCTGTGGGACGACGGCCTGGCCGGTCGGCTGCGGATAGCCGGCGCTCGACCCGTTACCGATCGTCACGAAAGTGCCGGGCAAATGGTCGTCGAGGCCAAGGCCTTGGCCGAAGATGCCGGCGTTCATGACCACCATGAGTCGTTTGCCGGTCACACGCTTGGTGCCCGAGGTACCGACGAGTTCGACGGTCGCCTTGTCGATTCGCGCCGATGGGCCCTCGCCGCCGAGCACATTGATCGCGGTCAGCGTGCCGACCGAGGTGTCCCCGTACGCGTTCAGCCAACGGCTCATAGCCGTCTGTGAATAGGTGCGGGTCCACTCGGTCCAGTTGTGACCACCGGCGTCGAATGGGTCCGGCCCCGCCACGGTGTGAGCCACATCGTTGGCAAAGACATAGGACGCAGTCTCGGTCCAACCACCGTTGGATGCCGAGTAATACGCACGTACCGGACCCGCGCTGTCGACGATTTCGACGCCGGCGGTTGATTTCACAGCGGCGAGCCACTTCTGGTCCCACGCGCTGTCTTGGGCGTCCCAACCGATGTAGTTCTGGTCGACGGTTGTTCCGCTGATGTCGTACTCCTGGGCCCACTCGGCCGAGGCACGCCGGTGCAAGGTGACCTCGTGGGCATAGGTGCGGGCCGCGATGGCTTGGGCCATCAGGGCTTCGAGCGGCCATGCCGCGGGCATCTCGGAGATGCCGGCCACGTACTCTTCGAGGCCGAGAATTTCGACCACGCGAACCTTGCCGTTCTTGACGGTGAGCTGGATCTTGCCCCACTGGTAGCGATGGCCGTTGTTCGAGATCTTGACCGGCTGCGGGAACGAAAGCATGACCGGTTCGCTCGGCGAGGTTGGTGTCCACACGCTGCCGATCTGAAGGCCGCCGTCGTGGGCGCTGACCTGGATCGTGCCGGAGCCGAGCGAGTTGATGCCGACGCCGTTGCGCTCGAACAGCAAGCTTCCTTCGGAGCTGAACTCGACGCGGGTTGCGTCACCGACGTGCACACGGATGTTGTCGAGCGGCTGCGTCGGCAGGATCGCCGTGTTCGGGTAGTAGAAGTTGAGGATCCCGACGTGGCCATAGCCCTGTGCGGCCATGTTGCGGGCGCCGTTCTGGCTCATGCCAACGCCGTGACCCCAACCTCCGCCGTGGAAGACGAAGTTTGCCGGGCCTTGGGCTGCCGCCGGAGCTGTGCGCACGACCGGCGCAAGCATGGCGACGAGGACGAGGGCAACGAACGCGGCCAGCGTTTTGGTTCGCTTGGCG
>CALLPT010000356.1 GCA_938015575.1 uncultured Acidimicrobiales bacterium
TGCGGCGAAATGCGCTCAGCGACCCAGCTCAGCGAGGTGCTCTGGGATGCCGGAGCTGACCGGATGCGGGGCTGATCGCCGCCGGCACCGTTGCCGCCTACTCGACGAGTCGGGGCAAGCGGTCTCGGGTACCAATGACAACCGTTGGTGGGTTCTCACCGGGACCCCAGGGGTTCTCGCCGAACGCTGCCTCGGCAAAGATCACGAGCGTGATGTACTCGAGCGAGGTGTCGATTTCGCTCAGATCGATGGTGCCATCGGGGCCGAGCGGCACGCCGCTTTCACCGTCACCATCAACCGGCACGAGTTGATTGCCGTCAGGGTCGAGGATGCGGTATTCGAATGTGGCAAGGCCTTCGGTGTTGATCGTCGCGACCGGCGGCCAGCTGACCTCGCCACCACAGCGGCAAGGATCAATGCGGATCTCCGTGTCGGTACCCGTGCACTCACCCGACATGTCGGGCTTGAGGGTGAAGAAGATCTGTGCGTGGCCGAGTCCAATCAGACAGTCGGCGCCCGGGTCATACCCATAGGTCAGGGTGGGACCCCAAGGAGAATCGGTGTAGTACGCGCCGCAATAGGAGCGGGTCGTGAAGTCGTGGCAGTACGTCGTCGAGGTATCGATGTCACTCACCAGGAAGAGTCGGTTGGTGGCCGGGTGGTACGTCATGACACCCAACAGACGACCATCGAGGTCGATCCGCATGTTGTCGGTCGTGATCGCCATGTTCGACTCTGCGCTTGGCACTCGTTCGGCCGTGTACGGGTCGTAGCACTCGACTCGCACGCGGGCACCGACGGTGCAGACAGCGTCGGGGTTCCCACTCGGGTCGCGGTGCAGGAACAGGCGTCCGGCGAGCAGATCGTCGAAGTCCTCGCGGCGCACGCTGCCGGTGTCGTTCACCGGCGGTGCGTCGAATCCACGGCATTCACGGTTCTTGGACCAGCAAGCGAGCCAGACCATGCCGTCATCACGGCTTGCGGTGAAATAGATGCGATCATCGAAATGCACGTAGTCGCCGGTCGTCATGCGGTTGGACCACCACTGCCTAAAGCCGCGGCCCTCTTTGCGAAGTTCCTCGACTCGACCACCGCCGCCGTAACCGGGGCAGCGTTCCACCAGACTCGGCGGCTCGTAGCAATGCGTTTTGAGGTTGCCGGCGAAGACATAGATGCCGTTCGGCGTGCCCGCCATGATGCCCTGGCCGGCATTGCGAATCTCCGCCCGTTGTGTGCACGGGGTATCGGTTCGGGTGTCCCAGCAGGTCAGGTTCAGGAACGTCTGCGGCTCACGCGATGCGCTGTACTGCTCGGTCTCGCCTTCCCACACCAGGTAGTAGATGCGACCGTCGAGCAGATAATGGTGCGCGATGAACATCGTGGTGGCATCGTCGTCGTGCGGGAACAGCTGACGCGATGGCCAACACTCTTGACTTGTGCGTTGGTCGACGCAGTGGATGCGATTGTTGCCGTGGTTGATGGCGTAAATCCGGTCGCCAACCACGATCGGCAGGAACCCGTCGCCATCGCCATCTGCTTGGAGCGGCTGGAACGGTGGCGGCAATTCAACGGTTCGACCGCAGTCGACTTCGCAGCTGCGCAAGCGAGACGTTGCGTCTCGTCGGACATCGCTTCCGAACCCGAGCACACCGCCGAGGAGTACCTCGGGCTCGACGTCGATCAGCTCGACGGTGACCGAGTCAAAAGTCGGGAACTCGATCGAGATCTGGACCTCGTCGCCGATTTCGATGCCGTTCAATTCGACGGTTCGTTCGACGGCGGCGATCGCTTCTTGTTCGTCGAGGGTCTCGGCCCATACGGCGACTCCCGCGAGCGAGGCCGCGTCGACGGTGTTCTGCAAGGTCTGGCCGCGGCGATCGAGGGCGGAAAGGTCAACGGCGAGACCGCCGGCGACGAGCAGCAATACAAGGCTCATGCCGGTCAGCACCAGGACGGCACCGCGGTCACGCGATGTCGCGACCCGTTGGCGGAAGGTGTCTCGGGTGGTCACGTTGTCTTCAACGGCGGGTGCGCCGCGAATATGACGAGCCGGGATCAATCGCCTTCGACCGCTGAGTCGGCAGACCTAACGAGGATTGGGGGCCTCCGGGCCATATGCCCCAACCATCGCCGAATCACTCAGGTAATACGTCGCAGCGGAAGCAGAAACATGGCCAAGAAGCCAATGTTGAGCACGGCGTTGAGCCAACCGCCGCTTGCGATCGAGCCCGACGAATCCACGATGAACCAGGCGCCGAGCCCGGTGAGCAGGACTCGCTTGACGTCGCGCGGTGCCAGGCCGAGGAAACGATCCACGAGAAGCCAAGCGGTGACCCCCCAGCCGACCATCACACCGCCAAGAATCGCGTTGGCCAGGTGATGCGAGTCGGCCAGCTCGCTCGGTCCGTCGCCAAGTCGAAAGAAGACCAGGTCGAGCAACTGTCGCACGACACCATCGGTCGGCGCGGTCGAGGCAATGGCGAAGAAGAGGCCCGTTGCGACCGTCATGATCGAGGCGAGTTTCACACCCCGCTCGACACCGGCGAGGACCCGCGCGTCTGATCCGACAGCGGACGTTTGGTTGGATTGCTTGGCTGTTGTTGTGGTGCTCATTGCCCCACGGTGCGTCACCGGGGACACGAGCTCAATTACGTCACAGGTAAGTGACCTACCTACCTCGCACGCGTACCGTTGCGACATGACAGCCACGACGTTCGGGACGGTCCTCAAGGAGTGGCGGGGCATCCGTCGCATGAGCCAGCTCGATCTGAGCAATGCGGCCGAGGTCTCGGCCCGCCACATCTCGTTTCTCGAGTCGGGCCGGTCCAAGCCAAGCCGGCCGATGGCGCTGCACCTCGCCGAGACCTTGGAACTCCCGCGAGGCGAACGGAACCGCATGCTGTCCGCTGCGGGTTTCTCTCCCATGTGGCACCGACACGACCTCGACGCCGAAGCAATGGCGCCGATCCACGCAGCGCTCCAATGGACACTCGACCGCCACGACCCTTATCCAGCCGTCGTACTGGACCGCCATTGGAAGGTGGTCGATCTCAACCAGGCGGCTCGCACGATGTTCGCCGCCCTTGGCCTGCCCGAGGAGGTCGACTTCCTTGCCCAGATGACCCAAGCCGGCGGCGTACGCGACTTGATCGACAATTGGTCCGCAGTCGGCCGGTTCATGCACTCGCGGTTGCGTACTGAGTCGGCGGCGCTCGGTGGCGATGACATTCTGGATGCCGCGATAGCGCAGCTGGCCAACGACCCGGAGCTCGCCCCCAGTGACGAAGCGTTTCCGCCGATCGTGACGATCGATTTGCGGCTCGGCGATGCACTCGTTTCGATGTTCTCGACGATCGCCCAATTCGGCACCGCCGAGGACTTGGCGTTGTCCGAATTCCGAATCGAGCTGTTCTTTCCCGCCGATGAACCGACCCGTGCACTCCTCGAGGCACTGGCCTCCTGACGGCGAGAAGTCGACGTCCTGAACGATCGTCCAGTTTTGTCAATTTGGTGCCAGACTGTGCAGTCGATGTGCCGTGAGGACACGGTCACCGACGCTGGAGAACTCTCATGGCCCAAATCAGCATCGGCTCGCGTATTCGCAAGTCGCCCTTCTATGACTCGACGGTTGCTGCGGGCGTTTCCTCGTTCACGATCTACAACAACATGTACATGCCGACCGGCTACGGCGATCCCGACGCCGAGTACGAACGTCTCACGCAACGGGTCGCGCTGTGGGATGTCGCCGCGGAGCGACAGGTCCAGATCGAGGGGCCCGACGCGGCAGCGCTCGCGCAGTACGTTTCGGCTCGCGACCTGACCGGGCTCAAGATCGGCCGGGCGCGCTACGCCCCGATGTGTGACCACCAGGGGCGCCTCATCAACGACCCGGTCATCTTGCGAGTCGACGAGGACCGCTACTGGATCTCGATCGCCGACAGCGACATGCTGCTCTGGGTGAGCGCCATCGCAGGCGAACGCGGCGACGACGTGACCGTCTCGGAGCCGGATGTGTCACCGCTTGCGTTGCAAGGACCGCTGGCCGACGACATGGCACGCGAGATCTTTGGCGCCGAGCTCGTCGAAAGCCTCGGCTTCTTCCACCACACACCGGTCGACATCGATGGCATCCCTGTCGTGCTCTGCCGTTCGGGCTGGAGCAAGCAAGGCGGGTTCGAGTTGTTCCTGACCGACGGGACACAAGGCAACCGCCTGTGGGATCTGATGATGGCCGCCGGCGACAAGTACGGCATCGGCCCCGGCAACCCCAACCAGCCAGAGCGCTTGGAGAGCGGTCTTCTCAGCCATCGCTCCGACAACGATCCCGATACCGACCCGATCGAGGCTGGCCTGGGCGCCTACACCTCGCTCGATGCCGACATCGACTTCTGTGGTCGCAGCGCGCTGCTCGAGCGGCTCAAGCGGCCGGTTCGTCGCCCGATCGTCAATGTGACGCTCAACGGCAACAAAGACGTCGCCGAGTGGTGCCGCAATCCGTGGCCAGCGTCGATCGCCGGAACACAGGTCGGCATGCTGCGCAACGCCACGTGGAGCAAGCGCCTCGATCGCTGGATCGGCATCGCCCAGGTCGAGTCTCCTCATCATGAACCAGGCACCGTGCTCGACATCGTGACGGGCAGCGGGAACAAAGTGCAGGGCACGGTGACCAACGAGCCCTTCGGCGCAATCCGTACCAAGTAGGCCAACCGAGCAGACCCGCTCAGGCGGGCCGGCGGCCGTATAGCTCGGCCTGGAGTGCCAGACTGCAGCGGTGAGGATTCGGTTAGCGACCAACGCACTCGTGGTGTTGGCCGGACCCTCGGGGTCCGGCAAGTCCACCTGGGCAACCACCCACTTCGACCCGAACCAGATCGTCTCATCGGATCATCTGCGCTCGGTGGTCGGCGAACATGAACACGACCTCGGCGCCAGCGACGACGCCTTTGCGGTGCTCGATCAGATCGTCGAACGCCGGCTCGCCCGCGGGTTGCTCACCGTCATCGACACGCTCGGCATGGACCGCGAGCGCCTCGAACGGTGGCGCGCCATCGCGCACGCCCATGGGGCGCCGATCCATCTTGTCCGGTTCGACGAGCCGGCAGCGGCAGTTCGGAAGCGCAACCGGAGCCGGGCAACACCCGTCCCGTCAAAAGTGCTCAGCGCCCAGCTGGCGAAATGGGAGGACCTCGGCGACGAACTCGGTGATGGATTCGACCAGGTCCATGCGCCGTCCGAGGTCGTCATCGTCGCCCGAACCTTGCTTGATCGGCCGTCCGGCACTGCGACGGGGCTTCGGTTCGGTCTGTCGATCAGCGCCTGGGACTGGCCCGGCGAGACCGCCGATCTTGCCGCTCGGCTTGGCCAGGTCGCCGCCGAGGCGGAGCAGGCTGGCTTCGACAGCATTTGGGTGATGGACCACTTCATGCAAATCCCGCAGGTGGGCCGCGACTGGGAGCCCATGCTCGAGGCCTACACCGCGCTCGCCTGGCTCGCGGCCCGGACCACTCGTGTGCGGATCGGTGCGCTCGTCACCTGCGTCACCCATCGCAACCTCGCCCATCTCGGCAAGATCCTGGCGACGCTCGATGTGCTGAGCGGAGGCCGGGCCGTGTGCGGGCTGGGCGCCGGGTGGTTCGAGCGCGAGCACGTAACCCACGGCTATCGATTCCCGCCGCTGGCCGAGCGCTATGACCTGCTCGAAGACGCCCTCGAGTTCCTGCCGTTGCAGTGGGGACCCGGAACGCCTGCCTTCGAGGGACGTGCGTTCTCGACCCCCGAGGCACGCGGCTATCCCCGCCCGATCCAAGAACGCATCCCCCTGCTTGTCGGAGGATCGGGAGAGCAGAAGACCCTGCGGCTCGCGGCCACCTATGGCGACGCGTGCAACCTCTTCGGCGAGCCCGACATCATCAAGCACAAGGTCGACGTCCTGCACCGCCACTGCGACCAGATCGACCGAGACCCAACCGAGGTCGAGATCACTCAGCTCTCTCCGATCCTGAGCGCCACCGACACCAAACAGCTGCAGGCACGCATCGACGAACTGCGGCCGTCTTCGGTCAGCGCACACCGGTTCATCGAAGGACGCAACGCGGGAACGGTTACCGAACACATCGACCGGTTCTCCCGGTTGGCCCACGCAGGTGTCGAGACGGCGATCGTGAGCCTGGCCGATGTCGGCTACCCCGAGGCAGTCAGCGACTTCGCGCCGGTTATTGCCGCGTTTCGGTCATGACGCGCGGTCATGGGATTCGGGGCGCAGGAGAACTCCCCGCTCTGCGACGATGACCAACATGCACCACGAGAGTCGCGTCGTCGCCTCGCTCACGGACCGGTCACGCGAGAACCTGCACGCCGCCACCGACGGTCATCACCTGGTCATCGGCCCTGGTTCGGCACAGACCGAGGCATGGATCGCCGACGGGCTGGAACTGCCGGACCTGCCTGCGATGCGTCAATACCGGGTTGACCGCACCGTCGCACAGCTCGAGGCTGACGGCTACGACGGCATGATCGTGCTCGACCCGATGAACATCCGGTACGTGAGCGACACGACCAACATGCAGCTCTGGGTCATGCACAACGCCACTCGGTACGCGTGGATCGGCGCCGACGGCCACGTCGTCGTCTGGGACTACACCGGATGC
The DNA here is from genome assembly GCA_938015575.1 of uncultured Acidimicrobiales bacterium. GTDB lineage: Bacteria > Actinomycetota > Acidimicrobiia > Acidimicrobiales > UBA10347 > UBA10347. Next base: position 6,648 of record CALLPT010000356.1, read on the forward strand.
GAGTTCTTCTCCGGCCACAGTCATGTCATTGCCGAGGTGCGACCGGCGATCGGCGTGAACTACTTCACCGCTGGCGACCGCCGCGACGAGCAGATGGCACGTTGGGCCACGGAGATGACCGAACTCATCACCGAACGCCACGGCCACGGAGCCAGGATCGCCATCGACGGTGCTCCCATCGACTGCTACCGCCATCTCGAGGCGGCCGGCTTCACGATCGGCGACGGTCAGCGGGTGATGGAGCTCGCCCGGCGAATCAAGGGACCCGATGAGATCCGAGCGATGCGTTGTTCGGCGCATGCGTGCCAGGCGACGATGGCCGAGATGCTCGACGCCCTCACGCCTGGCATGACCGAGCGAGACGTGTGGGCGATCCTGCACGCGGGCAATATCCGACGCGGCGGCGAATGGATCGAGACGCAGATCTTGTCGTCGGGGCCGCGCACGAACCCGTGGATGCAAGAGGCCAGCGCCCGTGTCATCCAAGCGGGCGAGATCCTCGCCTATGACACCGACCTGGTCGGCCCGTACGGGATGATGACCGACATCAGCCGCACCTGGGTCGTGGGCGACGTTTCGCCCAATGCGCACCAGCGCCAGATCTTCGACATGGCGATGGAGCAGCTGACTCGCAACGTCGAGCTGCTCACGCCCGGCCGCACCTTCTACGAGCTCAGCCACCAGGCATGGTTCCCGCCGATCGAGGACTACCGCCACTACTCGTGTCTGTTCCACGGTGTCGGCCAGTGCGACGAGTACCCGTGCGTGTACTTCCCTCATGCCTGGGACGACGTCGGCTACGACGGTCTGGTCGAGCCCGGCATGTGTTTCACCGTCGAGAGCTACATCGGCCCTCGCCGTGGCGGCGAGGGAGTCAAGCTCGAGAACCAATACGTGGTCACCGAATCCGGACCGGAGCTGCTCACCGACTTCCCCCTCGCGCTGACCCGCTAGCTCGTCGACGAGCTCGCGGGTGGCACCAACAGGCGCGCCGCGACCAGCGGAACCGGCGTTGCTTGGCCCGGCCACGTCGCGCTCACACCGATGGCCGGCGCCGGACGCTCCTCGACCAGTCGAAACACCGTCAACTCCACCTCGTCGTTACGCATCACCGCCTCCCCACCCGTAACGGTGTCTGACACCTGTGACGGTTCGGCTGACGCGGCGAACCTGTCAACGGCGACGCGACGTCGCACCACATCGTGTCCGTGCAGGATGATCTCGTCGGGCACCGAGTACCACCGGCCACCGTGTGCGGCGAAGCCGAGCGCCTGTCCGTACCCGTGCAGCGCTACGCCCGCCAGCACGGTCACGAATCGCTCGTCCGCAAGACCGTCGTACACGAATCGCGCGCCGAGCACCGAGTGCTGCATCTCGCCAAGCATTGCGTCGCCTAACGCGGGCAGCGGTGTCGCCCGGTACGTAAGCGGCACCTGGAAACGCCGACCACCTGCGGCGACGACGAACACCTGCATCCCGACCTCGCCATCGGGATCATCGAGATGGAAGCCGCCGAGCAGTTCGATCGGGCCAGCCCGGTTCGGCCCCCACGGCTGCTCGTGCAGCCATGGCGCGATCAGGTCGGACTTGGACGGCGTGTTGGTCGCCACGTGGAAGATGGCCATGGCCGCAACCTAGGCACCCGCCGCCCGACGATGCTCACCATTCGAGCTAGCCGGCGAGCCCGGTCACGAGCGCCCAAACATCATCTTCGACCGCGACCGGATCGTGCTCGACCGGGTTCTGGCCTGGCAGGCGCGCACCCGGTTGCTCGGCGATCGACGCCGCCAACGACACGAGGTGATCGTGGAACCCGTCGCCGCTGTACGCGCCAGGATCGATCACGATGTAGAACTGCCCGAGGTCATGGGGTTCACCTGTGGGCGCCTTGAGCGGTGGCACGTCGACGCTGCGACGCCCGCCCGTGAGCGCAGATGCCAGGAGCTCGACCATCAGGCCGAAGCCGTAGCCCTTGTAGCCGCCCGCCGATTGCAGTGACCCCTCGAGTGCGGCAGCCGGATCCGTCGTGGGATTGCCTTGGCCGTCGACTGCCCATCCCAGCGGGATCGACTCGCCGGCGGCCTTCGCGCGGGTGATGGTCCCCAGGGCAACGGCGCTCGTCGAGAAGTCGAACTGGAACGAAACGCCGCCAGCGCCATCCGGCACGGCCATCGCGATCGGGTTCGTGCCGAGCAGTGGCACGTTTCCGCCCGGAGGGGCGACGCGCGGCGTTGCGTTGGTGCAGCCGATCGCAAGTAGTCCCTGTCGGGCGAACTGTTCGGTGAAGTAGCCGACTGACGTGCACGTGTGAGTGTGCTCGACCGAGTAGCCGCAGATACCGGTCGCACGAGCGGCCGCTACCGCCTGGTCGAACCCGGCGGCAAACGCCCACTGGGCGAAGCCGAGCTTGCCGTCGACACGCACCGAACCGGGACGATCGTGGTGTACCTCGGGATCGACACTCGATGGAATCCGACCCGACTCCAGCTGGAGGCAGTAGCTCTCGAGGTAATAGAGCCCGCAGATCTTGTTCCCGCGCGACTCCGCGACCCGGATCGCATGGGCGACCGACGCGGCGATGTCATCTCGCGCACCGTGGCGCACGAGCGCTTGTCGCGAGGTTGCTTCGATTTCGTCCAGCGTCAGATCAGCCATCGCCGCACCCTAGTAAGTGGCTCTCCACGATGGGTGCGGCCCGGTGGGAGACGACTACGGCTTTCGCGCCAGGGTCAGGGCGAAGTCACCGCGGCGGTCGGTCCACTGATCGACCAACTCCAGGCCGGCCCCGGCAAGCTCATCGGCAATCCCGTCGAGGTGGAACTTCGCACTGATCTCGGTGTGGATCTCTTCGCCCTCGGCGACATCGATCGTCAGGTCGAGCGCCCCGATCCTCACTCGTTGATCGGCGAGGCTGCGCAGGCCGATGTCGATCCACTCGTTCTCCGCATCCCATTCGGCCGAATGGCGGAAGTTGTCGAGGTCGAAGTTCGCGTCGAGTTCGCGGTTGAGCATGCGCAGAATGTTCAGGTTGAACTCGGCCGAGATCCCTTCGGCATCGTTGTAGGCCGCCCAGAGACGATCGACGTCCTTCACCAGATCGGTTCCGACGAGAAACGAACCGTCGCGATCGAGCGCCTTGACCACATCGTCGATGAATGGCGCCCGCATGCCCGGCTCGAGATTGCCGATGGTGCTGCCGAGAAACGCGATCATGCCTCGGCCGCGCACCGGTGCGTCGGGAATGTGGCGATCGAAGTCACCGACGATGCCATGGACCTCGATGCCGGGATACGCCTCGGCGATTTCGACAGCAGCGATCCTCAGCATCTCTTCGCTCACATCGAACGGGACGTAGCGCTTGAGCTGACCGTTGCGCCGCATCGCATCGAGCAGCACGCGACTCTTCTCGCTCGTGCCCGATCCGAGCTCGACGAGCGTGTCCGCCGTGCTCGCCGCCGTAATGGCGACGCTGTGCTCTTGCAGAATCTCTCGTTCGGCGCGGAAGGGGTAGTACTCGTCGAGTCGAGTGATCTCGTCGAAGAGTTGGCTGCCGCGTTCGTCGTAGAGCCACTTGGCGGGGATGGCCTTGCGGTCGGCGGTAAGGCCGGCACGAATCTCGGATTCGAGCGTTGCCCGCCACCATCCGGGCGCGAGGTGTACATCGATTTCGGGCGTCATTGCCGTGCCAGGTCCCTTCAGGCGTCGCGGGCGAGGCGGAGGCCGCTGAAGTGCCAGCGGGTTCCGGGCCCGAAGAAGTTGCGATAGGTGGGCCGCGCGTGTTCGGGCGGCGTAGCCACGCACCCGCCACGTAGCACCCAGGTGTTGACCATGAACTTGCCGTTGTATTCGCCGACCGCGCCAGGGGCGGTGACGAAACCGGGATACGGCGAATACGAGCTCGAGGTCCATTGCCACAGCTCATCGAACATCTGCCGGAGATCGCCGTTGGGTTCATCGGCTGGAGCCGGATGGAAAGACGGCCGGGCTCCGACGGCCTGACCGCGCGATGCGCCAGTTTCCCATTCGAACTCGGTTGGCAGGCGGGCACCCGCCCACGACGCGTACGCGTCGGCTTCGAAGTAGCTCACGTGGCAGACCGGCTCGGCAGGATCAACGGGTCGCATCCCGGACAGGGTGAAGGTGTGCCAGACGCCGTCGATCTCGTACCAGTACTCGGGGGCCCGCCAGCCACGATTGTTGACGGTGTGCCACCCGTCGGAGAGCCAGTGGGCGGCCGTCTGGTAGCCGTCATCGCGCATGAACTCGAGCCACTCACCGCAAGTCACGAGTCGATCGGCGAGCTCAAATGGACGCAACAGCACCTGGTGGCGCGGCAGTTCGTTGTCGTAGCTGAACCCGTCGCCGTGGTGTCCGATGTCGACGATCCCGCCCTCGATGCTCACCCATCCCATCGGCGTCGCTGCGGCTGGCTCGTTCGTGACCGAGTGATAGGTCGGCGCGGTCGGGTTCAGCGAGAACAAGTGCTTGATGTCCATCAGCAGCAATTCCTGATGCTGTTGTTCGTGATGCAAGCCGAGTTCGACCAGCTCGGCAGCATCGTCGGCGAGGTCGCCATCGAGAAGCGCCACCATCGCGGCGTCGACATGGGCTCGGTAGGCGCCGACCTCGGCGACGTTCGGCCGGGTGATCTTGCCTCGCTCCGCCCGGGTGTGGCGCGGGCCTGCCGCTTCGTAGTACGAGTTGAACAGGAAGGCGAACTCGTCGTCGAACGGCTCGTAGCCGTCGCCGAACGGCGCCAGCACGAACGTCTCGAAAAACCAGGTGACGTGGGCTCGATGCCACTTGGTTGGGCTGCAATCGGGCATGGACTGCACGACTTGGTCTTCGGGCGCGAGTACAGACGCGAGTGCTTCGGTTCGAGCGCGCACAGCGACGTAGCGGGCCGCCAGCGACGTCTCCGCAGACATCGTCGAGGTCAATGACACGATGTTTCAACCCTATGACATGGGCCGGCATTCCGGACCCCAGGCCTCGAGTGTCGGCTCAGCCGGGCACGTTCACGGCGATCGGCAGAGACTCACCGCGGACCGCGTCGCCGGCAAGCGCCAGGATGCGATAGACGATCGTGTCGCCCGGACGCACGGCTCGGTCGATCACGGTCGTGGCGCCGGCAGGCGGCTCGGACACGACCTCTCGGACGCCTCCGTTGCGTGTTCGCATGACCCGAAAGCCGGTGATGTCGACATCGGTGATGGGGGCCCATTCGCAGCGAACGCCAACCGCATCGCCGTTGGTCTGTGACTCGCACACCGCTCGGACCTCCACGGGAACTGGTGTGCTGGTCGGCTCGGGTGTGCTGGTCGGCGTGGGAACTGGTGTTGCTTCGATGGGCGCCACGGTTGCGGTCGGTACGGCGGAAGGCTCCGGCGCGAGTGTTGCCGTCGGCATCGGGGTCGATGTTGGCTGGATTGAGGGTGTTGCCGTCGGCGAGGGAACGACAGCGGCGGCCGTTGTCGGGGTTGGCGGCGGTGTCGGCAACGGCGCCGTCTCGGCTGGTGCCGCCGTTGCAGCCGGTAGCGGCGCGGTGGGCACCTCCTGCGGGGTCAAGGTCGGCGTGGGCCGAGTGGGCTCGCTCGTCGACGTAGGAAGCGCGGTCGGTTGCGGCGACGGTGTCGCGACCGGAGCCACGACGCTTGGCTCCGGCACCGTCGGCACCGAAGCGTCACGCTCCTCGGGCTGGGTGAAGACGTCGATCGAGCTGGCGTCGCGATCCGTCGTGCGGGTCGTCAAGCCAATGACACCGACCAGCGCGACGGCCAGCACCGCGGCGCCCACAAGCAGGCGTGGCGACATGGTGACGAACCGATGCCACGCCCCCGTAGAGCGAGAAGCGTGCTGCGTTCGCAGCTCGGCCTCGAGCCGACTCGCGTACGCCGCGTCGACCGGCGGCACTGGGGCGCGCCCGAGCCGACGCAATCGCTCGACTTCGTTCACCCCGGCCCGTTCACCGGGCGTGCGAGATTGTTCCGGTCCTGGGACGTCACTCATCGACGCGCTCCTCCTGGCTTGCTCCCGACTGCGCCCGAGCGCCCGATGTGTCCAGCTGTTTGCGAAGCGCAGCTCGAGCCCGGTGCACCAGTACCGCCATCGTCGTGCGGGAGACGCCCATCGCGACGGCGGCTTCCTCGTTGCTCAGCCCGGCCAAGAACCGCAGACCGAGCGCCCGCTGATAACGCGGACTAATCGCATCGAGCGCATCGCGCAGAACGGTGTCGACCTCGACCGCTTCGAAGCCTGCGTCGAACGGCGAGCTCACCACGGCAGCTTGTGTGGATTGAAGCGCGTGGTGCATGCGGGACTCCTTGGCAAGGCGACGTTGACGATCGACGAGTTCATTCGAGGCGATACGGAACAGCCACGGCCCGATGCCCGGTTCGCGCCAGCGGTATCGGTCGAGGTTCCGCAGCGCCTTTTCAAAGGTCGCGGCAGTCGCGTCGTCGGCAGCCGACACCGACTGGGTACGCCGAAAGGCATAGGCGTGAATCCGATCGACATAGCGGCGATAGAGCACGGCGAACGCGTTTGCGTCATGACGCGCCGCCTCGACGAGCGATCGCTCGTCGAGACGTTCGAGCTGGGAAGTCACGGTGCTCGTTCGCGGCCGCGACGCAACCGCAGGCCCTGAGTCATGGACCCGGATGCCTTGCGGATACGGCGGCGCAGGCACGACTCAGTGGTCGATGCCAAGACGTACCGGGCCGCCAACGGCGATCACTCGCCCGGCGGTGTTTCGCGCCACGACGCCATAGATCACACGGTCGCCCGGAGCGATCGAGGTGTCGAAGGCGTGCAGCCGTTCGCCCGCCGGAACGGTGGCGATGAGTTCGCGAGGCGCGCCGTTGACGATGCGGTAGAGCTGATATCCCCGCACATCGTCTCGCATTGCTTCGCTCCAACGGCACAACACACCTCGTTCGTCTCCGACGATGTCAACGTGACAGCGCAGACGCAGCTTGGCAAGATCATGCTCGCGGTCGTCGATCTGGTCGGCGTCGCGGACATGGTCGGGCTGCGCTTCGGCGGTGGCGACGGTGGCGGTCGTCGTTGCAACGAGCGCAACGACGATGGTCATCAGGGCGAGCCAGCGCATCGGCCCCCGATCTCGTTGCGGGCTTGCTTGCAATGGTGTCCGGCGACGAATCGTCATGGTTCATTCCTTTCGAAGAAGTCACCGTGAAAACGCCGCAGGCCGCCGCCGGATTACACCCGACCGACAAAAATGTTCGCTCGCTCCCCCAGCTGTAGGACGCGGCCTCCCCCGCTGGGTCCCGAGGCCTAACAAAATGTGGGGCACACGGGAGCATTTTGGGTGCCTGACTAATGTCGGCCTGCGGTGGTCCGATCAATGTTGTGTCACCCACCGGCACCACATGTGCCGACCACCTAAAGGACAATGAACATGACCACTGCACTGATGATTCGCTTCCAGAACGTGATGGCTGCCGTCAAGGAAGACCGTGGCGCTGCCATGGCTGAATACGGCCTCCTCCTGGCCCTCGTTGCTCTCGCAGCGATCGCCATCCTCG
>CALLPT010000357.1 GCA_938015575.1 uncultured Acidimicrobiales bacterium
ATCGATCACATGCACCGCCTGTACGAGCGCCGCGAAGCTGCTTCGCCCGCCGACTGGGAACACCTGCCCATGCTCACCAGGGCCCGCATCCATACCGAGCGCATCCGGCCCGGGTTCAAGCGCAGCAAGCTGGCGCTGCCAACGTTTCTGTTCGGTGGTGCGATCCTCTCACCGCTCATCGCGACGTTGCAGCGGATCATCTCGAATCAGGTCAGCTCCAAGCTGTGGCGATCGGTCTGGCTGATTGTCATCTTCCTGCTACTCACCCTGGCTACCTGGGTCATCGTGCACGGAAGCGCGGTCGCTCGTCGCCGCATTCGCCTGACGACCGAGAAGCCGCTCGAGTCCCTCTGGCAGATCATCGGCCGGTGCGGACATCCGCCACGCGACGCGAGCTTCGTCTTTGCCATCATCGCCCTCATCTTGACGATCGTCTCGGCGGTCGTCATCGTCCTCGGGCTTGTCAACGTCTTCGCCTGACGTGAGTCCGAAGAAGACCCCGCTCCCCCGGCTGCGCCGCAAACGCCGGGTCGACCTCCCCAAGATCATCGGCCGCTTCAGCGAGGGCGTCCGCGAGATCGATGCCCAAACCGAGCGTTACCACCGCCGCTGGGACCACCACAACGAGATCGCCCGCTACGAGGACGGCCCGCTGTGGGTCGCGCTCGGCGACTCGGCCAGCCAGGGCGTGGGAGCGAGTGCATGGGAGAACGGCTGGACCCATCTGGTTCTCGACCGGCTGCGGTCGACGACGGGAGAACCGTGGCGCCTCGTCAATCTGTCGATGTCGGGCGGTCGCTTCGCCGACGTCGCTGATCGCCAGGTCCCGGTGCTCAACACCATGCTCGACAGGCCGGCGCTCGTGACCGCGGTGATTGGCAGCAACGACCTGATGTGGCGCCGAGGCACGACGGGCATCTACCGCGATGCCGAGTATTGCGTCAGCCGACTACCGGCGGGTACGTGGAAGAGCCGCCTCAACGGACCAGGGCCGCGTCCCGCCCGCCTTAACGAGATCTTCGAGGACGGCGAGGACTCGCCGGGCCTGCAGCTGTTCAACATCTGGAACTGGCCTTCGGGGCGCGGCGCCCTCGCTGCCGACAACGTGCATCCGAGCGACCTCGGCTACGAATACATGGCCGATCTGGCTTGGGACGCCCTCAAGCCCACGCTCTGACCAACCCTTCCGAAATTGATGCGGTTTGGGGGTTCTCAGCACCCCTAAACCGCCTCAATTTCGGAAGTGGTGGGCTAGATCTTTTCGAGGGTGTAGCCGTCGGGACCGTCGAGCACCTCGTAGCCCAAGTCCTTGATCTGGTCCCGGAGCGCGTCGGAAGCGGCGAAGTCCTTTTCGGCCCGCTTCGCGACCCGCTCGTCGGCCAATGCAACGACCTCGGGTGGCACGTCGCCGCCGGCCGCCTCGGCGAGCTCGACCAGCTTGAAGCCCAACACCTGGTCGACGGCGGCAACAACGGCCAGCGTCGCCGCGGCATCCGCTGACTCATCGCGCAATCGGCTCCACAACGCCCCGATCGCCCGGGGCGAGTTCAGGTCATCGGCCATTGCTTCGCAGAACTCGACATAGGTCGGGTCATCGGCGACGTCGGGCAGGTCACCGTCGACGGCTTCGACCAAGGCTCGAACCCGACGCACCATGCGCTCGCGGGCCGTCGCCGCCGCCTGCAAGTTGTCGAGCGAAAACGCGATCTCGCTGCGGTAGTGCCCGGTCAGCACCCAATAGCGGAAGTCGAGCGGATCGAAGCCCTGATCCGCGAGCTGACGCACGGTCAACAGACCCGGACCGCCCGATGACTTCGACATCTTGTCACCATCGGCCAGCGTCAGAAACGCACCATGCACCCAGAAGCGGCTGAACTCGACACCGGTCGCGGTCTCGCTTTGTGCGATCTCGTTGGTGTGGTGGATCGGTACGTGGTCGATGCCGCCGACGTGGATGTCGAGCGTCTCGCCGAGGACCTTCATCGCCATCGCCGAGCATTCGATGTGCCAGCCGGGGAAGCCGATCCCCCACGGTGACTCCCACTCCATGTCTCGTTTCGCGTCGGCGGGCGAGAACTTCCACAACGCGAAGTCGGTCGCATTGCGCTTGCCGCCAAGATCGATGCGGTGACCGCCGTCGATGTCCTCGCGAGTGTCGTTGGGCGTGAGCTTGCCGTAGTCGCCGATCTTGGCGGTGTCGAAGTAGATGCCGTCGTCGGTCGCGTACGTGACGCCCTTGGCCTCGAGCACCTGGACCAGATCGATCTGCTCCTGGATGGCGTCGGTGGCGCGCAGCACGGTGTCGGGCCGCCAGATGTTGAGCAGATCGGTATCGACGAAGAACAGTTCGGTGTACTTCTCCGCGATGTCCCACGCCGTGGTCTGCTCGGCGGCGGCCTTGACCTGCAACTTGTCTTCGCCGTCGTCGCCATCGCCGACCAAGTGGCCGACATCGGTGATGTTCATGACCGAATCGACGCCGTAGCCGGCGAGTTTGATCGTGCGTCGGAGCAGGTCCGACAACAGGTACGCCCGCATGTTCCCGATGTGGGCTTCGCTGTAGACCGTCGGACCACAGAAGTACATCTTGACCGTCTCACCGTTGGCGGGGAAGAACGGCTCCACCGTGCGGGACATGGTGTTGTACAGCGCAAGCGGAAGCGTCGCACTTGATGTCGCAGTTGCGGAAGGCACAGCGAGGACTCCGTGAATCGGTCTGGGGGCACAGGCCCGGGAGGGTCAAGAGTACCCGTCAGCACCTGTCGATTCGGTGTGATTCGCGCCGCCCCGGCCTCGTCAATTCCCGCCGGTACATCCGGGCCCGCCGCACGGCCGGTGTACCGTGCCGCCATGGCTTGGTGGCTCATCGTCCTCATCGTCATCGCGGTACTGCTCGTCGGGGTCTTCATTCATGATGTGACCCAAAAGCGGCACGCGATTCTCCGCAACTTTCCCGTTGTCGGGCACTTGCGCTACCTGATCGAGGCGGTTGGACCCGAGCTCCGCCAATACATCGTTGCCGACAATGACGAAGAGCGACCGTTCAGCCGTGATCAACGCCGGGTCGTCTACGCGTCGGCAAAACAGGAGAACACGTACTTCGGGTTCGGCACCGACAACGACATTGATCGCGACGGCTACCTCATCATCAAGCACGCCACCTTTCCGATCACGACCCCGATCCACAAGTCGGCCTCGCTGCCGTCGGCCAAGGTCATGGGCGAGTGGCGAGACCGACCGCACAAGTTCCGCCCCGAGTCGTTCGTCAACTTGTCAGCCATGAGCTACGGCTCGTTGTCGGCGCCAGCCGTCGAGGCCATCAACCGCGGCTGCAAGATCGCCGGCGCCATGCACAACACCGGCGAAGGAGGCATCGCCGACCATCACCGTCACGGCGCCGACCTCATGTTCCAGTTCGGCACGGGGTACTTCGGCTGTCGAGACACGGCCGGCAACTTCGATCTCGACCGGCTGGTGGAAACAGTGAACTCGGCCAACGTCCGCTGTATCGAGGTCAAGCTGTCCCAGGGCGCCAAGCCCGGGTTGGGCGGGGTGCTTCCCGGGAAAAAAGTGACGCCCGAGATCGCCAAGGCCCGCGGTGTAGAAGTCGGCAAGACCGTCTACAGCCCAAACGCGCACACGGCCTTTGGCGACGTTGATGGCCTGATCGACTTCGTCGAGTCGATCGCTTCAGTGACCGGCGTGCCCGTCGGGATCAAGTCCGCCGTTGGTCAGATCGAGTTCTGGACCGAGCTCACCCAGCGGATGAACGCCCGTGGCGAAGGCCCGGACTTCGTGGCGATCGACGGCGGCGAAGGAGGAACGGGCGCGGCCCCATTGGCGTTCTCGGATCACGTGGCGCTTCCCTTCCGCATGGGCTTTGCTCGGGTCTGGCGCGAGTTTGCCGAGGCCGACCTGCAACAGCATGTGACCTTCATTGGTATGGGCAAGCTCGGGTTCAGCAGCGAAGCGTTGGTGGCGAGCACGCTGGGTTGCGACATGATCGGCGTTGCGCGCGAAGCGATGCTCGCTATCGGCTGTATTCAGGCCCAGGAGTGCCACGCCGGTCACTGCCCCACTGGCATTGCCACCCACAGCTCATGGCTGACTCGCGGCTTGGACCCGACGGACAAATCGGTGCGGCTGGCCAACTACCTGACCGGCCTGCGCAGTGACATCACCAAGTTGTCCTACGCCTGCGGCGCGGTGCATCCGACGTTGGTGCCGCGAGATGCCGTCGAGCTGATCGACGAGCCGTATGGCTCCATGCCGCTGGCGCAGCGCTATGGGTTCGGCGGGGCGGACACCCGCCTGAGCGCCGAACAAGCGAGTGCGTTGAGCGACATCATGCATGAGCACGCAGCACTCGCCGTCACGGCGGCAAACGCCGACCAGTAACCCGAGCCCACGGCCCTCGGGTCAGCCTTGGGGTCACGGTCAGTGCTGGGATCACACCTCAGCGGCAATGGAGATGGCCGGCCCGTTTTGTGGCCCATCGCAACGCTCGCCGAGACTCATCGCCACCGTCGACGGCGACCACGATCGGCGCCGCGCCACGTGATTCGCTACAGGGATGCGCCGGAGCATCGCGGCGAGTGGGGCGAGTACGGCTCAGTCGGGGTTCAGTCGTCGCAACCATGGTGAGAAGGTATGGACCGCCTAAACCAGCACAACCTGACAAACCTTTTCTGACGACGTTTTTTAAATAGACCTATTCAAGGTTGCCTATTTGATTGGGTCCACTATGATGCGTCCATGCTTCCTGGACCCGCCCCGACCACCACTGCCCGGCGCCGTGACCGCCAGGCAGCAACCAAATCCGCTCGACGAAAGCTTCTGACCGCAAAAGAAGAAGTCGAGCTGGCACAAACGATCCAGGCCGGACGCGCCGCCGATGAGCGCATCCGATCCGGACAGCCTCGCCACGACGACGAGGTGCTCGTCACCCAGGGTCAGATCGCCAAGCGGCACTTTGTCGAGGCCAACATCGGCCTCGTCGTGCATCTCGCCGCCAAGTTCCCGATCCCGGCCCACGTCGATCGCCAAGACGTCATCCACGACGGCATTCTTGGGCTCGAGCGGGCGCTCGAGGACTTCGACCCTGACCGGGGATGGCGCTTCTCGACCTACGCCTCCTGGTGGATTCGCCGCATGATGCAACAGGGCCTCGAGACGACGATCGCAGCAGCTCGCATCCCCGCCCACCGACTGAGCGATGCCCGCCGACTCTCGGTGGACGATCACCAGAGCGACGACGCCCACGCTTCCTCGGCGCTGGACCTCGCCGCTGCGTCCATCCTGCGAGCAAGATCACTCGATGCGCCGTCGGCTAGCGGCCGAGCGGCGAGCGCACACGAATCGCTCGCCAGCGCCGCACCCGGGCCCGACGCCGAAGTGCTGAGTGCCCGAGACCAACAGATTGCTCGCGAGCTCCTTGCTCAGCTCGATGATGACAACGCGGCGCTCATCGCCGCACGGTTCGGACTCGATGGATCCGATGCCAGGACGCTGAGCGAACTTGCCGACCAGCGAGGCGTCTCTCCAGAAGCCGTCCGGCGCCGTATCCTCCGCTCACTCAACAAGCTCAGGCCTCATGCCGAGCGGCTGGTCGCGGCCTGACGACATGGATCTACGAAGCGAACAAGCCGATGGACAGACCAACTCAATTGGACATGTCCCAATGACTACGATGGGCGCGATGGAACTGCGTGATCCCGAACCAAATGTGCCTTCCTGGACCTTTTTGACGAACCACGCGCACGTTCTCATCACCCTCTACCGCAACCCCGAGCTGCGACAGCGAGACATCGCGCACGCGGTCGGCATTACCGTCGGAGCGGTGCAAAAGATCCTGCACGAGCTCGAAGACGCCGGCTTCGTCGAACGCGAACGGATCGGGCGCCGCAACCGTTACCAGGTGAACGCCGACATCCCGCTGCGCCACCCGCTCGAGAACAACCACAGCGTCAACGACTTGCTCGTCGCCGTCGACTGACCCCGACAACAACCGGCCTCCACAACGGCCCGGCCAACCTGACCGGACACGCATCGCCAGGCGCGGCTACCGCCTTCGACTGGCTCGGTCGGCACGCTCCAACCCCTCGTTCCGGAAGCACCACAAACCGCTGGTACCCCCATGCCTTTCCTCATCCTGTTCCTTCATGTCGTGGCCGCAATCGCCGCACTCGCGCTCGCGTCTCGCTCCCGAGCTGTCGCGGTCTTCGTCGCCGCCGTGGCACCTGCCGGCGCGGCGGTTTGGGGACTTGTCGCCCTCCTCGATCCGACAACGACTCGTTCGAGCTCGTTCGTTTGGGTCGAGGGACTTCAGCTCGGCTTCGACTTTGAGCTGTCGCCGATCGCGGCTTTGTTGACCCTCGCCATCGGCGCAATCGGCACCCTCATCGTCATCTACGCCCACGGCTACTTTGCCCATCCGGAGCCGACGCTCGGCCGTTTCCTGGCCACCCTCACGATCTTCGGCGCATCGATGCTGGGCCTTGTGTGGGCCGACTCGGTCTGGACCCTATTTCTGTTCTGGGAAGCGACCTCGGTCACGTCGTTCTTGCTCGTCGGACACAAGAACGCGAATGCCAACGCTCGAATCGCCGCACGTCGCGCACTCATGATCACCGGCGCCGGCGGACTCGTCCTGCTGGCCGGAATGATGGTGCTGATCGATGCCACCGGCACGCACCGGTTGAGCGAAATGGCACCAACAACGGGCACGACCGCAACCATCGCCGCGGTCCTACTCCTGGTCGCTGCGGCCACGAAGTCAGCCTTGGTGCCTGCCCACGTTTGGCTGCCCGGCGCGATGGCGGCCCCGACGCCGGTCAGCGCCTATCTGCACTCGGCCACGATGGTCAAGGCCGGCGTCATCTTGGTCGCCGTCGTGAGCCCGGTCCTGGGTGGGACCGACACATTTCGGGTGCTCTCGATGACCCTGGGCGCCCTCACCATGTTCTGGGGTGCGATCGGAGCGCTACGCCAGCGCGACGCAAAACTGATCTTGGCGTGGGGCACCGTCTCCCAGCTCGGGTTCCTCGTGCTCCTGTTCGGCATCGGCACGGCCAAGGCCACGTTTGCCGGCGTCGCCGTGCTCGCAGCCCATGCCGTGTTCAAGGCCGGCCTGTTCATGGTGGTCGGCGAGGTCGACGTGCGTACCGGGACCCGCGACATCGACGAGCTCGGCGGGCTCGCACGATCGATGCCGATCACGGCGACGATCGCCGCACTGTGCGGACTCTCCATGGCGGGCGTTCCGCCGCTCCTCGGGTTCCCGGCAAAAGAAGCCGCCGTCGAAGCGGCTCTCGGACTCGCGGGCACGGAACGGCTCATCATCGGTGGCGCCATCATCGCCGGGTCGGTGCTGACGGTTGCCTACACCACACACTTCGTGCTCGGTGTGTTCGGCCCGAGCCGCAACGGCACCGCAACCACGGTCAGCCCCGGCCGCGCGGCACTCATGGTCCCGGCCGCCATCCTTGCCTGCATATCGATCCTTGGCTGGATCTTCGACGGCACGACCAGCAAGCCGATCACGCGGGCCGCTGCTGCTCTGAACGCCAAGGCCGACGTCTACCAACTCATCAACTGGCCTGGCGCCACCCAGGCATTCTTCGTATCCGTCGCCATCGTGATCGTCGGCGCCATCCTCGGGGCTGCCCGAAGCCGCGCCCAGCTGCGCGTTCCTGCGACGATCGGTGCAAACGCCGCCGACACCGCGCTCGATCAGACGCTCGTGCTCGCCCGCCGCATCACGGCCCGCATGCAGCATGGTTCGTTGCCGGTGTACGTGCTGACCATGGCATTCGTCGTCGCCGCCGTCAGCATCATCTTCGTACAGCCCGCGCTCGAAGCGGTCGGCGATATGACCGTGGCGGACAGTCCGGGCCAGCTCGCTCTCGCCCTCGCCACGGTTCTTGCCGCCTGGGGGTGCACACAAGTGGACTCACGGATCGGCGCCGCACTCGCACTCGGCGTCGTTGGGCTCGCGGTCACCGGCCTCTTCGTCGTGCATGGCGCACCGGACCTGGTCCTGACCCAACTCTTGGTCGAGACGGTCATCGTCGTCGGCTTCGTGATCGGCCTGGGCCGACTGCGCCGGAGCTTCCCCGAGACCGGCGCTCGATGGCGCCAGGTTCGCGCCGCGGTCGCCGGGCTCTGCGCCGCTGGCGTCGCCGCAGCGCTCATCGCGGCCGAGGGAGCGGCGTCGTCGGCGACCGCGCCACCGACCGAGCGACTCGTCGCCGAGGCTGTCGACGAAGGCGGGGGCAACAACATCGTCAACGTCATCCTCACCGACGTCCGGGCCCTCGACACCTTCGGCGAGATCGTCGTGCTCGCGGTCGCGGCGCTCGGCGTCGTCGCTCTCGGGCGACCAGCGCTTGTCACCCCCAAGACCCCGATCTCACCCCCAACTCGCGAAGAGGTTCGAGCATGATCTCGGTGCACTCCCCCATCGTCGCGGTCGGCGTACGGGCGGTAACACCCCTTGCCGTCATCGTCGCCGCCTATCTCTTCTTCGCGGGACACAATCAGCCCGGAGGCGGGTTCGCTGCCGGGCTGGTTCTCGGTGCGGTGCTCTCGCTTCGCACCGTCGCTGGCCTGTACGAGCCGGTCAACGGCTCCAAGCTGATGGCCGCCGGCATCATGGTCGCTGCAGCCATCGCTCTCATCCCGGCCGCGATCGGTGGCGGCATGCTCGACATGGTCGTCTGGTCCGGGGAGCTGCCGCTGCTCGGCAAGGTCAAGACCGGCACGGCCGCCATCTTCGACCTCGGTGTCGTGCTCATCGTCGTCGGACTGGTCGATTCGGTGCTGGACGGACTCGGCACCGACGACATCGCCATCGAACCCGTGACGGGGGAAGCCCGATGAGCCTCGCACTCGTCATCGCGATCGCCGGCCTCGTTGGCTTCGGCGTGCATCTGATCACAGCCCGTTCGCTGAGCCGCGTCGTGCTCGGGTTCGCCCTGCTCGGCCACGGCGCGGTCCTTGCCCTGCTCGGCTCGGGCGGGCCGGCGGGCGAACCACCGCTCGCGGACCGGGCGCCCGTTGGCGAGCTCGCGAACCCACTCCCCCAAGCGCTCGCTCTCACCGCGATCGTGATCTCATTCGGGCTCACCCTGTTCCTGCTCGCGCTCGCTCGTCGCCAGCACGAACTCACCGGCGACGACCTCGTCGAAGACGACCTCGAAGACCGCGCCATCAGCGCCCTTGCCGAAGCCGAAGCACTGAGGGGCCACCATGACGACTGAAACACTCATCGGCCTGTTGGTCGCGCTCCCGATTGCCGCCGCCGGTCTGGCGCTGGCACTGCGAACGCTTCCCCGTGCCCGCGATGTCGTAACCATCGCGGCGCTCGCGGCCGAGACGGCACTCGCTGGCGTCTTGCTCGCTCGGACCATCAACGACGGCACGACGGCAGTCCGTCTTGGAGGTTGGGCTCCCGACCTGGGCATCGTGTTGATCGCGGATCTGTTCGCGGCACTCGTGTTGCTCGTCGCGATCGCGACCATCCTCGTCGTCGAGGTATTCGCACTCGGGCAACGCCGCACCCCGTGGGGAGCGAACCCCGAACTCACCGGACCACTTCTGCTCGTGCTCACCAGCGGCGTGGCTCTGTCGATGCTGACCGGCGACCTCTTCACACTGTTCGTCGCCTTCGAACTCATTCTTGTCGCCAGCTATGTCCTGCTGACCCACCGCAGCGAAGCAGCCCAGGTGCGTTCGGGCATGAGCTACGTCGTCATGAATCTGTTCGCGTCGGCCTTGTTCCTCATCGGTGTCGCCGTCGTGTACCGCTCGACGGGCACCGTCAACATGGCGCTGCTCGCCGAGCGACTTCCCGAGCTCGACGAACCCGTTCGCGTTGGTATCGGCTTGTGGTTCCTCGTCGTGTTCGGCACCAAGGCAGCCGCCTTTCCACTGTTCTCGTGGCTCCCCGACAGCTACCCGACTGCCCCCACCACGGTCACCGCGGTCTTCGCAGGGCTGTTGACCAAGGTCGGCGTCTACGTGCTCGTGCGCTTCCACACATTGACCGGCATGGAAACCCTCCAACCGGTCATCTTGGTGGTTGCCGCGGCGACGATGCTCGTCGGCGTCGCCGGCGCACTTGCCCACAACGACGTGAAGCGCATCCTGTCGTTCCACATCGTCAGCCAGATCGGCTACATGCTCATGGGCTTGGGGCTGTTCTCTGTCGCCGGTATCGCCGGCGCCGTCATCTTCTTCGTGCACCACATTCCGGTGAAGACCGTGCTGTTTCTGACCGGCGGCCTCATCGAAGAGGAAACCGGTACGTCGCGGTTGTCGGACAATGGGGGTCTGGCCATGCGCCGACCGTTCCTCGCCGTCTTGTTCGCAATCCCTGCGCTCAGCCTGGCGGGGTTGCCGCCGTTCTCGGGATTCGTGGCCAAGTTCGCCCTCATCGACGCCGGCATCGATGCCCGTTCGATTCCGATCGTCGTCGTCGCCCTCGCGGTCAGCGCACTCACGTTGTTGTCGATGGTCAAGATCTGGATGGGGGTGTTCTGGGGTGCGCCTCCGCGAGGGCCTGCGCCACCTGCCACCGAACCCCGTCGGCGCCTCCTGGTCGGTGCGACCAGCATCGGTGTCGCCGCCACGCTCGTCATCGCATCGCTCGCCGGGCCATTGTGGAATCTCAGCGAACGGGCGGCCAACGAGCTACTGGAACCGACCGCATACATCAACGAGGTCCTGGGATCGGTGACGCCATGAACGACCTACGCTCGCTACCGCGCATCCGAATTCGGCACCTGCTGACTGGCCTCATGCTGGTTGCTGCCTGGTGCGCGCTGTGGGGCAGCTTCTCGCCTGCAAATCTTGGAAGCGGCATCGTGCTCGCCGCGCTGGTCCTGGGTGCCGGGATCGGCAGCGAATGTCGAGGCGGGGTTCGGCTCGGACCACTGGTGCGACTCGGTGGTCTGGTGCTCGTCGATCTTGTCCGTTCGACGGTCAGCGTTGCCAGCTCGGTTTTCTCTCCCGACGATCGAATCGACGAGGCAATCATCGCCGTAACGCTTCCGGCTTCTGCTCGCCGTCACTTGCTGCTCTTGGTCTGCGCGGTGACCGTGACGCCAGGTACCGCCGTCGTCGATGCTGATCCTGACGACGGCACGTTGTACCTGCACGTGCTGCACGCCGACGAGATCGACGAAGTCCGCCGCCATGTGGAACGCGTGGCCGAACTCGCCGACCTCGCCTTGCCGTTGCGAACAACCGATGGACCCACGACCCGACGAATTGAACGAAAGGCCGCTCGATGATCACGACCATTGCTCTCATCGCCTGTGGCGTGACCGCTGCCTGCGCCGTGTGGCGCCTGGTTGTCGGACCTACGCTTGCGGGCCGCATCGCGGCGCTCGATGTTGCGCTGATTTCCCTCATGGGTGCCATCGCCATCCACGCCGCCGAAACCGACGAACGAGCCTGGCTTGACCTGCTCGTCGTGATCGCCATCATCGGCTTCACCGCCACCGTCGCCGTCAGCCGTTTCGTCGAGCACGAGGCGGAGTCGTCATGAGCCTGCTTCCCGGGATCATCATCCTGATCGGCGCGGCGCTGAACGTGATCGCCGGCATCGGTCTCGTGCGATTCGAGAGCCCGTATGCCCGCTTCCACGCCGCTGGCAAGGCGAGCCCGGTCGCGTTCCTCGTCATCGCGTTGGGTGCGGGACTGGAGATGGGCGGCACTGCGGCCCTGCACCTGGCCGTCGCTGCCGTCGGCCTTGTACTGACGCTCCCCGTGGGCGTGCATCTGTTGTTTCGCGCCGTGCATCGCACCACCCCTGGCGACCACTTGCGTGTCGATGACCTTCGCGATGCCGAGGCGAAGCGTTTCGGCTAACACACTCGCAGCGGCGTGTCGCGACACCTCGGCGTGCTCAGACGTCCAAGATGATGCAACCATGACGGACGACACGCAGCTCTTCGGACCGACCTACGGCGGAACATGACGGATCTTGGCATCAGCGGCATCAGCGAGGCTGAGCTGATCGCGTCGGGAGGAAGCGCGCTCGTCTATCAGGCGATGGACGCGGCGGGCACGCCAGTTGCTGTCAAGGTGCTTCGTGGCATCCGCGGCACCGAGGTCGCCCGTCGCTTCGAACGCGAACAGTCAGCGGCGGAACGACTCCAGGAGCACCCTCACATCATCGATGTCTATGGCACCGGCGTGTCGGCTGCGGGCGAGCCGTACTTAGTGATGCCGCTGATGCGCCAAGGGAGCCTCGCCGACCAACTCGAGCGCGACGGCGCATTCGCGCTGTCACAAGCCATCGACGACGTCGTCACCGCGGCCGAGGCGATCGACTTCGCGCACCGACGCGGTGTGCTCCATCGTGATCTCAAGCCCGGCAACTTGCTGCGCGCCGACGATGGCTCCATCGTCGTGGCTGACTTTGGCATCGCCCGGGTGATCGACGCAGGAATCACGTCGGCAACGATCGGAGCCTCGACCCCGCTCTATGCAGCGCCCGAGCTTCTCGAAGAGAACGAGGCCAGCGAGCAGAGCGATGTGTACGCACTGGGCGCATTGCTGTACGCGCTGCTTGCGGGCGCACCTGCGTTCTCGGACAGCGCGAATATCTGGGCGACGATCAGCCGAGTTCGCAGCGACCCTCCGCCGCCGATCGAGGGGGTTGGCGCCCCGATCATGCGAGTCATCGAACAGGCAATGGCCAAAGAGCCGATCGACCGCCCGCCAACGGCTGCCCAGTTTCGCACCAACCTGCTCGACGCCCAGCATGCCGGGCCGAGTTGGCGGCCGCCTGCGCCGGCGGGCCTCACCGTCGTCACACCCCCAGCACCTCCCATGGTCCCCGTCGTACCAAGCCAGACCGTCGAGCTGGACCGACCTGAACGTCCTTCGACCGACCCAGCCTCGCCCTCCTTCGACGCGCCTGCGCCCACGCCGCCGAGCCGCTCCCGTGGCACCAACCAGGGCCTGCTCAAAGCCGGTGCCGTCGTGGGCGCCGTAGTTTTGCTCGGCGCCGCCGCCTGGTTCGGTGTGAACCGAGCCCTCGGCGACAACACACCCCGCGACACCGTGAGCGAGACGACCGGCCCGATCGATACCTCGCTGCCACCGCTCACCCCAGTACCGACCGCCGCACCCGACGCAGTCACCGAAGGCGAACTGCCGACCGACGTCACGCCGGATCCCGATGACATCGGGCCAGACGAGGAGCCAACGCCGACGGACCGCCTGGTCAGCTTTAGCGGCACCTACTTCCAGGCCTATTTCCCCGAGGGCTGGTCGGTGGTCCGAGGCGATGTCGATGTCGGGTACGGATTCCGCAGCGAGTTCGTGGCCGACGACATGTACCTCAACGTCGACACGACACCGTCGGAACTTCGCACGAGCACCGCCACCATCGCGGAGAGCGCCCGCGATATTGCGTCGTCGATCTCATCCGCGTCAACGGTGACAACCGAGACGGTCGACGGGCTCACCATGCATTCGTTCACGTTCCGCAACAACCGAGGCATCGACAGCATCGATATCTTCTTCGAGGTCGACGGCGACGGGTACGCCATCGTCGCCGGATCCCCGACCCGACCCGAAACGGCCTTTGCGATCGCCCGCCAGGTGGCGACGACCGTCAGGAGTTCAGCGTGAACGAAACGACCTCGATGTATGACCACGTCGGCGGCATGGACTTCTTTGTGTCGCTCGTCGACCATTTCTACGAAGGTGTCGAAGCTGACGACTCGCTGCGACCGATGTACCCCGAAGACCTCGAGCCTGGCAAAGCAGCCCTCGCCTACTTCTTGGCCCAATACTGGGGCGGACCGACAACCTACAGCGAGGCCAAGGGCCACCCCCGGCTGCGGATGCGTCACGTTTCCTTTCGGATCACCCAGACCGAACGCGACGCGTGGCTCCGTCACATGACCGCCGCCGTCGACCGCGCCACCGTCGCCGGCGCACCCCTGGACCTCGCCGCCCGCACCCAGATGGTCGACTATTTCACTATGGCCGCGAACCATCTCATCAACGCCGAATAGCCAGAGTCCGGCCGCAGCGCGGAATAGCGCTGTCGAGAACCCGTTGACTCTTCCGGCCCCCACCGGGAAACCCACACCGTGAACACCAAGACTTCTGCCCCTAGCACTGCCGCTTCCGACGCCGATGCGTCGAAGGTGTCCGCGCCGACTTCGATCTCGGGGTTCGGAACATCTGACGGCACCGACGAAGAGAAGCGCAAGGAACTGCGCTTCCACAAAGCTCGAGCGACCGGCTTGCTGATTGCCGCGACGGTCGCCTTCATCTTGTTGGTCGTGTTGACCGATGGCGAGGGCTGGTCGGGCTACGCCGAAGCCGCGGCCGAAGCCGCCATGGTCGGCGGCGTCGCCGACTGGTTCGCCGTCACCGCGCTGTTCCGCCACCCCCTCGCCCTGCCGATCCCGCACACCGCCATCATCCCCAAGCGCAAAGACCAGATCGGTCGAGCGCTCGGCGACTTCGTCCAGGACAACTTCTTGCAACCCGAGGTCCTCGCCGAACGTCTCGGCTCAACCGACCTGGCCGGCCGTCTTGGTGATTGGCTGGTCACCCCCGGCAATGCTCGCAAGGTCGGCGACCAGGCCGGCACGGTTATCGGCGCCGCGATCGAGATGCTCAAGGACGACGAGATCCAAGGCACCGTCGAGGGCTACGTGCAGAAACGAGTCGACGAGTTCGAACCGACACCGCTCGCAGCTCGAGCACTCGAGTTTGCGGTCGAAGGCGGCCACCACCACGCCGTCTTCGATGCCGGACTGAGCGGCCTCAAGAGCGTGCTCCACGACAACCGCCACGTCATGCGCAAGCGCCTTGCCAGCGAGTCGCCGTGGTGGGTTCCTGAACCGGTCGATGACCGAGTCTTCGAGAAGATCTACCGGGCGATCAACAGCTTCATCGACGACGTGACTGCGGATCCGAATCACGAGTTCCGCACCAACCTCGACGGCCGCATCGACCTGCTGATCGACCGGCTTCGTGAGAGCCCCGAGCTACGCGATCGTGCCCACGAGCTCAAGGCTGAGCTGTTGGCCCACCCGGCCACTCGCGAGTGGACCGCAAACCTCTGGTCCAACATCAAACAG
>CALLPT010000358.1 GCA_938015575.1 uncultured Acidimicrobiales bacterium
CGTACCCCGACGCACAGATCACGGTGATCGAATCCCCAACGGTTCCCCGGATCGGGGTTGGCGAGGCCACGATCCCGAACCTTGATTCTGCGTTCTGGCAGTTCCTGGGAATCCCCGAGTCCGAGTGGATGCCCCAGGTCAAAGCAACCTGCAAGATGGGCATCAAGTTCGCGAACTGGAGCGTGCCCGCAGCGGTCAATCCGAAAGATCACTATTGGCATCTCTTCGGGGTCATGCCCGCCCACGACGGCATCCCGTTGCCGCACTACTGGAACCAGCAACGCTTGACTGGCGAGGCAACCGGTCGTTTCGACCAAGCGTGCTACCGCGAGACGCAGGTCGCGGAACAGCAACGGAGCCCCGTCGACCTCGACGGCCAGCGATGGTCCAACTATGCCTGGCACTTCGACTCGAACCTGATGGTCGAGTACCTCAAGGAGCGTGCCCTCGCTTGGGGTGTCGAGCTGATCGCTGAACAAGTCACCGCGGCGAACCTCAACCAGGAACACTCAATCGTCAGTGTCGCAACCGATCGTGAACGTTGCGTCGAAGGCGACCTGTTCATCGACTGCACCGGATTTCGGGCGTTGCTGATCGGCGACGCGCTCGACGAGCCGTTCCTCGACGCATCGGATCAGCTGCTGTGCAATGCCGCTGTTGCGACCCAAGTCCCACACGTCGATCCCGACGCCCCCGTCGACGCATACACAACGGCGACGGCTCTGGACAGCGGCTGGACGTGGCACATTCCCCTCCTCGGACGCATTGGCGTCGGGTACGTCTACTCGAACCGACACTGCTCCGAAGACGACGCAATTCGCGAACTCAGTTCGCATCTCGGGATCGACCCCGACGCCCAGGTCTGGAACCGGATGCGTTTTCCCGTGGGCAGGCGCCAGCGGGCCTGGGTCGCGAATTGTGTGGCGATCGGCCTGGCCGCGAACTTCCTCGAACCGCTCGAATCCACCGCCCTCTACCTGACCTATGGAGCGCTCAACCAGCTCGTTCGCTACCTGCCCGAACCGGATCTCGCCCGCGCCGATCGGGCCGGCTTCAACGAAGCGCTGGCCTACAGCTACGACGACTGCAAGGACTTCGTGCAGATGCACTATGTGTGCAGTCCACGCAGCGACACTCCGTTCTGGCAGGACAACCACCGGCTCATCGTCGGCCCCGGCCTGCGAGAGAAACTCGACCGCTATCGCAGCGGGAAGGTCATCAACGAGACCGCCCGAAACGCCGACACGTATTACAACGACTTCGATTTCGAGTTCCGCAACTTCTGGACCGAGGGCTCGTACTACGCAGTGCTCACCGGCATGGGTGTCTACCCCGAACGCGTCCACGAAGCACTCGCCGGCAATCAGGTGCCGTTATCGGTCGAGGATCTCTTTGCCATGGTGCGCGACCGCGGTGCCCACGCGGCCCAAACGCTTCCGAGCCATCGAGACTTTCTGCTCTCGCTCTACGGTGTCCAAGAAGAGCTCGAGATCGATCTGCGCGACCCGACTGAAGAACCAGCACCGCAGTCGGCCCGCTGATATCTGGCACACTCGTCCCTTCGACGAGGAGGGCCCCATGCCGAACGACCAACTCACGAACGAGACGGTCGAGCTGTTGCAGCAGCTGATCCGCAACGAGTGTGTCAACGAAGGGACCGAGACGTCGGGCCACGAGGACCGCAACGCTCGGCTGTTGCGCGATGAACTCGACGGCCTTGGTGTCGATATCGAGATGATCGAGCCGGCGCCGGGACGGACTTCGATGATTGCCCGCTACGAGGGAACCGATCCTTCGGCGCCAACGCTCTGCCTGATGGGCCACACCGACGTCGTGCCGGTGAGCCCCGATGGCTGGACCCGTGACCCGTTCGGCGGCGAACTCATCACCGCCGCTGACGGAACGCCCGAGGTGTGGGGACGCGGTGCCGTCGACATGTTGAACCTCACTTCGTCGATGCTGGTGGCCTTTCGAGAGATCGTGCGCACCGGCCGGCGCTATCCGGGCGACATCATCTACTTCGCCGTGGCCGACGAAGAAGCCGGCGGCGTGTTGGGAGCGCGCCACATCGTGGACCACCACTGGGACGCGGTGGGGTGCGACTACGTGCTCACCGAATACGGCGGCACGCCGACATTCACCGACGAGGGCACGTTCGTGTTGCTGACAAATGGCGAGAAGCAAGCCGCGTTCCGACACCTCGAGATCGCCGGCCAGCCGGGCCATGGCTCGATGCCATACGGCGCCGACAACGCCCTCATCAAGGCGGCGACGATCGTGCATCGGCTGAGCCAGCGTGAGCGCGCTCCCCGTCTCGACGAAGCCTTTCGCGACCGAGTGCGAGCACTCGGGTTCGACGCCGAACTCGAACGCAAGCTTCTGGATCCCGCCCACCTCGAAGATGCGCTCGCCGAACTGCCACCCGGAACTGCCCGCAACCTCCACTCCTGTTGCCACATGTCGTTCAGCCCGAATGTCATGCACAGCGGCGAAAAGGACAACACGGTTCCCGACCACGCCGACCTCTACATCGACATTCGCATGCTGCCCGGCGAAACCCAGGAAGACGCCGACCAGCATCTACGCGAGGTGATTGGTGAAGACCTGTGGCCGTCGGTCACCATGCACCGCAAGTTCGACGACGAGCCCAAGGCTCCCGCCCTGTCGTCGACCGATACACCGCTGTGGTCAGCCCTCGACGATGCGATCCAGATGGCGTATCCCGGTGCCCGGGTCGTGCCGTCGTTTGTGACTGGGGGAACCGACGCCCGATTCTTCCGCGCCAAAGGTGTGCCGGCCTACGGCTGCGGACTGCTGAGCAACAAGGTCTCGTTCGCCGAGTTTCAGAGCCGCTTCCACGGCAACGACGAACGCATCGATATCGAGTCGCTCGCGCTCACCACTCAACTGTGGCTCGACGTCTGCGACCGCCTCTGGCGTTAACCGAGTTGCTCGCTGGGCTAACAACATCGCGGCGTGGTCAGACGCGGCTGGCTGGAGTTCGTACGCTTGCAGCGTGGCCGGCTCCGACGATCAACAACACGGCCACAGCCATGGGCACAGCCACGATGCGATCGACTGGTCGGCGTTTCGAACTAACCGGGTGCTGCAGGCGGTGCTGGCCCTCGTCGTCGGTGCCGCAGTCGCGACCATCATTGCCATGGTGGCCCTGTGGCCAACAGACGAGGGCCGTCAGAACGCCGTCGCCCAAGGTGAACAAGTAGGCCTGGGGTCCGACCGATACTCGGCGACGGTCACCGACGTGACCGAAGGTCCGTGCTCCTATTCAACGAGCAGTCGGCCTCAAGAATGTCGGCGGGTCGAATTCGTCGTCGACGAAGGCCCGTTCGAGGGCCAAACATTCGAGTTCCAAGAGTTCAACCTGAGCATCGATGCGATTACACCCGATGTAGCGATCGGCGATGGCGTGGTCGCCGGCCACGAGTCATCGACCGACTTCTGGTTCTACGCCGACCGTGACCGGCGAGGTTCCCTCGTTGTGCTCGCGTTGCTGTTCGCGGCGGTCGTCATTGCACTCGGGCGGCTGCGGGGAATCGCTGCGCTCGCCGGTATGGCCGTCACCCTCGCGGTCCTCGTCGTCTTCGTTGCCCGTTCGGTGCTCGATGGCAACGACCCGCTACTCGTCTCGGTCGTCGCAGCATCAGCGATCGCGTTTGTCAGCCTCTATCTCACTCATGGGCTCAATCCGACGACGACGGTCGCGCTGGCCGGCACCCTGGTCTCGCTCGTGCTGACGCTCGCCCTGGCGTCGGTGTTCTTCGCGGTCGCTCGCTTCACCGGACTCGCCAGCGAAGAAGCCCTGCTGCTTCCGTTCATTGCCGGTGATATCGATCTCAGCTCGCTGCTGCTCGGCGGTGCCGTGCTGGGCACGCTCGGGGCACTCGACGACGTCACCGTCACCCAGGTCGCGACCGTCGCCGAGCTACATCACCGGTCCCCAGATCTCACGGTGCGCGAGCTCGTCGCGAGCGGCATTCGTGTGGGTCGCGACCACATCGCTTCGACCGTCAACACGCTCCTCCTCGCCTATGCGGGCGCGAGCATGCCCCTGCTGCTCCTGTTCGCCGCGTCTGATCAAGCGCTCGACAAGGTCGCGAACTCGGAACTGATCTCGGTCGAGATCGTTCGCACCCTCTGTGGCTCGGTCGGCTTGGTCGCCGCTGTTCCGATCACCACGGTGCTCGCCGCCCTCGTGACCGAACGCATCGACGACGAAGACACAGACACAGGCCAGATCGATAGGGCAGACAAGCCCGCCGGGGGAGCGGCGAACATCGACTTGGCTTCGCGTCCGGACTCGCCGCCGTTGGCGCCCCCTGATGATGACGAAGCCGAATCCGTCGACGAGAACCACGAGGTTGCTGCCCCGTCCTGGGACGACTTCGGACCTGAAGAAACCGACCGTTGGTGAGCGACAACTAGCCGCGATTGGGTGGTTCCAAGACCGACAGTTCGCTGTAGCGGCGATCCACATCGACGACGAGTTGCATCCACTCGAAGAAACTTGCGAGGTGGCGGTCGGCGTTGTCTCGCTCTTCGTGTGTCATGGCTTGTTGCAACTCGAACGCCTCTTCGAATCGTCGGCTGGCGATCAAGGCCCGCGCCCTGATCCACGACGCGCGAACCGCCTGAATACGGAGCGCGTGGTTGTTGTCGACCGACTTCAACAGTGCCTCGGACAGGCTGAGGAAGCTCTCGTTGTCGCCGCGTGCTTCGGCCAACATGGTGCGACTGGTGCGCACCGTGAACTGGTTCACGGCGTCGAGGTCGAGCGACGTGCCGTACAACGCTGCGGTGGCGGTGTCCACGTCGCCGTCCAGGAGCGCGCAGCGAGCCTCGATCGACTCGCCGAAGCCGGTAGACGTGAATCCGCTGCTCCGAAGAGCCGCCTGCACCGTGTCGATGGATTGTCGATCAACGGCGACCGACGGCGACGGCTCGATCCATGGCGCGCCGTCGATGCGGTCCAGGCATGCTTCGGCGAGGTTGAGCGCAGCGATGGGGCGGGACCGGCAGTCCTCGCCGTGCGCCAACGCGGACTCCCACCACTGGCGGGCCTGCTTCATCAACCCAAGGTTCGACAGGGTGACGCCCAGGTTGTTGTCGATCGTGGTCAGTTCGACCGCCGTCAGCTCGGCAGAAAATCGCAGGGTGAGTGCTCTCGCCAGTGCTTCGGCCGAGGGCGCTCGATCGGCAGCCGGATCGGGCGTGATGCCAGCAACGACCGACAGAATACTGGCCGAGCGTCCGAGCCAGCCGAGTTCTTCGGCGTGGCGGCTCGCCTCCATACCCCACTCGACGGCCAAAGCATTGCAGCCGCCATAGAGCGCGGCCAGCATCTTGCGGAATCCGAGATCGATACGCAACTCATCTCGAGCGGGCGCCGCCAAGGCCGCCACCTCGGCCTCGATCGGCGCAATCAACCCCATGAGTTGGGCCTGCTCGACATCGGGAAGCAGCGGTACGAGCCGCTCGATCTTGCTACGCCAATTATCGATATCGACCTGGTCACTCAGCGAGGTCGACATCGCTGTCGATACCGGTGCTGGCGCCGTGAGCTCGTCGAGCAACGCAGGTCGAGCCAAGTGGTAACCCTGGGCGAAAACGCAGCCCATCGAGCGCAACTCGCGAAGTGTTGGCTCGTCTTCGATGCCCTCGGCGACGACGACCACCTTGTTCTCTTTGGAGAACGTGAGCATGGCCTCGACGATGGATCGTGCAGGGCCTCGATGGCGGACCCGAGACACGAAATGGCGATCGATCTTCAGGCCGTCGTAAGGCAAGTCGGTCAGCAGCGAGAGTGTTCCCGCGCCGGTGCCAAAGTCGTCGAGCACAACTTCGATCGATCGGGCACGAAGGCCAAGGATCGTTTGCTCGCTGCGTTCCATGTGCTCGCTGCGCAGGTCCTCGACTACCTCGACGACGATCTGTGCGGCGGCGAAGTCGCCTCGGGCGAGCGCTTGGTCGAACAGTTCGAGCGTGGCGGGGTCGCCCAGCTGATCGCTTGCCATGTTGACGGCGACCTTGAGTCCAGCGCCGAAGAAGTCGACCAGTCGCGGCAGGTCGCTCGCGACATTGGTGAGCGTGGTTCTCGTCAGCTCGCCGGACAAGCCCTGCTCGTGGATCTGGTCGAGGAAGTGGGCCGGCGTCAGCAGTCCGTGCTCGGGGTGCTGCCAGCGAATCAGCGCCTCGACCGATGCGACGTGGCCGTCTTCGATGCGAAAGATCGGTTGGTAGGCATGCACAAACTCGCGTTTGGCTAGCGCCTCTCGCACCCCTAGCCCAGCAGAGTTCACGGACATGCCAGCTACAGCCTAGGTAGGGAGTCAGAGCAACCACCTGAACGGCTAGGCGCCTGGGCCCTTTGGGAAGGTCAGGCGGGCCTCGATCTCGCCGTCGATCACCACACCGGTGACGGTGAAACCGAGACGTTCGTAGAACCCTCGGGGCGAGCCCCGGCCCTCGACCCACGATGTCATCAAGGTCGTTGCTCCGGTAGGGCGGAGCTCGTCGACGAGCAGGTCGATGATCCGTTCTCCGATGCCGCGCCGCTGGTGGCAGCGGTCGACCAGAAGCCTCCACAAATAGGGCTCCGGGTGCGCTTCGGTTACCTCGGCGATCATGACGAAGCCGGCGAGCTCGTCGTCTGCCTCGACGGCGCGCATCCACGGGACAACGGGAGCCCCGTCGATGATCTCGGGAAACAGCGCATCGGCCATCGACGCGACCACCGGGGCGACGAGCCGGTCCTGTGACTTGTGGACGGCGAGTCGCCGCACGGCGTGCTGGTTGGCTGCGTCGATCTCGATGAGTCGCACGGAAGCGGGGTGAGCGCGAGGTCGAGAAATCCAAGCCTCCCAGTCGGGGCGGGTCATGCCGTAGAGCCAGTCGTCGCTGTTCTCGTCGCCGAGCCAGAACGAGTCGCGGGTGTGGCCCTCGAATCGGAACCCGGTGCGTTCGAGCACCTGCGCCGAGGCGATGTTGTCGGGGTGTAGTTGGCCGACGAGGCGATGCACCCCGCGATCTTCGAACAGCCACCGCACGAGCTCGGTGACGGCCTCGACCGCATACCCCGATCCCCAATGACCTCGTGCCAGCGTGTAGCCGACCTCAGCTGCTCGGCCACCCCAGCCAAGCTTCACGAACAAATCGCCGAGGACCTGGGTGTCATCGGCATCGGCGATCGTGATCATCCAACCCCGGTCGTCGAGGGGCTCGGGCTCCGCGATCACTGCCGTGATGATGGACTCGCACCGCTCGAGCGGGAACGGCAACGTCCAGTCCTGGAGGCGCTGAACATCGGGGTCGTTGCGGCGCTCGTGAAGCGGCCGAACATCGGTCGGCCGGGGGCGCCGAAGAAGGAGTCGCTCAGTCCGGAGTTCGAAGCTCATGTTCTGCCATGTCTAGCCAATGCGTCGTCGAGATGTCGGGAGAATCCCGGGCGAAGCATCTCGTCGCGTCGACCGACCTAGCCTGCTTGCCGTGGCGAAGCAGCGGCTCCGACTTCTCTCCTACATGGTCGGCGGGTTTCCCCTGTCGCTGTTCGAACGCATCGCCGAGGTGCTCGACGCCGACCTCGACTACGACGAATCCCGATCCGGTCCGGCTCCGGGCCATGACCCTTTCGCTGACGGCGATGCCGATCTTGGTTGGATCTGCTCCACCTCGTTCGTTGATCTCTCGATGCGTGGTGTCGAGCCGTCGATCCGCATCGGCGGTGTCGCGTGGGTGCCCGACGACCCGAACTCTGAGGGTCGGCCGGTCTATTTCGGCGATGTCATGAGTGCTGCGCCGGCCACCGACCTAGATGCGCTCGCGGGCCATTCCATTGGCTGCAACGACGAGGTCAGCCTGAGTGGACACTTCGCGTTGCGACTCGCCTTGGTCGAGCGTGGCCACGACCCAGACAACTTTGCTCGCCTCGTGTTCACGGGTGGCCACCGCCGCTCACTCGACCACGTCGCCGATGGAACGCTCGACGCAGCGGTCGTGGACTCGGTGGTGCGCGCCGATGCGAGCCGTACCGACAGGCGTATCGCAGAGCTTCATCACATCGAACGGCTCGGCCCATGGCCGACCCAACCGCTCGTGGCCAGCTCGCGGCTTCCCCAGGGCCAGGTCGATGAGCTTCGCGATGCGCTGCTCGCGAGCAACGACGATGCCCGCATGCAGGCCGAGTTGGCCAACGCGGCACTGGTGCGGTTCGTTCGCGTCGACGCCGACCACTACGCGCCCGTACGTCAGGCGCTCGAACGTCTCTAGCTGAACCGCGACGTCGGGATCGGTTTGCGGTCGGCCCGGTGGCGGCCCTTGCTCAGCACCAGAGAGAGTTCGGCGCCTTGGACAGGCTTGGAGATGTAGTCGTCGAGCCCGAGCGCCAGGTACTTCTCGCGATCACCCTTGAGAGCATGCGCGGTCAACGCAACGATGCGCGGTCGGGTCATCGGGTCGGGGCAGCGTCGCCGTAGCTCGCGTGCGGTTTCGACGCCGTCCATCACCGGCATCTGAATGTCCATCAATACGAGGTCGTAGGGCTTGGCGGCCAGCATCTCGAGGGCGGCCATTCCGTCGCCGGCGACCTCGACGCGGTGACCGAGGCGTTCGATCAGCATCAAGCCGACGGTCTGGTTGACAATGTTGTCCTCGACGAGCAGCACCCGGAGCGGCTCGTCGCTCGGGGAAAGATGGTCGGCCTCGTCGTCGGGGCCGCTGGTCTCGGCCTCGATCTGGTTGACGAGTGCGGCGAGGATCTCGTCGTCGCGAAGGTGGTCGGCCAATCCGAGCTCGAGGACGTTCTCGCCAGCAGCATCGACCAGCTTCGCGCCGTGCGCATCGAGCAGTGCCCGGATCTCGCCCACGCGTTCCTCGCCGCTTGCCTGGGTGAAGACGAGGCGACCGTGCAGTGCTTCGACGGTCTGGGTCGTCGAGGCGGCGGCGCCGAGCGGCGATGAAACCGTGAACCAAAAGGTGCTGCCTGAACCTACGGTGCTCTCACCCCAGATGCGACCGCCCAGCAGCGTGACGAGACGGCGACAGATCACCAGTCCCAGTCCGGTGCCGCCGAAGCGTCGAGTCGTCGAGGTATCCACCTGGCTGAACGGTTTGAACAGGTGATCCCAGTCGTCATCGGCGATGCCAATGCCTGAGTCGTGGACGCCGACACGGACGTCGCCGTTGTCATCCCGGTCGACGATCACGCGGACAGTGCCGGACTCGGTGAACTTGACGGCGTTTGATACGAGGTTGCCAAGGACCTGGCCGAACCGAAGCCGATCAGTGAAGACGTGGGCGGGGGCGTTGGTGTCGACGCTGACCTCGATCGCAAGCCCCTTGGCTTGGGCAGCAGGTCGGTGCGGTCCGATCGTGTCGTCGATCAAATCGGCCAAATCGACGGCGGTAAAACTCAGATCGAGGCGGCCCGCTTCGATCTTGGAGAAGTCGAGCACATCGTTGACGACGCGCAGCAGCGCCTGCCCGCCCGACTGCATGGTCGCCACGAACTCGTGCTGTTCGTCGTCGAGTTCGGAGCCTTGCAGCAATTCCCCGGTGCCCAGGATCGCATTGAGCGGTGTACGAATCTCGTGGCTCATGTTCGCGAGGAAATCGCTCTTGGCTTGGTCGGCAGCTTCGGCCAGTTCCTTGGCCTTGAGTAGCTCGGCGGTGCGTTCCCGCACCCGCTCATCGAGCAGGTCTCGCTCTTCGATTAGAGCCGCCTGAAGGCGAACCTGCTGGAGGATCTGCGCAGCGATCGGCGCGAACCTCGTTCCGAGCTCGACGAGGGGTGCCGTGAAGTGCCCGCGCTCGTGGTGGGTGCACACCAAGATGCCGGCATCGGCGTCAGCCTGCAGCGGTACGTGCATTCCGGCCACGATGGGTACCTCGACCAGCCCGTCGGTACTCGGCCACTCTGGGATCATCGAGACATCGAAGGTTGCCAGAGTCGTCCCGTCGAGCACCCGCGACAGGAACCCGTCGATCGGGAACACGAGCTCAGCCAATTCGGGCGTCGTTGTCGCAACCACCGAGAGTTCGTTGTCGTTGGCGCGCCGAAGGATCAGGGCGTGGTCGAACTGAAGCAGCCCTCGGAGTTGTTCAAGAACGGCGGCCAGGTTGAGGCCGCCGGGATTTGGTGCTGTGAGCTCTCGCAACGTGTCCAGAAGCCCGTCGGCTTCGGCGCGATGACGCTCGGCTTCGACACTGAGGCGCCGATAGTCGAGTTCGAGTTCGCGCTGACGTTCCTCGGAGCGAAGAAGCGCCTCGTCGGGAGTCGGCCCGGACATGTCAGCTGGCGGCGGCCTTCTCGAACGCGACGACCGAGATCATCAGGTTGCCGTGATAGTTGTCG
This sequence comes from uncultured Acidimicrobiales bacterium, assembly GCA_938015575.1. Taxonomy (GTDB): domain Bacteria; phylum Actinomycetota; class Acidimicrobiia; order Acidimicrobiales; family UBA10347; genus UBA10347. The sequence goes on from CALLPT010000358.1 coordinate 10,367, forward strand.
CCGCCGACGAAGCATCCCTGCTCGCCAAAGGTGAACATGCCGAGGAAGGGGCGATCCCCGAGCGCCTGTGTCATCTCTTCGGCCACCGCGTCCATATTGTCTTGAATCGCGAGCATGCAACCAGCGCAATAGACAACAAGTGCACCCGCGCACTGTTCCGGCGTGATGCTGCCCCCGGCGAGCGCGGCGGTTGCCACACGCCCGGCGCGCGAAACCAACGACTGTTCGGAGCCGTGCATCAGGACGATCTCGTCGCCTTCTTCGATGTCCGCGAACAGTTCGATCGACTGGTCGGGGTGGAGTGTGGCTGGGTGTGCGAGCACGAAGTCGGAAGTCTCGGCGGTGCCGGCAGCACGTCCGAGCGGCCACATCGTCGATGCGGCCAGAATGCTGCCGCCCTCGCTGGTGAACTCGTCGATGGCGCCTTCGGACCAGCGGGCGTAGATCGCGCCAGCGGGTTCGCCGTCGATCTCGAAAACGCGGCGCCCCTCGGCTCGGGTGACCGTGCCGCGAGTTTCGGTCGGCAAGTAGCCCGAGTGGAACGAATGATGCAGCGGAGTCGACGGGTAAAGAACCGAGATCACCACGGCGTTCTCGTGCGCGCCGGCGCTGGAGAACTGACGCCACTTGCCTTCGATCGTGTTGTCGGCGGCGCTGCCACCGGCAATGGGCACCTTGGTCCCGATGACACTGTGGATGCCGTTGAGCAATGCTTCTTCGGCTCCCGGCACCGCGGCAAGCCATACAAGCGCCGGCGGTTCGCCGATGCGCCCGGCATCGGTCATGGCATCGAGCAGCGCCTGCTGTGCGGCTGCCTGAGGATCATCGCCAAGGGGCGCGGCCGCGACGCCGTAGCTGCCGTCGGGATCCGAGATCGCCAACATGCCCATGCCCACACCGTCATCGGTATGAAACCCAGCGCCGGTCATCACGCCCAGGCACGACGTCGCGCCGTGGATGGCTGCGTCACCGCGATGCTCAGCCATGGCGGCGGCGGCGGTCTCGGCATCGTGTTCAACCGAGGGGTAA
>CALLPT010000359.1 GCA_938015575.1 uncultured Acidimicrobiales bacterium
GTGATCGCCGACCATCTGCTCCACGACGTCGCCCAAGATGTTGGTCGTCACCACGACCGTTGGCTCGCTATCGCTGCCCGTGGCGGATCCCGTCTCGTCGCTTCCGCACGACGCGCCGATGACTGCGAAGCAAGCGAGCACCGCAACGACAAGTTTGGAGGAGTACGTCATCCATGACCTCGGAGTGAGAACCAGTATCGATTTGACACCGTAGGCGTCCCAGTCGAGCCACCGCAACCAGAATGAGAATCGGTTTCAGAAACGAGGGGCCTAACCTTGCCTCGATGTCGATCGCGATCTCAACGACAGACCTGCGGGTGTTGTTCGGTGACCACGTCGCGCTCGACGGTGTGACGATCGAGGTTCCAGCTGCCTCGGCGCTTGCCGTGATCGGTCCCAACGGCTCCGGCAAGTCCACCCTGCTCGGGGTGTTGGCCGGCACGATCGAGCCAAGCAGTGGCTCGGTGCACATAGCGGGTCGCTCGCCTGCGTTCGTGCTGCAGTCGACAACCGTGGACAAGAGCTTGCCGATCACGGTTCGCGACACGGTCTCGCTGGCCCGCTACGCCACCCTGGGCCTGTTCGGGCGCTTCGCCAAGGCCGATCGCAACGCGGTCGAAGATGCGATGCGTCTGCTCGAGATCGAGGACCTCGCCAACCGTCAGATCCATGAGCTCTCCGGGGGGCAGCGTCAACGCGCGCTGGTCGCGCAAGGTGTCGCGCAAGACGCCGAAGTGCTACTGCTCGACGAACCCGTGATTGGGCTTGACCTGACGACGCGCCAAATCATTCTGGAACTGATCGATGACGAGGTCGTTTCTGGGCGCACCGTGGTCGTGACCACGCACGATCTCGACGAAGCCCGTCGATGTGACCAGGTGCTGTTGCTGGACACCGAAATGATCGCGGTCGGTCCCCCGGAACAGGTGCTGACCGAGGGCAACTTGCGTCGGGCGTTCGGTGGCAATGTTGTGCGCGTCGGCGACGATTTCATCCTGGACGATCCTCATCATCATCACAGCCACTAAGGCGCGGCCCACAAGCGTGGCCATGGCAGTGGTCCAGCCTGGGTCATTCTCAGCCGTTCCCAGTTTCCGATACGCTGCCCGACATGGCTGACGTGGATTTTGATCTCGACCAAGAAGTCGCGGATCTGCTTCGTCGGGGGGATCAGCGCTACACCACCGGTCGGCGTCGCCTCGTGGCTGCGTTGCAGGCAGGTGAGGGCCCGCTCACCATCACGCAGATCCTCGAAGAAGATGCGTCACTGGCCCAGTCGAGCGTGTACCGCAACCTCACGATCCTCGAAGAAGTCGGTGCAGTGACACGCATCGTCACCCGCGATGATTTCGCTCGCTACGAGTTGGCTGAACACCTCACCGAGCATCACCATCACCTGATCTGCACGACCTGTGGCGATGTGGCCGACTTCTCCCTCACCAGCGCGACCGAAACATCGCTCGATCGGGCCTTACGTCGGGCGGCCGAAGAAGCCGGGTTTGCTGCCGAGGCCCACCGACTGGATCTTCTTGGCGTGTGCGCGGACTGTCGGGCGGCCTGAACGACGACGGGTGACACCAACCGGTGCCACCCGCCGCAACGTCAGTTACGAACCGACGACGCCGCCGTCCTTGCGGGTGATGACCACCGTGCAATCTCGCGGCGGCAGGCTCTCGTCGTAGTCAGGGAATCTCGTCACCGTTGGATCGCCATTACCCGGGTGCTGCACGTTGATGAACATCGTGCGCTGATCAGGTGTGACGGCGATGCCGGTGATCTCGCAACGCTCTACGCCCGAGAACAGGCGTCGGATATCACCGGTGCCAGGGTCGGCAACGAGCATCTGGTCATTTGCGCCGGTTGGTTGCGCACCGTCGGTCTGAATGAACAGACGTCCGTGAGGGTCAGACCACAAACCATCGGCGGAACCGAAGTCATGGCCGGTGCCAACGGTGTCGTCAGCGAAGATGAAGATGTCCCACTCGAAGCTCGTGCCGACGTGGCGGTCCGAATCGGTCCAGCGGATGATGTGGCCATTCGGATTCGGGGCCAACGGGTTGGCTGCGTTTGGTTCGGTGCGACGGCTGTTGTTGGTCAACGTGCAGTACACGGTGCCGTCCGGGGCCACCGTGGTCCACTCGGGGCGGTCCATCGGCGTCGCACCGGCAAGGTCGGCGGCGATGCGGGCGTTGATGAGGACCTCGTCTTCGGACTCGAAGCGCTCGGCGACCGCCGGATTGTTCAAGCTGAGCTCGAGCCATTCGCCGGTTCCGTCATCGTCGAAGCGGGCGGCGTAGAGCACCCCGTGATCGAGCGGGGACATGCCGCGGGCGAGCATCGACTTGTAGTTGCTGTCCGAGACGAACTTGTAGATGTAGTCGAAGCGCTGATCGTCGCCCATGTAGGCAACAGCCCGGCCGCCGCGCCCAATCGTCAATGCACAGCCCTCGTGCTTGGCTCGCCCAAGTGCGGTGCGCTTGACCGGCGGCGTCGACGGATCTTGCGGGTCGTATTCGACGATCCAACCGAAGCGGTTGCCCTCGTTGACATGGTCGGCGCTGGCGAGATCGAAGCGCGGATCGAACTGATGCCAGGCGTAACCGAAACCGGTGTCGCTGAACCCGTAGCGGGCCTGTTCCTCGGTGGCAGTCCAGCCGCCGGTCGAACCGAAGTAGCCGTTGAAGTTCTCTTCGCAGGTGAGATAGGTGCCCCAAGGCGTGTAGCCGTTGGCGCAATTGTTCAGCGTTCCAGCCGGTGGGTTGCCCGCCGGGTTCTCAAGAAGCGGCGAACCCGCAGCAGGTCCGGAGAAGGTCACTGGCGTGTTGACCGTGATGCGGCGATTCGCGGCATCGTCGACAACACCCCAGGCGCCGCTCGCATCGCGAGCGATCTTCACGACGCTGTTGCCGTGGGCGGCTTGCATGATGCGAACGTCTTCGGCCGACTCGGGAGCCGGCTTGCCAAGCACATGCGACGTGCGGCCGAATTCGTGGTTGATGCAGAGCCAGCCCGAGTCGTTGGAGCCGTTCTCGGCGAAGAACCACATGCCGTCGTGGCCGATCCCGATCTGGGCTTCTTGATCTGCGGCTGACGTTGCCGGCCAAGAGAACGCGGGGCCGCTGCTATTCAGCGGTGTGCCCCATGGAATCAAGATCGAGTAGTCGTAATCCGGCGAGATCGACGGCCGGTCGCCGAAGTTCAGCGGAATCGCGGCGAAGTCGATGAGTGCACCACCGGATGCGCCGCCGCCTTGGCGACGAGCGAGTTGCGTCGCACCCGCAGGACCTGCAGCGAGGAAGGTCGCGGCGGTCGCGAGCGAACCGCCCATCATGGCCCGCCGGCTGAACCGCCTGGCCAACACATGCTCGAACGTGTTGTTCGGGTTTGGGTTCGTGATCTCGTCGTCGGAGATGTCCGTCATTTTCTGTTCCCGTCTTTCGTATTGCCTGCCGGCCATGACCGTAGGTCACCAGTTTGGCGTAGGCAATAAGGCCCGGTGACGTCGCGGTTACCGGAGGGTGTCGCTCCGCCCGCCGCTCGCCCCGCACCACCGCTATGGTCTTCGCGGTGTTGCTGGTGTTGCCCGTGTCAAAATTGGCGCGTCGATTGCTTCTGACGGCCGTTGGCACGTCGTTGACCCTGCTGGTCTCGTGCGGTGGATCCGCGCCGGTCGAACAAGCCCAACTCGTCACGGCGACACCGACTGCGGTGGCGACGACGCCTCCGCTGACCGTGCCGACCGAGACACCGGTTCCCGATCCAACAGCCACGGCGCTTCCAGCGTTCACCCCCACGCCCACTCCCGCGGCCGCTCCAACACCGACGGCCGAGCCGGATACGCCAACGCCGGTGCCGGACCCGAACCCGAACCCGACGGCCACACCCGCGCCCGCCGAACCAGCGGATGACCCGGCGCCGACGGCCACGCCCGAAGCGGCGGCGACCGCGACGCCGATTCCGACACCGATTCCAACGTCGACGCCAGAACAACAAGCGGCCGACGACGACACCGACCTCGGTGCCGTGCCGCCCATCGCCGCGACAACACCGACTGTGGTGGTTGCGACAGGCGAGCCTCCGCTCGAGTGCTACGACCGAGCCGTCGATCTCTACCGCGGCTTCGTCGAGGGCGTCGACACGCTCTCGTTCGAGGGCGGTCGCGTGTATTGCAACGGCGCCGGAACGAATGCCGTCTCGGCGGCTCGAAGCTATCGCCACGCCACCGGCTTGATCGTCAACCGAAACGCCGACTACCTCTTCAACGGCGCCGGCACGGGCTACATCAACTTCAGTGGGACCATGCACTTCTGTATGGAAGGCGCGGCGGCCAGTTCGCCGTTCCAAGCCGCCACAGTGCCACAGCTGCTCCTCGTGATCGACAGCGAAGCCCTGCGCCAAGTCGCGCAAGGCGCCACCCCGCCCGCCTCGTTCAACGGTGGCGGCGCTCAGTGCTGACAACGTCGATCTGACGGGACCGCACGCCTGTCGAGCGAGCGGTAGCCGGATGTAACTGGCTTGTAACCGGTGCCCGTCACGGTGGCTATGCGGCACGGACCACGGTGGACCGGGAATGCCCGCAAGCGAGGAGCAGAGTGAAATGCTGTTTGTAACCAAGTACACGATGAAGGGCGATCAGTCGCCAGCTTCGGTAAAGGCGATGCTCGAAGTGTTCGCTTCCGT
>CALLPT010000360.1 GCA_938015575.1 uncultured Acidimicrobiales bacterium
CCCCCCGACCCCGTTCTGCTGCGCGGCGCGTGGTACCAACCGGCTGTGACCGTGGCGACAGTGCAAGTGCGCGGTGGCTCACAGATCTGCTCGGCGTCTTCGTCGCATGATGGCGGCGACGAAAGGCGGATCCATGACGGCATTTGACGACACCTCTGAACAGATCCATGCGGAAGACACCGAAGCTCGCACCATGGCGGATGGCGAGGAGCTTTGGGTCAGGGTCCAGGAGTGGGCGACGCAAGTCACCTGTTGATGCCAAATCGCTTGCCCTTCGGGGCAAGTTCGTCACCGGTAGGCCTAGCAACAGGCGGCGGCTACCGGACCTGAGCGCCCCTGGCGGAGGCGCTCACCAAACAGGCCGACTGTCCGGAGCCCCTCCGACAGTCGGTTTGTTCGCGTCTACGCAGGTACGGCGAGGCCGGCTGGCGTGCGGCCAGCGCCAAGGTCCCACCACAGACCGGTCATAACTTGCATCGCGCTGCGACAAGTCGAAGCGAGCGCATGTTCGTTGGGCGCGTGCTGGGAGCATCCGGCATAGCTGTGCGGCACCCAGATCGTCGGCAGACCGAGTAGGTCGGCAAAGACATCGTTGGGCAACGAGCCGCCGAGGTTCGGCAAAACGGCGACGTCTTGACCCGAGGTTTCTTCGATCGACGCGACGACCCATTTCGCCCACGGATGGTCCGGGTCGAGGCGCGTCGGCTTCATGGCGACGCCAGCAGCCTCCAACTCGATCATCTCGAATCCGTGCGCGTCGAGGTGGCGTCGAAGCGCCGGAAGCAGCGCGTCGAGATCCGTGCCGACGACGAGGCGCAGGTGGCAATGCGCAACGGCGGTCGGCGGCACGGCGTTTACGGGGTTGCGAGGGTTGCCCGTCTCGAACGCCAGGACTTCGAACGTGTTCGTACCAAGGACCCGTTCTGCTGGCGTGTGATCGGGTTCGCCCCAGTCGGGGTCGATCTCAGGATCGCCGGGGTCTTGACCGACCGCGAGCTTGGCGATGGCCGCTCGCACCGAGTCGGTCATGGGTTCCGCCCGCCATCCGTCGACCAGGATCTGCCCCTTGGGGCCGACCATGGTCGCGAGCGCGTTGGCCAGGATGATGCCGGGGTTGGCAAGCAAACCGCCCCAGTTGCCTGAGTGGTGCCCGCCATCTCGCAGGTCGAGGCGCATCGTGAAGTTGTACGCGCCGCGGGATCCCATGAACACCGTCGGGCGGTCGGCGCCATTGCGGGGCCCGTCCGAGGCGATCAACACGTCAGCCCGCAAGCGGTCGAGGTGCGCCGCGCAGAACTCCCCCAGGCCCGGCGAGCCGCATTCCTCCCCCGTCTCCATCAGATAGACCACGTTGAAGCCAAGCGAACCGCGCTGTTCGAGAACGGTCCGAAGCGCCGCCAGGTTGATCGTGTGCTGGCCCTTGTTGTCGGCGGTGCCGCGGCCGTAGATCCGGTCGCCAACCACCTCGACGGTCCACGGCGACCGGCCGTCGGCCCATTGATCGTCGTAGCCGAGCACGACATCGCCGTGGCCGTACGTGAGCACGGTCGGCAGGTCTGGCGATTCGATGCGCTCACCGATCAGAAAGGGCGGCCCGCCCGGCTCGGGATGTTCGAAGACATCCCAAGTGAATCCGAGGGCATCGAGCGAAGGCCCGATCTCGTCGCACAGATACGACCGCAGGTCGCCGCGCCGATCGGGGTCCGGGCTCTCGGTGCGATGAGCGACTCGTCTCCCGAGTTCTTCGACGAAGCCGCCGGCTTCGAACCACGCGTCGGCGGCGGCCAGGACTTGGGACCGCATTATGCGTCCTTCGCTGCGATAGGCCGGGTCGTCGCGGTCTTGAGCGGGTCCGTGGCCAGGAATTTGGCGAACCACTCGTCGGCGGTTTCGGCAACCATGCTGCGTCGAAGCGTGCGCTTGATTCGTACGACACCGGCGGGATCGTGCGTGTCGAAACGGGACGTCAGCTCGGCAACGGCACCGAGCACTTGGTCGTCGGGCACCGACTGAAAGGCGACGCCGAGGCGCACCAGTTCAGGACCGAGAACCCGATCGCCGAGCAGCGTCAATCGAGCCGCGACGTTCTCGGGGAAGCGCAACCGCAGCCATGACATGTTCATCGGTGCCGCCATGCCTTGCTGAATCTCACCGACCTGCAGGAACGCACCGTCACCGGCGATCAAGAAGTCGCAGGCGAGCGCGAGCGCCGCACCTCCGTTCACGGCGGCGCGCTCGAGCGCACCGATGATGATGTGGGGCGAGTCGAAGATCGCCGCGTGCACCCGCCGCCACTTCCTGCCAAAGTCGGGGACCCAATCTGGCTGCGGGTCGGCGGCGAACTCTTTGAGATCGAGACCCGAGCAGAACGCGTTGCCTGCGCCCCGGATCACGATCGCGTTGAGCGTCTCGTCGGCGTTGAGCTGCTCGAGCGTCTCGGCAAGCTGATCGGCGAGCGGCCCGATCAACGCGTTGCGACGCTCAGGCCGATTCAAAATCACATGCGCCACTCGTTCGAGCGGGCGTTCCGTCAAAACGAAGCCTGCGCTGCTGGGGTCTGCCATGTCCCCATCATGGCCGCTCGGCGCTCAGGAGTTGGACTAGGAGTTGATGAGCGTTTGGACTTCGCCGGCCAGATTGCCGTAGCCGGTCCGACGCCAGGTGCCGGTTTCGCCGTCGATGAACACATAGGTGCGTTGCATCGTGACGCCGAAGCGTCGCCAGACATCGTCGCCGTTCTCGATGTGGGCAAAGCCCGAGGCACCGTGGCGGCTAATGAACGGGCCGAAGTCCGACGAACCGGCGAGGCCGGGGACCCCGACGAAGCGCACTTGGCTTCCGAATTGTTGTTGGACGCTCACGACCGTGGGCGCTTCAGCATTTCAAAACGGTCACCACGGCGCCCAGAACCACAAGACGACGTCTTGGCCTTGGAGGGACCCGAGGTCGATCTGTCCCCCGCCGATTGTGGAGAACGAACCGGCAAGTTCGGGGACGGTGACGGCAGGTGCGGGTGGCGGCTCCGGCGTTGCGGTCGGCGGCGGC
>CALLPT010000361.1 GCA_938015575.1 uncultured Acidimicrobiales bacterium
GCCCATGCCTGGGCCATGGTCGTGCCGGCGGGCCCTTCGATGTCGATGGCGACCACGCTGCCGGTCATGGCGTCGAAGCCGGTCGCAAACACCACCACGTCGAGTTCGTACTCGACGCCCTCGGCGACCAGCCCGGTCGGCGTGAACCGTTCGATGCCGCTTCCGCTTACATCGACGAGGGTGACATCGCTCCGATTGAACGTCTCGAGATAGCCGGTGCCTGCGCACAATCGCTTGCCGCCGAAGATGTCGCCCTTGGGTATCAAGCGCTCGGCGATCTCGGGGTCATGGACGATCTCGCGAACCTTCTGTTGCCAGTAGTCGATGACGAGGTCGTTCGCGTCATGGTCGTACAAGATGTCGCCGAACGCTCCCAAGAACGGCAGGCCGCCGATCTGCCAATGGCGTTCGAGTTGCGCGTTGCGCTCCTCGGGTGTCATGTCGTGGATCGAACCGGGGTTGACGGGGAACACGAAACCACTGAACCGAGCCTGCTGCTCCGCCCGTAAGTCGGCGTAGCTGGCCTTGATCTCGGCAACCTCGTCGGCGCCGAGGGCGCGATTTCGGGCCGGCACGACGTAGTTGGCCGTGCGCTGGAAGACGTACAGATGGTCGGCTTCGTCCGCGAGCAGCGGGATCGACTGGATGCCAGAGGACCCCGTGCCAATCACCCCGACCCGGGTGCCACGCAGATCGACAGGCTCGTGTGGCCAAAGCCCGGTGTGCAGCGTGCGCCCTGCATAGCTGTCGATGCCGTCGAAGTGCGGCGTCATCGTGGTCGACAACACGCCGACACCGAGGAGCACATGTCGACAGCACACGACTTCGCCACCGCTGGTGGTCACCGTCCACCGATGGTCTTCGTCGCTGAACACCGCGCGTTCGACGCGAGTGTCGAAGGTGATGTGGCGGATCAGGTCGAAACGATCGGCGACATGTTCGATGTAGGCCAGCAGTTCAGGCTGCGAGGCGTAGCGCTCCGACCAGGTCCACTCCTGTTGGAGTTCCTCGGAGAATCCGAACGAGTACTGGACGCTCTCGATGTCGCATCGTGCCCCCGGGTAGCGGTTCCAGTACCAGGTGCCCCCGACACCGCTGCCCGCTTCGAACACGCGCACGGAGAACCCGCTTTGGACGAGTCGATGACACAGATAGAGGCCCGAGAAGCCCGCCCCGACAACGACGACGTCGACCGCCGGTTCGGTTGCTGTGTCGCTCATCGTGCACTCAATCTCGGCGGCGCGATTGGTGTCGCGTGGGCTTAGCCATAGGAAACACCCAAGCCGGCCCGGGCATCGGTCTGGATGCCATAAGGCGGGATCGGATACCGGAAGCCGTTGCGGCTGAGCGCTTCCATGCCATCGATCGCCTGTACGAGGTGACCCGGGCTCAGCGCCATGAGCATCTCGTCGTCTTGCACCCCGCCGTAGCGCCGCTCGGCGTAACAGGGAATCGACAGGCTCGGCTCGCCCGTCGAAAGCGCCCGCCCCCACGAGTCCGCGCAGGCGGACTCGCCCACACAGCCCCACTCGAAGTTCTTGTACCCGCTCCATTGCAGCCCATTGATCAGGATGATCATCTGTCCCGGCGTCGCATAGATCATGCAGATGTCCGGTGGCGCGAGCCGGCCTGTCGCGAGCGGCGACACCGCCATCGCCTGGTACCGGCCGACCGGCACGACATGCATCGCCGATTGATGGACGGCCGCGTCTTCTTGGGTCTCGAACCACACGCCCGCCATGTGCTGGCCGGAGTACCAGGTGTCGTCTTGGCCGCCGAGTCCGAGCACCGCTTGGCATTGGGTGCCGACGAGGTCGTCGCCGGTGATGCCGACGGTCCAGTTGAGCCGGCTGGCCATCGACACGATCTGGTCGGCGGTGTGGATGTCCTTGGGGCGTCGGATCTTGGGCACTGCCGCCATCTCTTCTTCGGTGGCGAACATCTTCATGCCGATGGGCGTTGTGCGGATCTTGAGCAGCGCGTTGAGGCGGGCCAGGGTTTCGGGCCAATCGATTGCCTCGTCGGATGGGCGAATCGAAACGGTTTGTTCAGTCATGCGGTCTCCTGAGATAGATCGGGCGGCTAGGCGGATTCGAGGGTGTGAGCGATTCGCTCGACGATCTCGTCGATGATCGTGGGACTCGTGGCGAAGTTGATGCGGGCGTTGGCCGACGCGGTCGGGCAGAACTTTGCGCCGCCGTGTAAGGCGAGCCGTCCTCGTTCGAGCAGGGGCGTTGCCGGGTCTGCGGCGATCGCCGTGTCGGTGAAATCGAGCCAGGCGAGATAGGTCGCCTCGGGCGCGTGCATGGTGACGCCCGGAAGATCATCGGCGACGCGCTGCATGAGTTGGTCGCGGTTGGCGGTCAGCTGAGCGACGACCTTGTCGAGCCAGTCACGTCCGTGGCGCCATGCCGCCAGGCTCGCCTCGGCACCGACCGAGGACGGCCCGCCGATGAAGTGCGGCGGTAGTGCATCGAACTTGGCTCGGACGCGTGGGTCGCCGATGTGGACGAGCGCGGTCTTCATGCCGGCGAGGTTGAACGACTTGCTCGTTGCTCCCAGCGTGATGCAGCGCTCGCGGATCTCGGGGAACGTGTGCCAGAGCGGGATGTGTCCCGGCTGGTGGGTGAGGTCGCACCAGATCTCGTCGCTGATCACGATGAGGTCCCGGCGCACGCACACCTCGACAAAGGCGGCGAGCTCTTCGTGATCGAACATGCGCCCAAGCGGGTTGTGCGGGTTGCAGAACAGCACGAGTTTGCATGTGTCGTCGAGGGCGGCCTCGAACCGTTCAGCGTCGAGGCGGTAGCCGGGCCCATCGAGCGCCACGCCAACATCTCGTCGACCACTGTCGACGGTGATGGCTCGGAACGGGTGATAGATCGGCGTGAACACTACGACGCCGTCGCCTGGTTCGGTCATGAACTCGAGCACCATCGAAAGCGCGTTGAGTGTCGCCGTCACCACATGGCACTCGTCGGCTGGCGGCTTCCAGCCGAACGAGTCGAACTGCCAGTCCTGCCAGGCCTCGATGAGCTGATTCTTTGCGTGGAAGTTGTAGCCGGTATCGCCGCGCTCGATGAGCGACTGCATGGCGGCCTTGATCACCGGGGCCGTCTCGAAATCCATGTCGGCGACCCAGGCCGGAATCACATCGGGCGGATCCTGTGTCCACTTGACACCGGTCAGCGATCGAAGGCGGTCAAGGTCGGCTCCCCACATGTCGCCAACCTAGTCGGCGCCGGTTTGTCGATTCTCAGGCACTGGCGGGGAACGCGTGCGTGAGATCGCGAATCAGTTCGCTACGCACGATCGGCGACAGCTCGCTGAACGTGCGCCCGCCCGTCCGCCACGTGACGCCGTCGCCGATCTGTACGTCGAGAATCGCGGTGTCTTCTGATTCGGCGACCATGCCGGTCCAGATGCCTCCGTCCATGTTCAGGTGCAGGGCCGTCGTGGCGTCAATGCGCTTGATCATGTCGGCCACGATCCCTGCGTCTTGTGGCTGGCCCCGCTCCCAACCGAACTTGCCGAGACCGAGGAAGCGTCCGATTGGGTGTCGCTGGCCGTCGCTGAATCGCATGAACTTCTCTGCTGCAGTCTCTTGGTCGGTCATTTCATATGACTCGCGCGCGAGCTGGTCGAATGGCTGGAGCAGCTCGTAGTCCGCGAACGTCTCGCCCCATGCGGCTGCGACGGTCGGGTCGAGATGGAGGGGGTGCGGAATCCCGACGGTCGCTTCGGGCGCGAGGATGAACGTGTCGTCTTGGGCGGTGGCCAGGCTCCCGTCTTCGGCGACACGGAAGCTGTCGGCGATGATCCCATCGTCGCCGTAGGTCGCCCATACAAGGCGGCGGGCCAAGTGCACGATCAGCGGATGGTCCAGGAAGTAGTGGCGGAAGTCGGCAACCGACCAGCGACGCTCGGTGCACATCGCCATCTCGAGTCGCAACAGATTGTCGGCGGCGATGGCACGCACGTCCTTCTTCAACTGGGCGAACTGCTTCTTGGCGTCAGGTGCAAGGTCCGGGTCATCCTTGACGCCGGGGTTGGGCAGGGCCTTGCGGATCTTGCCCGTTTCGTCTTTAACGAACGGCTTGAGCTCTTGGTCGAACCCGACCGTGAACGAACGGGGTCCGTAATCGAGCGTCATCGAACCGTGCTCGTCCAGGTCGAAGTCGGGAACCAGGCGGTCGGCGAGCTCTTCGCCGGTGAGCCCGAGCTCTTGCGCGATCTCTTCGACCTTGTCGCGGGCCCGAGCCTTGATGCCCTTGAATTTGACCTTGCGGCTGATCGAGTAGATCTGCATCAGTGCGAACTCGGAACCGATCGCGGCGAGCGCATCGAGGCCGGCGACCGCACGCTTGTGCCCGCCTTCGCCGGGCCAAGCTCGGATGAGCGGTGTCAGCTTGCGAACGGTGTCGTCGTCGCCGAGGAGACCCTGGGCGTCGAGGACCCAGCTGTGTTTGGACGGCTTGCCTTCGAGATCCCATGCTTCGTACAACGCCCAGGCCCACGCAGACGCCGATGGCGGGTCGAGGGTCTCGGCCACCAGCTCAACGCCCACATAGGGGTCGGCGAGTGAGCTGATCTGGAGCATCGACGCAAGGTTCGCCGTCGCTTCCACGGGGAGCGCGAGGTCAGCGTCGACGAGCAGGGGGCGCGGCGCCGAGCTGAGTCGGAGGAAGTCCGGCAGTTTCGGCATTCGTTTCGGAAGCTGGGCCATCCCCTCGTCTTCGAGATGCTGCTCGACCGCGAGGCGCGCCTCGACGCCATAGTCATCGGCGATCCGCTCGACCAGAGCCCGGTCGTGGGCGGCGATGATGCGCAGACCGCTTCCCGCTGCGAGACGTTCCTTGCCGGTGGGCCCGACGGCCGGCGGGACCAGACCAACGGCCGCGGTCTCGGGATGGGCGATCAGCCAGGACCGGGCGTCCTTGCGAAGTGACTTGTAGGAGAGAGCTGAAGCCACGAGTGGGGCGACCTCGACGGCATCGAACCGGACCAGCTGGTCGAACAGGTGGCCCAGGTTGGTCGTCGCTTGGCGAATGAGTACCGGAAGGGCACGCGGACCGCAACGATCCACGAGCTGTCGCAGGTTCCAGTTCGCCATGTACTGATGTAGACACAGGTCCCCGATCGGGTGCTCGTCGAGCGTGTCGAGCACAAGATCGACGGGAGCCTCGGCGAAGAACGAACCTGGCCAGCCGCCGCCCCGGGCCACGAGATCTCGCACGAAGTCCCGCCATTGGTCGGGCGTCTTCGACGACTGGATGGCCTGGGGCAGAGCGTCGACGTCGATGCGCACAGGTCGATTGAACGGCTGGACCTCGACCACTGCCGGCGCAGTGTTGCTCCGGTTCGTCCACGGCGGGTCGGCGAGGAGCTTGGGTATGCGCGTCAGCGGCGCATCGAGCGCGGTGACCTTCGCAGCACCGAGCTCTCGCAACCGTCTTTGGGCGGTGGGGTCGAGCCGGTCGAGTTCGGCTCGAACAACGCCCGGCTGCTCTTGGGCGACTTGTTCGAGCACGCGGCTGCAGAGCGCATCACCCCGCCCGCGACCGTTGATGCGAGAGCTCAACACGCGCACTGCGGCGTGCGGGCGGTCCTGCGCTGCCGATGAAAGGCTGGCCGCGATGTGCTTGTTGTCGGCGTGGTCAGCCAGAAGCGCGATCGCCTCGTCGGTGCCGAGCGCAACCAGAAGCGTGCCGAATGCCTTGGCGGCATCGGCATCGACGTCTTGTGGGGTCGACACCGGCCCGGACCCGTAACCGTGGAGCCACGGGCTCACGAAACGGGTGATATCAGTGCCAAGGCGGTCGAGCAGCGTGGGCAGCGGACGGCTCGAATAGAAATTATGGCTTGGATGGCGCTGGACCACGGTCAGCACGTGGTCGAGATCCGCGACCGTGGCGACCGCATTGAACAGATCGGACCGTGTGTACCACCACGAGGTGCCGGTGGCGGACGAGATCGCCGTGGCCAGGAGCCCGGTGTCTCCGGCGAAGAGTCCGGCCATGCGTGCCGCCGCTGGGCCGTCGCGGCGGCTGAGTTCGAGCGCCCGGGACCGAGCCTCGTGCCAGTCGCCGTCTGCGGCCGCGGCGATGTGCTGACGAAGGCGTGTCTTCATCGACGCCTCGTGAAAGAAGCCGATCGCTCGTTGTGCTCGTTGGCCCGACGCTGGTTCGTAGATGTTCTCGAAGATCTCTACGGCGGTCGCAAGCCCGGCGCGTTCCACCAGGTCGTCGATGACCGGACCGAAGTCGGTCGGTTCCCTCCAATCTCCTTGGGCGAGCCGGTGGGACTGCGTCGTGATGGCATCGGTCGCCCCGCCGGTCTTGCGGCGCTTCAGGTACTTGTCGCGAATCGTGACGAGCTCACGGCCACCAGTTGCGTCGGTTGCCCCAAGCGGCGCGGCATGTCCATCGTGTCCACGCATGGGCTGGACGTACTTCTTCCACGCGGCTGGCATGACGACCCCGGGGTACGCCGGTTCGGGGATCGGTTCGACATCGAACGGGTTGTCACCGGGGCGTGCCTCGGCGAGTGCGGCCTCGAGCTGCGGGCTTGAGGCCGGTGTTGCGGCGGGTCGGGTCGCCGGTGCCGCTGCCGGTGCCGGTGGGGACGCAGGTGCCAGTGCGTCGACTTCGGTGTAGCCCTTCTTGATCTTTTCGGCGATCTTCTTGGCCATGTCGGCTTCGGCTTTGGCGTTCGATGCGAACGCTTTTGCTTTGGTTTGACCGTCGGTCCCCAGGCGACCCCAGGTCGTCACGGTCTCGTCGCCTGCGACATGGATCTCCCAGAACTTCGAGCTCTTCGCATCGGTGAATTCGAATCGGCGGATGGTGTTCAATGTCGGCTCCTCGTGGCTGGAATGGTCGGCAGGGACTCACGCTGCGCCCGCGGCTTCGGCGGCCACGAGCAGTCGGATACGGGCATCGACCCAGACCTGGGTCGCTTCGGTCGGGTCGCCCTCGGATCGGAATTGGGCGAGTGCGCTCAAGAAGGCGTCGATACATTCGGCCGATCCGACAAGACCGGCGTTGCGCAAGGCCTTGGACGATGCCTCGACTCGGCGCTCGTAGGCGGTTGGCAGGTGCCGCAGTCCTTGATGGGCGACGTCGGCCAACGTGTCGAGCGCGGTGCGGATCGCTTCGCCATGGGCACCGCCGGCGGTCGGCATGCGTCCGACCGGCAAGTTCTGCATCTCAAGCTGGGCCGGATCCACCGCGTCGAGTGCGATCAATCGGTCGGTAGCGACGCCGATCGGATCGATGACGAGCATCTCGTCGACAAGGCGGACGAAGCCGGAAACGAACCTGAGGCCCGGATCGCCCAGGGCAGCCCCGAGTGCATCGACGGCACCGGGGGCGACGCCGTCGTAGCGCAGTTCGATGCGGGCGACGTTCTCGTGCTCGTCTGCGACGATTGCGCCGAGCGTCTGGGTGCCGGGCCGCCAACCCACATCGAGGACCTCGGCAATCCGCACGGCATGCAGCGACTCTGCCAGGATTCGGGCACGGATGAGCCGTGGAGCGCGGGCTCGCACCGATGCAGCCAACACGTTGTAGTTGTCGACACGCAGTGGCGTCGGCAGTTTCTCCCACGCTCCGGCAGATGGCACCACCGAGCTCTGGCTCACGCTGCTCTTGGCGACCCGGAACTCGCGGTTCGCTCGCCGCACCGCGGAACCGGTGACGAGGTTGCCGTGGGCAAGTGAGCGGATCGTCGCTCTGGCGGTCAACACTCGTTCGAGGAACCGTCGGTGGTCGGGAGCGTTGTTCTCGTCGAACGTCGCGCGGCGCCGCAGCACATAGACGGCGGCCGAGTCGGCGTGGGCAAAGTACACACTGACGAGACGATCCTCGGGTGTGCCCGTGATGCGGCAACCGAGCCCATCGAGGCGGACGTGTCGCAGGGCAGCCTCGGCGGCCACATTGCTACCAAGCACTCGACTGCGTGGAATCTCCTCGGACGCGGCACAGCCGCGAGCTCGGGCATGCAGTTCGGCAAGCAGGTCGGCACCGGTGGCGGGGGAGTACAGGGCTCCGCGCTCGGCGTAGTCGTCGAGCTGACCCTGCAGGTCGGTGAAGGCCTCGAGTGGCCAACGCAGGCCGTCGGTCTCGAGCACCTGCTGGATCGGTTCGCTCACCAGCACATGATCGGACAAGTTCGAAGCACCCTCGAGCAGCACGGTGTCGGCGAACGCGAGGGCCTGCTGCAGCGAGGCGGGGACGCCGTCATCTCGATCGGCCTCACCAAGGTCAAAGGTGGCGGTCGCCGCGGTCAGTCCGGATTCGTCGGCCTGGCGGAACGCCCACACTGCCAGCACGATGAACTCGTCGGCGGTGCCCGCGCGGGCCGAGGTCGATGTGTAGTTCAGATCGTGGGGGACCAAAAAGCGGACACTGCACGAATCGAGCTCGACGCTCGGCACCGAGTCCTGTTCAGTGGGTCGAGTGATCGTCGCGACGGTGCCTTGGCGCAGCCGACGACGCGCCGCACTGATCGTCGGCTTGGAAAATCGCGCCGCGAGGTCCTCGTCGGTGAAATCGCCGGGTGACCAGACGACAACGGGCTCGGCCTCGGCGTCGGATTCGTCACTGCTCCCGGATGTCTGCGCGGCCTGGTACCCGAGGACGGCGGCGATCCGGTGGCGACACATGCCCGGCGCGCCGCACGAACATTGTGTGTCCGCCAAGCCGACGCCGGGGGCCAGCACCGTCGTGACCTCGCCCACGGTCGCCGTCACGGTCCCGTCGTCGGCGACGGCAATCGTGAGACCTTCGCCGCTCTCGACGTCGCGAGAGGCGCGCTTGAACAAGCCCCGATTGCCGAGATCCTCGAGTGCCTGTTGATCGAGCGCGAGCAGATCCGAACGAGCGTTCATCCGATCGTCTCCGCAACGAAAGCAGCCAACTCACCGGGCGTCATCGCACCGATGTACGCGCCCGCGGCCGCGCACTGCTCGGCGATGTCACGGTCGTAGAAGGGCTCTGCATCGATGTCGAGTGCGGCGAGACCGAGCACCTTGGTCCCCTGGTCGGCCATCTGTCCAATGAGACGTACCAACGCCGCAGGGGAGCCGCCTTCGTAGAAGTCGGTCACGAGCACGAAGATCGTCTTGCGCGGATTGTCGATCAACCTGCTCGCGTAGTCGACCGCAGACGCGATGTCGGTTCCGCCACCCAGCTGGACCTTCATCAGTAGTTCGACCGGGTCGGTCACGTCGCTGGTCAGGTCGACGACACGGGTGTCGAACGCGACGAGATGGGCTCGCACGCCTGGCAAGCTCCACAGAATCGAGGCCGTGACCGCCGAGTGAATGACCGAACCGGCCATCGAGCCGCTCTGGTCCACGACCAAGATCACCTGCCATGTGTCCAGGTGGCGCCGATGTCGAGCGTGGAAGTGTGCCTGGTCGATATAGAGCCGTTGCTCGTCGTGGTTCCAGTGCTGCAGGTTGCGGCGGACCGTCGTCTGGAAGTCGAAGTTTCTCGCTTGGCGATACACCCGAGTCGGCGTGCGTGATCGGGTGCCGGAGAACGACTGGCGGATCTCCGGTTTGAGCTTGTCGACGAGGTCCTGCACCACCCGTTCGACGACGCGCCGGGCGGCCGCAAGTACCTCGGGATCCATCAAGTGTTTCGTCTTGAGCACGGCTTTGAGCAGCGATGTGCTCGGCTCCATGCGTTCGAGCACTTCGGCGTCGGTCAGCACATCGTCGATCTGGTAGCGCTCGATCGCGTCTTTTTCGAGTCGCTCGATTGTCTCTTTGGGGAACAGCCGCCCGATGTCATTGAGCCAGTCGACGGTCGCCAGCCCGGCGCTGCTCGTGCCGCCAGGCCCGCGGATGCTTCGCCGGCTTCGGTTCTGGCCGGGGCCGCCCGAACCTCCGCCGGAGCCTTGTCCGGATGGTCCGGCACCGTCGCCTTCGTCGCGGTCGTACAGCCAGGACAGGGCTTGGTCCATGGCGAGGGCGTCGCCGGTGAGCTCCTCGCTTTCGTCGGCTGCGTTGCCGAGAATGAGCCGCCATCGCTGGGCCGGAGTCAGGCTCATTCCGTGCTCCCGGTGGGTCGACCCAAGCGATAGCGGGCGAGCACTTGGGTCACCTGTTCGTCGAGGGCTGCGCCAGAGGCGACGCCAATAGGGTCTGTGCTGAGCTTCGGGATCGCGCGACCGAGTGTCTTGACGCCGCGACGGCCCAAGATGCGCTCGCCGATCTGCTCACGTTCGGTTGGTGGGAACCAGCTGAACGCCATGCGCAACGATGGGAGGGCGACCAAGTACTGGTCTGCGTCCATCGCCGCCACCGTCGCATCGATCAGTTCGAGGATTGACGGGTTCGCATCGGTGTTGCCGGCGTGGGCGGAGCCAAGACGGTCCGCGGTGTCGACCGCGCCGGCCGACGCGAGGTCATCGGCGACGACCTGGTCGCGGGCCAATGCAAAGAGTCCGCTCAGCCAATCGCCGATGAGATCGGGCCGGTTTGCCGCAGCGAGCGCTGTTGCGGTTTCGGCACGCGCCTGTTCGGGGGAGATGCCGCTCGACGCGATGGCCCAGAGCCAACCGACCGCGGCACCGTGCAGCTCCGGTGCAACCTCACGACGCACGACCAGCCGGCGCATCGTTCCGGTGGCAGCGTCGACCGGTAGTGGAGGTGTCACGCCGGATTGAGCGGCCGTCGCGAGCGCCCGAATCGCGTCGACGATGCCAGCGGGGTCGGTCGCTCCGGTCGTGACTTCGAGCAGCCACAACATGCGGGTCCAGGCCGCATGGATGATCCCGCCGAGCGTCTCGTTGCCTGCCGTCTCGAGGACCGTGTCATGGCGGTGGAGCGAAACCGCGGTCGCCAGCAGGTTGGCGAGCTCGCCCAGATGTGTTGCGGCGGCGATCGCTTGACGGGCAGCATCGAGAACCTCGTCGGTGAGGCTGGCGACACCGACGAGGACCGCCTTGGCCAACACGGTTGCCAGCGCTGCGGTGTCGGACCCGACCTCGTGGAGCTCTTCGGCGACCTTGCTCGCTGCGGCCCGTTCCAGCGTCGCTCCATAGGCGGCAGCTTCGATCAGCCCCGGCAGCTGACCGTCAGGGCGCGACAGGATCCACGTCTCGTCCAGCTCGACGATCCTCGATGCATCGGTCCCGGCCGTGCGGGCAAAGCCGGGTATCGACAAGACCCGCAATCGGTGCAGCACACGGCTCGTTGCCAAGTCCCCTTCGGTGGTCAAGCGCAGCTCCAGCGGCGAGGCATCCTCGAAGGAGCGGGTGAGCCGAGGCTCGGCCAGCTGACGCTCGACATCGGCGACCAACGGAGGAAGCGGCGTCTCGGGGGCCAGGCGCCCCATTCGCGAGCCACTCAACGTCTTGGCCATGACGACAACGGCGGGATCGGTGCCGGCCAGGATCGAACCTCGCCGCGTCCATGGGAACGGCACGTGCTGGGCGTCTTTGAGCAGCGCCGACGCGAGCCCATCGAGCACATCCGAACGCGTCGGTGTTGCGTGACCGCGAAGCCGAGCGAGCCCTTCGGTCATTGTTTGCACGGCGATGAGATCGGCCGCAGAAACCGAAACGTTTGCCTCGCGCAGCTCAGCGATGACACGGCGCAGCATCCGCTCGGGCGCCTCGGTCGGATTGGACTCCCACAGCAGCTGGTACCACTCGGGCGATGGCATACCGGACTGGTAGCCGGTGAACGCGTCGAGGCGCCGAAACCCAAACGGCACCAGGTAGCTCTCGAACCGGGTTGCCCCGTCGGGCTCCGGCACCGCAGGCCATTCGGTCGCTGCGGTCTTCGCGAGCTCGCGAATCGCAGTGGTATGGAAGCCGCCGGTCACGACCACCACGTCGCTTCCGTCGGCAGCGGCCGCAGCGACGCATTGCGCCATGTATTGCTCCCGTTCGGCCTCGCCGTCAGAGACGGGGTGCTTCGGGTCCCGCAACTCGTCGAAATAGGTGGCCAGACGTTCGGCAATCACTTCGGTTGGTTCGTCGCGTTCGAAGAGGTGGTCCCACAACGAGTCGAGGCCGTCGACCCGAAGCTCGACACACAACGTGGCGATGGCTTCCGCGTAGCGATCGGCGCCGTCGCGATACCGGTTCGAGTAGTCACCAAACGAGCGATGCCATGCCGGCAGGTCGATGAACCGCACTTCGGCCCCGACCTCGTCGCCAACGCGGATCGCTTGCCACTCGGGGGAGTACTCGCACAGCGGCGTCCACGAGCTGTGATGGATGCCTTCGCCGTGGAGATAGCTGTAGATCGCGATTGGCAGCTCATGGTCGAGTCGAAGCTCGTCGAGGCGCGGGTTGAGATCGACGGGACCTTCGATCAGCACCCACGCCGGTTGGCGCTCGCGGATCGTGTGGGCCACCACGCGCGCACAGGCAGGACTGTGGTGTCGGACCCCGACGTACTGGACCGTCATGCCTGGACCGTCATTGGTTGGGCCGCCACCAGCTTGCTCAGCCGGCCAATTCGTTGCGGGCGTCGTGCATTGCTTTCCAGGCCTTGCCCTTCTTGCGAGGCACCTCTTGTTCGAGATAGGCGCGGATGCGGGCGAGATCCTCGGGATTGTCTTTGGCGGCGGTGCCGGCAAGCGTGGCGACGATGTCACCGGCGTCCGCTTTGCCGGCGCGCAGGAAGTGCGCCCGGAGGCCGACCGCGTGGGCGACCGACACCGCCTCGGCGGTCGACATGACCGTCGACAGCGGCTCGAGCGCGTGCCCGGTCGACGTCTGCCCGCTGCGCAGCTCACGAAACGTCGTCACCAGGACTTCGAGCAGGTCGCGGTCCGGCGCGACAGGGACGCCCGAGTCAGCGAGCAGGCGCCCGGCCTCGGTGCGAACGAGTTCGAGCTCGGTTTCGAAGTCCGCAATCGGGAACACGGTTTCGAAGTTGAGGCGACGCTTGAGCGCCGCGCTCATCTCATTCACACCGCGATCTCGGGTATTCGCTGTGGCGATCACGTTGAAGCCAGGACGGGCGAAGACCATGCCATCGTCGCCGGGCAGCTCGGGGACCGCCATGACCTTGTCGCTGAGCAGCGAGAGCAGCGAGTCCTGGACCTCGAGCGGACAACGGGTGATCTCTTCGAAGCGCACGAGTTTCCCCTCGCGCATGCCGCGATGGATCGGTGCCGGCACCAGCGACTCGGGCGTCGGCCCGTTGGCGAGCAACATGGCGTAGTTCCAGCTGTACTTGATCTGGTCCTCGGTCGTTGCGGCGCCACCTTGGATGGTGAGCGTCGAGTCACCCGAGATCGCCGCGGCCAGCAGCTCGGACAACATCGACTTGGCAGTGCCGGGCTCGCCGATGAGCATGAGACCTCGACTCGTCGCAAGCGACACGAGCGCTCGATCGACAAGCGAAGCGTCGCCAACAAACTTGCGGCTGATCTTTGCCTTGGCATCGCCGAGTACGAAGGTGCGCGCCGCGTCGAGGCTGAGCGTCCAGCCGGGCGGCCTGGGCGCCTTGTCGTTCTTGGCCAGCGCGGCGAGCTCATCGGCGTAGCGGACCTCGGCCGGCGGCCGAAGAAGCTTCGAAGCAGTATCTGTCATAGATGGGCCCTTCCCCCTGTGGGACGTCGGCCAGGCGACCTCTTGACAAGTCTTTCAGTCCAGTTTGGTGAGGGCGAGGAGTTCGGGCGCAATTGGCTAGGTGCTGCTGGATCGAGTTGCGGGTGTCAGAGAAGCGCAACCGGGTGCGTAGCCTTGGCGAATGGCTCCACGCATGCTCACCGTCGGTGCTGCCCAACTCGGCCCGATTGCCAAAGACGAATCGCGGGCAGCGGTCGTCGAACGCTTGCGCGACCTGCTGCGCCAAGGCGGCACCGCAGGCTGCGATCTCGTGGTGTTCCCCGAACTCGCGCTGACCACGTTCTTCCCCCGCTGGTTCACCGAGGACATCGCCGGGCACGATCACTACTACGAGACCGCGATGCCTGGTCCCGAAACCCAAGCGCTGTTCGACGACGCCAAGGAGCTCGGTGTCGGCTTCGCTCTGGGCTACGCCGAACTCACGCCCGAGGGCGAACGGTTCAACACCACCATCCTGGTCGAGCGCGACGGCTCGATCGTCGGTCGGTTCCGCAAGGTCCACATTCCTGGCCACGAAGACGACGAGCCCTGGCGCCCGTTCCAGCACCTGGAGCGCCGCTACTTCCAGGAGAGCGACGAGGGCTTCCCGGTGTGGAGGGCCTTTGACGGCATCGTCGGTATGGCCACCTGCAACGACCGCCGCTGGCCCGAGACCTATCGCGAGATGGGCCTCCAAGGCGTCGAGATGGTTCTCATCGGCTACAACACCCCGATCCACTACGCCCCGGATCCCGGACAGAACGCGCTGCAGGGCTTCCACAATCACCTGTGCATGCAGGCCGGCGCCTATCAGAACGGCACGTGGGTTGTCGGCGTGGCCAAGGGCGGCACCGAAGAAGGCGTCGAGTCGTTGGCCCAGTCGGCAATCATCGCGCCGTCTGGACAGATCGTCGCCCAGGCGGTCACCACCGGAGACGAGCTGATCGTCGCCAAGTGCAACCTGGACTGGTGCGCCCACTACAAGGACACGCTGTTCGACTTCGCCCGCTATCGGCGGCCCGAGGTGTACCAGCGCATCACGAACCAAAAGGGCGTCGAGCTCCCGCCGGTCGCCGACCGAGGATCAGCCGCCGAGTCCGGCTAGCTCTTCTGGCGACAGACAGCCGATCAGGATCGCGGTGACGCGGGCCTCGCCTTCGGCATCGCTGCCGCTCATCATGGCGGCGAGGTTCTCGTCGGCCATCTCGGCATCAATGCACGCGATGGTCTCATCGGAGAGGTCGATGCCGTCTGCGGCCATTTGGTCGGCCACGATCCGGCCCATCGACATGCACGAGAACAGTGCATTCATCAGCGGCGCCGTTGCCTCGGGGTCCACATCGTCCATCGAGCCGCCCGCGCTGACCGTCGCTTCCCAGAACTGTCGAACGGTTTCATCGGGGAACGCGGTCCGAACACACGTCGTGTCGATCACGTCGGCCATCTGAGGTTCGTCGGCGAATTCGGCGATCAGCCACTCGGCAAACACCGGGCCGGGCACGCAGGTCGAGATGGTGTCGATCAATGCCTTTTCGGCATCAGGCGGCAGCGGCTCCTCTTCGCCCAGCGCGGCGAAGCCCATCAACACCTTGCGTCGGTCCGGGTTGGATCGGTCAAGGCGATCAACCAGGCACCCGCCGAGCTCGGCGCCCATGACGGGCTGGGCATCGGCGAGGTTCTCGGTGAATCCATCGGTGAACTGGCCAGCGGCGGCCTCGGGTGCGCAATCGAGCGCGATCAGCGCGGTGTCCACCTGGTCGTCGAGCGCCAGATCCTCGAACTCGGCGCCCGAGATGGCGCTGGCAAGGAGGTCGGGCTGCGCAGCGAGCCCCTTGACGACACAGGCGAGTTCCGAGGGGCTCAAGTTCTCGCCGAAGTCACTTCGGCCCAGCATCGCCGATGCTTGTTCCGCATCGCCGTTCGATTCGTCGACGGCCGGTGCTGTCGTGGCGGTCGGTTCAGGCGTCGGGGTTGGCTCAACGGTCGCAGGAACCGTTGGGGTCGGCGCTTCTGCCTCGACGGTTTCGCCGGCGGGGTCGGTGTCGCTCGTCGACTCGTCGATGCTGGTTGTGTCCGTCGAAGCAGTGCAACTCGATGCCGCGAGCGCCAAGACAAAGAAGAGGACAAGAGTTCGTCGCATGCCCTGAGGGTACGGGTGGGAGGTCACCGCGCCCAGAGGGCATTGTCCCTAGTGCGACGGGGCGATCGGCGCACTAGCGCGGAAGAAAGCCAGCGGCACTTCATGGCTGCCTTAACAATTCGTTAAGCTCCCAGGATGGAGTTCATCCTGAACGACGGACCCGCTCGCATCGACGGCGACCATGAGCATCTCCTCGCGGCATTGCGCGATGAGTTGCATGTCTTCTCACCCAAAGACGGCTGCTCGCCGTCGGGTCAATGCGGCTGCTGCACGGTGCTGGTCAACGGCAAGGCGCGCGTCGCGTGCCAGACACCGCTGGACAAGGTCGAGGGCGGCACCGTCGTCACGCTCGAAGGCATCGGCGAAGACGAGCGCGCCCGCATGGCGCAGGCCTTCGCTGCGTTCGGCGCACTTCAGTGCGGCTTCTGCACACCCGGCATCCTGATGCGTACCAAGTCGATGCTCGACAAGGATCCGGAACTAACTCGGGAAAAGGCGGCGCGACTTCTCGGCGGCAACCTTTGTCGCTGCACCGGTTACACCAAGGTGCTCGATGCGGTCGAGGCCCTGGCCGCAAACGAGATTCCCGTCGCATTGCCGCCAAAGGGCGTGGGTACACGGGGCATCAAATACGAAGCCGCCGAGCTCAGCTTGGGTGATCGGCCGTTCATCGACGACATGGTTCCCACCGGCTTGCTGCATGGTGCGTTCCGGCTCACCGATCACGCACGCGCCGACATCGTCGCGATTGATACCAGCGCCGCCGAAGCCGTGCCGGGCGTCGAACGCGTCTTGACCGCCGCCGATGTTCCGGGCGAGCTTCGTCATGGGCTCATCCACAAGGACTGGCCGGTCTTCATCCCGATCGGCGGGCGCACCAGCTACCGCGGTGATGTGATCGCCATGGTCGTCGCGACCGATCGTCCGACCGCCCGGCGAGCGGCCGCTCTCGTCGAGATCTCGTACGAGGTACACGAGCCGATCGTGAACCCGTTGCTGGCGATCGAGTCCGACGAAGACGCCGTTTGGGAACTCGACGGCAACATCTTGTCGACGTCGACCTATACCCGCGGCGATGCCGAAGCAGGTCTTGGCGAAGCCGTCCACGTGGTGCGAGACACCTTCCAGACCCAGCGCATCGACCACGCGTTCCTCGAGCCCGAGTCGACCCTGGCCGTTCCGGTTCCGGCGGGCGCGCCGCTTCCTCTGACCAACGGCGACACCGCTGGCGACGCCGTCGATTTCGATCGACTCATGGTCTACTCCGGTGGCCAAGGCATCTGGGACGACCGCAACGACATCGCCCGCATCCTTGGCGTCGAATCCGATGTCGTTGTCACCGAGTTGGTCAGCAACGGCGGCGCGTTCGGCGGCAAAGAAGACATGTCGAACCAAGGCCAGACCGCGCTGGCGGCCTGGTTGCTGCAGCGCCCGGTCAAGACAACCTTCAGTCGCGAAGAGTCGTTCCTGGTCCACACCAAGCGTCACCCGATCCGGATGGAGTACGAAGCCGGCTGCGACGCCGACGGCCGACTCGTCGCTCTCCGAGTGCGCATGGTCGGCGACTCTGGCCCGTATGCATCGGTCGGCATGAAGGTTCTCGAGCGCGCGGCCGGGCATGCGTGTGGCCCGTACGTGATTCCGAACATCGATGTCGAAGCCATTGCCGCTCGTACCAACAATTCGGTGTGTGGTGCGTTCCGGGGCTTCGGCGCCAACCAAGCCCAGTTCGCCATGGAAGGCGTGCTCGATCGCCTGGCCGAACAGGTCGGGATCAGTGGCTGGGAGATTCGCAGCCGAAACGTGATCGAACCCGGCGTCGTGTGGGGTCCCGGTCAGATCATGGACGATGGGTGCCTCGGGGCTCGCGAGTGCCTTGACGCGGTCAAACCGGCCTACGACGAGGCAGTAGCGGCCGGGCGTGCGGTCGGTGTCGGGCTCGGCCTGAAGAACTCGGGCCTCGGCAACGGGTTCAAAGAGATCGCCAACGCGGTCGTCCATTTCCGCGGCGACGGCAAGGTCGAAGTGCGCCACTGCTGGACCGAGATGGGTCAAGGCGTCCACACGGTCGCCCTCCAAGTCGCGGTCGAAGAACTTGGTGTCGAACCCGAACGGATCGAAGTGATCGTCGACTCGACCCGTGAGCTCGGTGCTGGCCAGACCACTGGCAGTCGAGGCACGCTCATGGGCGCCGGCTCGGTCGCCGATGCCTGTCGCAAGGCGATGGCCGACGGCTGCCAGGTTGGCGTCGACTATGTCGGCGAGTACCGAGTCGACTGGACGAACTCACTCAGCGAAGGGTTGGAGAACCCGATCATTCACTCAACGTTTGGCTACGCGGCCCAACTGGTTGTGATGGATCCCGACACTGGTGTGATCGACAAGGTCGTGGCCGCCCACGACGTGGGTCGTGCCGTCAACCCGCTGCTGTGCGAGGGACAGGTCGAGGGCGCGGTCCACATGGGACTCGGCTACGCCATGAGCGAAGGCTTCCCCTGCGATGCCGACGGCATGCCCGAGAACTTGACGCTGCGTTCGCTCGACATCATTCGGCCAAAGGACATGCCGCCGGTCGACGTGATCCTGGTCGAGGCGGCGGAGCCGAACTCGCCGTACGGGATCAAGGGCGTGGGCGAGATCGGCCTGGTGCCGACCGCCGGAGCCGTTGCTGCTGCCTTGCACGCTCGCGATGGCGAATGGCGAACGGAACTACCGCTTATCAACGAGGCCAACCGCGAACGCGCCGCCGCCTGGACGCGATGAGTCACTCCGCATGAGTGTTGAGCCCAGGGCGGAACTGGCCCCGAACGAGACACCCGGACTGGTGTGCGCACACCACCATCTCTACTCCGCACTCGCCCGGGGCATGCCGGCGCCGCCCGGGGTCCCCGAGAACTTCCTCGAAATCTTGCACCTGGTCTGGTGGCGCCTCGACATGGCCCTCGACGAGGACACCATCGAATGGTCGGCCAAGCTCGGGGCACTCGAAGCCCTCCAGCGAGGCTGCACGGCGATCATCGATCACCACGAATCGCCGAACGCAATCGACGGATCGCTCTCGATCATCGCCGACGCGTGTGCGGAGATCGGTGTCCGAGTCAATTGCTCCTATGGCGTAACGGATCGCCATGGCCCCGATGGTGCTGCGGCCGGTTTGGCCGAGAACGACCGGTTCCTGAGCAACGGCGGTCGCGGCATGGTCGGTCTGCACGCGGCCTTTACGTGCAGCGATGAGACCATCGCGGCCGCCGCCGAACTCGCTGACCGCCACGGTGTCGGCGTGCACGTGCACGTCGCCGAAGGCGATCGGGATACGTGGGAGCAGCTGCGCGGCCACACCCGTGACAACTGGTGGTTGATCCACGGCGTGCACCTTCCCGACGATCATGGGTTGTCGGGCACGATCGTCCACAATCCTCGATCAAACATGAACAACGCGGTTGGCTATGCGGCCCCGCAGCGGTTCGAGAATCCGATTGCGCTCGGCACCGACGGCATTGGCGCGGACATGCTCGACGAGTTCCGAGTCGCGTTCGTGGCCGCTCGGGCCCACGAAGTAACAACCACGCCCGACGATGTTTGGTCCTGGTTGCAGGCGGGAGCGGGGTTGTTTCCCGAGGTTGTCGACGATCGAGTCGCGTGGGACTACGCGCCAATGGATCCCTGGCGGCTCGCCTATAGCCCGGGCGTTTCCCCCCAGCAGGTAACGATCGAGGGTGAGATCGTGTGGGAGCAGGGCCGATCGACCCGAATCGATGCCGACGAGGTCAAGGCAAAGGCAGCCGAGGCGGCGACCCGCTTGTTCCGACGACTCGACGACACCCCTCGTTTTTTCCACTGAGACCCGGGGTTATCCACAACGGTTTCCCCAGCGTCCCCATGCGGGTCTTGCCCGGCAAACGGCGAGTTTCTGCGCCGAGAATCTGTTGATCACGCTTGTGGAAAACGCGACGCAGATGGGGAAACCGTGCCGTTTTCCATGGAGAGTGTCATCGGCCGCAAACTTGCCGCTGCGCGAAGTCCGACGCCCACGCTCCGTGGCGGCTGGCGGGCGGCGGTGGTTTTTGCACAAC
This sequence comes from uncultured Acidimicrobiales bacterium, assembly GCA_938015575.1. Taxonomy (GTDB): domain Bacteria; phylum Actinomycetota; class Acidimicrobiia; order Acidimicrobiales; family UBA10347; genus UBA10347. The sequence continues at coordinate 19,795 of CALLPT010000361.1, forward strand.
GATGCCCACAGGGGTGCGCGACCACAAAACCGACGTTAACTGATCAGAAACGCTCACTAATTTGGTGCGGTAACCTGCAAGCATGAGCAACGAATTGACTTCGGACCAAAAGTCCACTGTAAGTGTGTTGTTGCAGGCGGGTAACACCATCAAAGAAATCAGCAAGCTTGCCAACCTGGATCGAGATGCGGTGACCATGGTCGCGCGTTCGCTTGATCTTGAGCCGCAAGATCGAACCCAAAAGCGAGCCAAGGAACTCTTTGGTTCGGCCGACGCGCTCACCTATGCAGATGTCGCAAATGTGCTCAAGGGCGAGGGCCTCAAGAACGACGGCGAAACCGTTCACTACCTCACGGTTGCAGGTTGGGTTTCCAACCAAGGCTGGGCGTGGGGTGGGGCCAAAGACGGTGACTATGCGCCGGAGCGGGCGGCGAGCTCACCCGCGAAGTCGCGTTTCACGCTCCGCATGTCACGAACGCTCGACGAAGACGTGAACAGTGGGGCAAACATTGTCCAGGCAGCCGACGCGGCGTGGGCCGAGCTGGAAGCCGACAAGACGCGGATCGTCGCCGTCGCCGTCGTCAAGGGAGCCGCAAATGCAGGCGTAACCGATATCGCCGCAGTCAAGGCCTCGCTGATGGAGCGCCACGGCGAAGCCATCCGGACCGCAAAAAGTTAACGGCCACCTCGACTGATCGAAACGACCAATGCCGGACACTTTGGGTCCGGCATTGGTCGTTTTGGTCGACCAACGATCACCCTGTTGTGGCGATGACCGGGGCCGAATCGACTAGGGGATGCGTAGCGTTTGGCCCGGGTAGATCAGGTTCGGATCGGTAAGCATCGGCTTGTTGGCTTCGAAGATCTCGGGATAGCGGTTCGCATCGCCATAGAACTGCTGGGCAATTGCGGACAACGAATCGCCCGGCTTGACCGTGTACATCTGCGCGACCGCAGCTGCGTCTTCGCTTGCCGCGATCTCGAGTTCTTCGTCGACCTTTTCGACGCCTTCGACATTGCCGACCGCGAGCACGACGCGTTCGAGCGCGGCTTGGTCCTCGACCGTGCCCGAGACATAGGCCACGCCGTCATCGAAGCGAACGTCGATGTCGTCGCCGAGGCCGAGATCCTTGACGTAGTCCTCGAGCTCATCGGCCTTGCGAGCCTCGGCCCGGCGCTCGTCAAAGGCGGCCTTTGCGGCCGCGCGACGCTCGTCGGCGGCTTCTTTGGCCGCGGCTGCCTTTTCCTTGGCCTGCTCCGCGGCGGCATTGGCTCGCTTGCCGGCTGCCGCGGCGGCGCTGCGAGCTTTGGTCGCGGCGCTGCTTGCCTCGGCCCGCTCCTTCGCTTTGGCTGCGGCTTCGCGAGCTGCCTCGAACTTCTCGTCTTTTCCGCCGGTCAGGATCTTCGATCCTGCGTCACGGATGAAATCGAACACGCCCATGACATGCCTCCTTGTTGGTCGCCCGCACAGGTTACGGGACCCGATGGTTCCGGTGTGCAGAACGCTCAAGACCGCGATGCATTCCCGCTCATTTGTCGCGATTTCGCCGCAGCTCGCGACTTCTCGTCACGCTGGGCGTCAGACCGGTGGACGCAATCTTGAGCAGAAGTACCCGAACTCACGCTTGCAGTTCACTTGACTCATACGCTGAAGGCTGGCCGGAACTGATGGAGCTGTGGTGAAACGAAAACTCCGCCTCGTGGCGCTCGTCGGCGCACTGTGCATCGTGGCGATCTTCGGCGTTCACGGTTCGGCCGACGTATCGGCCCAAGGTGGCGCACCCGTTATTGCCGACAACATTGCGGCCACCTATCTCGGCCCCGAAGTCGTTTTGTCCGGCCAGGCCCGCGCGGTCGGGGGGATCACGTCGGTCACGGCCACGGTCCAGGACACTGCGACTGGCCAGTACGTTCAAGACACCGCCGGCACGCTCGGCCCAACACCCGTTGCCTTGGCCTCGTGGGCCGGCACTCTTCCGCCGCCCGGTGACCCCGGCGTCAGCTGGCGTGTCCCACTCACGCTGGCCAACGGTTCCTACGAAGTCGCCATCGAGGCATCGTCGAACGGGACGCTTACGGCGCTTCCCGCCATCGCATTCCAAGTGGTCGACGTCGCCGTTCCATCGCTGGAGCTGATCCCCTACGGTGCCAACTGGTCGTACTACGACGCAGGCGACCTCCCGGCCGCAGACTGGTTCGCGACCGCGTTCGACGACTCGAGCTGGTCCGTAGGCCCGGCCGAGCTCGGCTACGGCGGCGGCGACGAAGCAACCGTCACGAACAGCCGCCGCCCCGGCAACAACACGGTGCTCACCCAGTACTTCCGTCACGAGTTCACCGTTGGTGATCTCAGCGACTTCAGCAGCGCCACGCTGTATCTCTTGCGCGACGACGGCGCAGCCGTCTACCTCAATGGTGTCGAGCTCGGCCGTACCAACTTGCCGACCGGACCGCTCGGACCCGAGACGCTCGCGGTCAGCTCGAGCGAGCAGACGGTTGCGGCCCCGATTCAGCTCGATGCCCTGATCGTTGGCACCAACGTGCTCGCGGTCGAGGTCCACCAGGTCGACCCAGCCAGCACCGACATCAGCTTCAATGCCTCGTTGGTCGCCGTGCCACCGAACCAGCCTCTGGAAAGTGACAGCACGGCCGGCACCTATTTGCTGACGGCCGGCGACATGGCCAACTGCAGCTTCGACGGTGACGAGGTCGTCGCTGCTCAAATGGCTGAGCTGTTCGACACCGATGCCGGCCTCTTCCTGGGACTCGGCGACCTGGCCTATGGCAGCGGCACGATCAACGAGTTCCTCAACTGCTACGACCCGTCGATCGGTCAGTTCAAGGACGTCACCTGGCCCAACGCTGGCAACCATGAGCACTACACGGCGCCCAACGCGGCGGGCTACCGCGCCTATTTCGGCGCCGCCGCTGGCCCCAACGCCGGTCCGGCCGGCGGTCTCTGGTACTCGTTCGATATCGACGATCACTGGACCGCGATCGCGCTCGACAGTGACTGTCGCGGCCGCGAAGTGCTTCCGGGTGCCATCGACGGCGATGGCTGTGCCGTTGGTTCCGAGCAAGAACAGTGGCTGCGGGCCACGCTCGAAGCCAACGCCGATCGCAACATCTTGGCGTTCTTCCACCACCCGCCGTACACGAACAATCGCTACACCGACCACACCTATACGTGGCCGCTCTGGCGAGCGTTGAGCGAGTACGGCGCAGAGATCACGCTGCACGGCCACGAACATCACTACGAGCGCTACGGCACGATCGACTACTGGGGTGAACGCGATGCCGTGTACGGCACTCGTCAGTTCATCATTGGTTCCGGCGGCACGTTCCCTCGTTACAACGAGCGGCCGGCGATGCCGGAGTCCGATTTCAAGGGCACGTTCCCGTTCGGCACCAACGACTTCGGCGTGCTCCAGCTGTGGCTGCGCCCCGATGGGTACGAGTGGAAGTGGGAGTCCGTCAACGGGCTGGCCGCGAGCGATTCGGGAACTAGCGGACTGACCCAGGCAATGCCCCGGGCCGAGCTGTCAGGCACGGTCACGTCGCTGGCGAACGGTCTCTTCCTCGACGGTGTCGAGGTGTGCGCGGTGGCCGGCAGGACCAACGTGGAATCCTGCACGTTCACCGACGTCGATGGGAACTACACGTTCCCGAGTCTCGTCAGCGACGCCTATGACGTGACGGCGACGACCACCGAGGGCGCAACCGAGACCAAGCTCGGACAGGTGCTCACCGCGCCGGCTCGGACGACGGTCAATTTCGAGCTCCCCACGGTCGCCGCGATCTCGGGCACGGTCACCAGCGAGGCGACCGGTCGGCCGATCATCGCCGCGACGGTCTGCGCCCGCTCGCTGACCGACGCGCCGCTCCGGTGCGCCAACACCGACATCAACGGCGACTACACCATCACCGGTCTTCTGCCCGACTCAGTCCTCATCCAATTCGAATCGACCGGGTACAAGACCGAGTGCTTCCAGGACCGAGTGGGATGTATCGGGTCGAACGTGATTACGATCGCCGGGCTGGATCTGGTGGGTATCGACGCATCGCTCGAACCCGACCCTGGTGGGATCCGAGGCACGGTGACGATCGTCGGTAGCGACGAGCCGTTCCCAGGCGTCGAGGTCTGCGTCACCGGGGGCTCCTTGGTCGCTGCCTCGTGCACGACGACTGCAGCTGATGGAACCTACGAGGTCGACGGTCTCTTGACCGCCAACTATGTCGTTCGTTTCGAGGCCCCGCCGGGCGACCGTGAGTTTGAGATTCAGTGTTACTTGGCCGCCGATTGTGACTCGCCGACACCGGTTGGTGTGGTGAATCCCGGCTTCCGGACCGGCATCGACGCCGTCATGGTCGAGATCATCCCGCCAACACCCACGCCGACGGCGACGGCGACTCCGACCGTCACGCCGACGCTCACGCCGACACCAACGGTCACGTCGACGCCGACCCCTGGACCTTCGCCGACGCCGAGCGCGACGCCGACACCGTCTCCAACTCCAACGGTCACCTCGACGCCCACGCCCAGCCCCACACCGACACTGACACCGGTACCCACGGCGACGCCGACGACACCCACGCCAACGCCGGGCATTCAACCGACCCCGTTGCCGACGGTGACCAATGGGGGAGTGATCAGCGGGCAGATCACCGAATTGACATCTGGCTTCTCGGTCTTTGGCGCCAAGGTCTGCGCAACCCGCCTGTTCCCTGCTGGCGAATGGTGTGCGTTCAGCTCGCTCGATGGGACCTATCGAATCGCTGGCTTGCCCGCCGGCAACTTCAGCGTGTTCGCGAACGATCCCGGTCAGCGGTTCCTCGAAAACTGCTACGGCGTCGTCACCTGCGACACCCCGCAGGTGTTCGGCCTCGCTTGGGGCGCGACCGTGACCGACATCGACATCCCGATGGACGCCTTGTTCTCGGCGCGGTTCCCGACACCCACACCAACGCCGCAGTCAGACGGAACGATCAGCGGTGTCGTAAGCCGAAACGGCGTACCGGAAGCTGGGGTCGATGTGTGTGCCGAATCGCTGGTTTCGAGCTTTGCTCGATGCACGGTGAGCGGGTCCGACGGCAGCTACACGATCACCGGTTTGCGCACGGGCAATTACCGAGTTGCCTTTGACGGCGGCTCGCTCTGTTATCTGGCCAAGACGAACTGCGTGAATGCCACCGCCGTTGGTGTTGTCGCTCCCTTCGGGCGCAACTTCATCAACGGAGACCTGTGATCTCGGCCACAACGTAAGACCGCCGGAAGCGCCCCAGAACGGGGCGCTTCTGCCGTTTTCGGGCGATCTCGCCCAGGTGATTTGACCCCCTCGATTGGTCAATTCGTCGCGCGTGGCTGGGCCTTTTGGCCACAGTTGGGAGAAGGCCCATCACCCGCTTCAGCCGGGCGCCGATCGAGCTTGTATGGCTGATAGCACCACACAATCGCATCGGAGTCGCGGCCTCCGTCGCGGATGGGCAGCACTTGCGGCAATCCTCGCCCTGACGCTCACTTCGCTGCCGTTCGCCCCGAACGGGGCCAACGCACAATCCGACAGCAACCCTGATGAGACGGTTGTCGTTGCCACGAACGCTGCGGCGGTTGTGAACGGCATCGTGGTCGGCGAATCGCAGACGATCACCACGCTCGGCGGCATGCACCTGGTCACCGAGATCGAGGTCATCGGACAGGTCGAAGGCGAAACCCCAGGCCGCATCTTGGTCGAGACACCCGGCGGTATCACTGCTGATGGCCTCCGCCAGATCGTGTCGCACCAGCCCGCGTTCACCCGGGGCGACCGCGTGCAGCTCGCACTTGCCTTTGCCCCTCGCGAAGAGGGCGGCATCATCAGTGCACTGTGGAGCGAAGACTTCCTTCCTGTGTTCTCGGTCGTCGGCGGTATGCAAGGCGCTGCGTGGCTCGAAGGCACCGCGCTCTCCCAAGTCGAAGCGTTCAGCGTTGGCACGGCCGAAGCAGCCGGCGACTTCGCACTCCACGGCGGTCGTTGGGGTCGTTTCCCCACGAGCTACCGGATCAACCCGTCGGGTGCCCCGGCCGGCGCCGTCGACGCGGTGCGCAACGCGATGGAGACCTGGGAGAACGTGCCCGGTACAGGCATCGCCATCACCTATCAGGGCACGACGAACTCGTCGGCGCCGATCGGCGACTTCGACAATGTCGTTGCCTGGCGGGCACCGTCGAACACAGCAGACACCTATCTCGCCCAGGCGACCTGGTGGATGACCTCGGGTGACCAGATCGTCGCCTTTGACGTGGTGTTCAACACGAACTACGACATGGTTGTTGGCGCCCAGCCTGGCAAGTACGACATCGAGTCGGTTGCCCTGCACGAGTTCGGTCACGTCCTCGGCTTGGCTCACGTGAACCAGCAGAGCGAGCGCATGTACCCGAGCATCTTCTCGGGTGTCCAAGCCCGAGCCCTTGGCGCAGGCGACGTCAACGGCGTCCAGTCGATGTACGACGCACCGGATCCGACGCCGACCCCGACGCCCGAACCGACCGCGACCCCTGAGCCGACGGCGACCCCGATTCCGACCGCAACGCCGATCCCGACCGCAACCCCGACCCCAGGGCCGACGTCGACACCGACGCCTGAGCCGACGGCAACGCCCGAACCGACCGCAACGCCGGTCCCGGAGATTGGCGTGATCAAGGGCAAGGTGACCGTGCTCACCAACGGCGACCCGATCTTCGGTGCCGAAGTTTGCGCCCGCCTCTCGTTCCCGCAGCGTGAGTACTGCGTGTTCAGCGACGGCAATGGCGACTACCGCCTCGAGGATCTTCCCCCTGGCAACTACAGCGTGTTCGTCAATGACCTCGGTCAGCGCTTCGTCGAGAACTGTGCCGGCGATCGACCATGCACCGATCCTCAGGTTTGGGGCCTTTCGCCGACCCAAGGTGTGGCCCAAATCGATGTGAAGATGGACGCCAGGTTCTCACAGACCTTCCCAACGCCGACCCCGCTTCCAACCATCGGCGAAGGCTCGATTTCGGGCTCGGTGATCGAGAATGGCGCTGCGGCTCCCGGCATCAGCGTGTGTGCGACGGGCCTTCGTCTTGGTGTCACCAAGTGCACCGTCTCGAACGAAAACGGCCTGTACTCAATCGTTGGGCTCCCGACCGACAACTACAAGGTCGAATACGGCGGCGCCGAAATGGACCTGTGCTACGCCACGAGCGGCCTGAGCTGCGACGACTTCACGCCAGTCGGCGTGGTGTCGCCGTTCGCACGCAGCGGGATCAACCGCCTGTTCTAATCGACGCCCTCTCTCCGACCCCGCTCGACGGGGACGCCCTATCGTTTCGCCGAACCGGCCGAGGACATCTCGGCCGGTTCGTCGCGTAACGTCGCTGGATTCGGCGACCGACGCTGGCCTGGCGACGAGGTGAGGGGATGCTTCGAGTTCATTGCGATGCGTCGATGCTCGTGCTCTGCATCGTCATCATGGCGCTCGCCGCCGGACCGGCCGCGGTGCCGGCGCCGGTCGCGGATCGGGTCATGCTGTCGGTGTCGTCGGACTGGGTTGCACAAGACGGCCGCAGCGATGGCGAGCCTGGGCTCGGCGAGAGGGTCGGCGAGAGGTTGCGTTGGCCCCGAGATGCTCGCGCTCGGTTTCTGGTGAATCCTGTCGACGCGCCGGTTGGCGCGGTCGACGCCGTTCGGAGCGCGGTGGCGACGTGGATGCGAACGGGGGTCGGCGTGGCGCTGGATTATGGCGGCGAGACGACCGAGCGAGGCGCCAACGCCGATGTCGTCAATGTGGTCTCGTGGATCGAGACGCCCGACCCGGCTGACGTCTTTGTTGCTCGCACCACGACGTATTGGTTCGCGGATGCGCCGAACGAGATCATCGGCTTCGACCTGGTGTTCAACCTCGATCATGCATTCGGGATTGCCGAGTCAGGGACCGGTGTCGCAATCGACGGGTGGGACGTCGAGACGATCGCACTGCACGAGTTCGGTCACGTGCTCGGTCTCGGCCACGCGGACCCTGAGCGGGTGTTGCAGGTGATGCGGCCACGGATCTCGGCCGGCGAGGTCGATCATTCGCTGTCACTGCGCGACGTCGAGGCCCTTGCTGCGCTGTACGGCGAAGCGCGCGCTCCGGTCTCGCAAGGCTTCTTCAGCCCCGCGCCCGAGCGGCGATTCCGTGATGCCGGTGGTGGCCACCGCCCAAGCGAACGCGGCCTGTTCGACTAACAACCCGATGACCGGGGCGCTGAGCTGAGGGTTGCGGGTGTCGGAGCAGCGCAACGTGTCGGCGGTAGCGTCGACGGTGATGCGCGTCTTGGTCACTGGCTCGGGAGGGTTTGTTGGCGGCCACCTGTGCGCGCACCTCGAGGCAATGGGCGACGAGGTCGTGGCGTGGTCCGGCGGCGCCGGTTCGCCCGACATCACCGACCCTGCCGCGCTCAGGCATGCCTTGCGCGGCGAATCCTTTGACGCCGTTGTCCACCTCGCTGCCCAGTCGAGAGTCGACCTCTCGTGGTCCGAGCCGGCCCAGACCATGGCGGTCAACGCGGGCGGTACCGCGAACGTGATCGAGGCGCTGGCCGAGAGCGGCGGTACTCCACGGCTCCTGGTGATGTCGTCGGCCGAGGTGTACGGGCTCGTCGACGAGTCGATGCTTCCGGTCGACGAAACCACACCGCTGCAACCACGCACGCCGTACGGCGTGTCCAAGGTCGCCAGTGAGCACATGGCCTTGCTGCTTGGCGCACAACGCGGCCTCGACGTGATCGTCTGTCGGCCGTTCAACCAGATCGGGCCGGGCCAAGCTCCCAACTTCGTCGCCGCAGCGTTTGCGGGTCAAGTCGCCGCGAATGAGCGCGCGGGCGGGGGAGTGATCGAGGTCGGCAACCTGTCGGCGACGCGGGACTTCCTCGATGTGCGCGATGCGGTGCAGGCATATCGGTTGCTGCTCACCGACGGCGCCGCCGGCGAGATCTACAACGTCGCCGCCGGCCGCGAGGCGCCGGTTTCGTCGCTGCTCGATGGCTTGCTGGCCGCTTCGTCGGTTGCCCAAGAAGTCGTGGTCGACGAGGCTCGCTTCCGCCCGAACGATCTGGCTCGTATGTACGGTTCGTCGGCCAAGTTGACGGCGCAGACCGGATGGGAGCCCCAACGCGAGCTCGACGAGACGCTCGCCGATGTGCTCGAGGAGTGGCGTGCTCGAGGGGTTGCCGACGGAGCTGGAGACGAACAATGACGAGGAGTGCTCGATGAGCAAGTCAGCGCTGATTACCGGGATCACCGGCCAAGACGGCTCGTACCTGGCCGAGCTGTTGCTCGACAAGGGGTACCGGGTGACCGGCATGGTGCGACGGACCTCGACGGTCAATTTCGAGCGCATCGCGCATATTCAGGACCGGCTTGATCTGGTGTCCGGGGACCTGCTTGACCAGGCGTCGATGATGACGGTGATCGCGCAAGCTGAGCCTGACGAGGTCTACAACCTGGCCGCGCAGTCGTTCGTGCAGACCAGCTTCGGTCAGCCTGTGCTCACGGCCGAGACGACTGCCGTTGGCGTCACCCGCCTGTTGGAAGCCGTGCGCGCCGTCGACCCCACGATCCGCTTCTACCAGGCATCGTCATCGGAGATGTTCGGCAAGGTCCGCGAGGTCCCCCAGACCGAAATGACGCCGGTCCATCCACGGTCGCCCTACGGCGTGGCCAAGGTCTACGGGCATTGGATGACCGTC
>CALLPT010000362.1 GCA_938015575.1 uncultured Acidimicrobiales bacterium
GCCGAGGGCGCAATGACCGACTGCACGTGTCGGTCAAAGGTGATCAGACCACATTTGTCGCCCAACGCGGTCGACACCGACGCGACCGCCATGCAGGCGTCCATCGCGTGTTCGACACGCGGTACGCCGTCGACGCGTCCGGCCATGACACGACCGTTGTCCAGCAGGCAGACGACGCGCTGGTTCTGCTCGGCGCGAAACACCCGCACGATGGGTTTCGACGCGCGCGCCGTGGCTCCCCAGTCGATGCGTCGATAGTCGTCGTCAGGGCCGTACTCGCGAAGTCGGTCGAACTCGGTGCCGGTACCCAAGCCTCTCGACGATCGGGCACCGACCTCGAGGACCCGGGCCTGGGTGATCCTCAGCTCGGCGTCTTCGCGAGATCGAAATGGCGGCAGGACCCGCAGGTGCGCGGGCACCGACCGCGGCGCCTGCCGGGCGCCGAGTCCAAGTGGGCCTTCGACCCGCACCGTCATCTCGTCGATGAAGAAGTCGCCCCGGCGAGCCGGGTGGAACCGCGTCGTCACTTCGGCGCGGCCGCGCGCTGGCAGCCGAACACGCATCCGCCGCGTATCGGCCCGCAGTGATGGTGCGAGTTCGTCGGCGAACCCAACGGTGACCGGCACTGAACCGTCGTTTTCCAAGCGCCAGCGAATCGCACCCTCGACGGAGAGCGCGATCGCCGACGGAAGATCGCGTTCGATCCGTACGCGGCCCGGATCACCGGCGAGAAGCGCGTCGACGAAGGCCAGCCCCAACAACGCGCCGGTTGCGACAACCACCGGTCCCGGCAGATCCCATGGCCCGACGGGGATCGAAGCGGGTACCCCGGGCCACGCGTCTGGCCCCAATGCCATTGCGACCGCGACGACCACGCCGAGCACGGCGAGTCGGGCGGTCGGAACGACGTTGAGGAAGCGCACGATGTGGTCTTGTCCCTCAGCGAGGCGCAGGCACGGCGGCCAAAATCGAGTCGAGCACTGCGTCGGTCGTCAAGCCGTCGAGCTCCAGTTCGGGGCGAAGCATCATGCGGTGCCGTAGCGCTGGCCGGGCCATTGCCTTGACCTCGTCGGGGGTCGCAAATGGGCGCCCGACCAGCCAACTCCAGGCCTTGGTGCCATGGAGCAACGCGGCGGCGCCACGGGGTGAGACTCCCATCAGGACCGACGTTGACTCGCGGGTCGCCCGGCACAAGTCGACGATGTATTTGATGACGGAGTCGTCGACGTGCACTTGGCGGACCAACGCGCGAGCGGCGGTGATGTCTTCGGGGCCAGCGACCGGGACAACGCCAGCTGCCGCGATCTTGTGCGGGTCGAGGCCGCGGTGGTGGCGCGCCAGCACCTCGTACTCCTGATCTGCGGTCGGGTAGTCGATGATGAGCTTCAACAGGAACCGATCGAGCTGGGCTTCGGGCAAGGGATAGGTGCCCTCGTACTCGATCGGGTTCTGCGTGGCGATCGTGACAAACGGGTCCGGCAGCTTGTAGGTCTGGCCGCCCACCGACACTTGGGACTCTTCCATCGCCTCGAGCAGCGAGGCCTGGGTCTTTGGAGGCGTACGGTTGACCTCGTCGGCAAGCAAGAAGTTCGTGAAGACCGGACCGGGCCGGAACCGGAACGACGACTCGCTGCTGTCGAACACCATCTGCCCCATCACGTCGGTCGGCATCAGGTCGGGTGTGAACTGCACGCGGTTGAAGTGCAGTGACAGCGACCGAGCCAGCGTCTTGACGAGCAGGGTCTTGGCGACGCCGGGCACGCCCTCGATCAGCACATGGCCGCCGACGAGCAGTGCACTGACGAGTCCCGACACCGCGGCATCTTGGCCAACGATGACCTTGGCGACCTCGGTGCGCACCGAGAGGATCTTGGCCCGCAGCTCGTCGGCATCTGTCGACGAGGCAACATCGGGCGCTGCGGGCGCCGGCGCAGGGGCAGGATTCGATGGCGGTGGTACATCAGACACGAGGTGTGACCTCTCTTTGGTCGGGCTTGTCGAGGGCCGGAAGGGAAGATTGGGTTGGGTCGTGATCGGCCAGGTCCAGACAGCGCACGACCTCGAGGAGATCAGCGTTGGTTGCAACCGGCCGGGTGAGCGCTTCGACCAGCGCCGCGGCGTCGGGATACGCGCCGTCGGGATAGTCGTGATCCGCAGCGCTGCCGGATGCGGGCTGACCGCCCCGGGTGGCGTGGGTGGCGACGAGTTGCTCGGCCAGCCTGGCCGGATCATCGTGATCCAGCGCGAGCGTGCGACGCCAACGACGAATGAAATCGTGTCGAATCGTCTCGGCTGCCGAAGCGGGATCCTTGGCTCGCTCGGACAGCACGCCAGCTTGGAGCACGAGTTCGGAGCCCCGGATCGGGACCGGTTGAGGCTCGCGCACGACCGAACCGAGGCGCCGCATCCGGAACAGCGCGTACAGACAGAACGCGGCGAGCGCCATGATGATGGCGTTGCGAATCCGGGTCGCGACGAGACCATCGAGGCTCTGGTCCCCGAAGTCGATCAAGGATGGCGAAAGCACCGAGACCCGAGCTCGCTGGGGTTCGGGCGCGAGCAGGCTGGTGCCGACATAGGCGTGATCGAGACGCCCGAGCTGTTCATTGGTGAAAAGGCGGGGACCACCGAGGGCCACGATCCGTCCAGCGCCACGAGATTCGATCGTCACAAATGCCTGGTCGCGGGTACCGAAGCAGTGGTCGGCATTGCCCGGGTCAAACGTTCGACCTTCGGCGGCGATACGAGCATTTTCGAACCAGCTGATCGTGCAGTCCCCGCTCGACGTCTCGCCGCCGGCGAAACCACTGCGGAACGGGGCGAATCGACTCGCGGGGTCGGTCACCACCAAGGTTCCTCCGTCTCGGACCCATGTACGCACCTGTTCCGCGTCGTCGTCGGACAGCCGGTCCACGATCAGCAGTGCGGCTGTGGAGTCAGCGCCGGGCACCGACCGATCAAGCTGCACGTCGGCGCCGAGTCGTTCCAGTGTTTCGATCAACGCACGGGTGCCATCGGGGTTGACCGAGCGAGGATCGAGCGGGGGTCCGTCGCTGCCGGCACCGCCGGCCAGCACCGTCACCACGACCAGGGCGGCGACCAGGAC
>CALLPT010000363.1 GCA_938015575.1 uncultured Acidimicrobiales bacterium
CTCGGCCCGGTCGTGCTCATCGTCGCGGCCGGTGCCCTCATCGGGCCTCGGATCGGCTTGCAGGTGCCGACGCTATCGACGATTGCCTATTGGATTTTCGGCCCCGCGTTCGTCTTCAACATCTTCGCCACGACCACGCTCGATGCTGACACGGCGATTCGCCTCGCCTTGGCTGGTGTTGCCGGCATGGTCGCCTCGGCCGTCTTGGCGACGGTGATCACCGGGCCGTTCGGGGTGCATGGCAATGCGGCGAGCGTGTCGATCATGTCGAGCACCTACGGCAATGTCGGCAATGCGGGTCTCGCCATCAGCGTCTTTGCGCTCGGTGATGATGCGCTCGACCGGGCCGGCGTGTTGATGGTCACCATCATGTTCTTCGGCACGTTGCTTTCGGTGTGGCTCGGCACACGACAAACCCAGTCCTCGCTCGGGGCCGCCGCCGACGCGTTCAAGGCGCCCATGATCGTCGCAGCGCTTGTCGGCCTGGCGATCAACCTGATCGGGATCAACCCGCCGGTGCTTGTCGACCGAGCCGTCGCGACGATTGCCAGCGGCCTCATCCCGACGATGTTGGTCGGGCTCGGCATCCAACTGGTGGCGGTGGGCCGCGTGCGGTGGACGCGTTCGACCTCGGTCGTCACCATTGCCAAGCTCATCGCCGCCCCGCTCGTCGCCATGGCTGCGGCCCGGCTGTTGAACTTGACCGGCGACGACCTCGGCGTGGTCATCATCCAATCTGCGATGCCCCCGGCGGTCTTCTGCATGGTCATCGCGATGGAACATGATCTGGAACCGGACCGGGCAACCAACGATGTGGTGGCGGTGACGTTGGCCTCGTTGATCAGCCTGCCAGTTGCTCTGGCTCTCGCCGTCTGAGATCGAGTTCAACTTCGACATCGTCGCCACAATCCCAGGCGCCGACGTCACTGGGCGTCGTATCGACCTCGTCGACCGCGGTCGCCCACGCAACACCGTCGCGTTGGGTCGAGCGGGCGAAGACAACGCCGACGAGCCGGTCATCCCCATCGACGATCGCTGCACCGCTGTCACCGGGGCCAATGGCGAGCGCAACCTCGTATCCCTTGCGATCGGACTGTTCCGAGCGGTCTCCGACAACATCGGTCACGAGCTTGACTCTGCGCACGATCGAGGCTTCGGCGCTGCCACTCGCGGCACCGTCGACCATGCGCACGGCGGCCCCTTCCCATGCCGCGATCGGTCGACTCGGCGCCCGCTCGACGGGCCGGGAACGGAGGCCCTCGACACGCACGATTGCAAGATCGCGTTCGAGATCGAGGCGCACAACCTGGCCACGGCGCCAAACCCCGGCGTGGTCGAGGACAGCAAAGTCGCGCGTCTCGAACAGGGCATGGGCGACGGTGAGCACGGTCTCGTCGTCGATCACATAACCCGACGAGGTCGATTGAATCCCCACGCACGGAAGCGTGGCGAACTCGACGGCACGGTCATCGACCGAGACGGCCGTCGTTTCTGCTTGGCCGCTCGCCGCGACCACCAGCAGACCAAGTGCAATCGCCGCGACGAGCGCGGTCCGCAACGACATGGAACGGACCCGACCCGAGGATGAGAGCAGGAAGCCGGAAGTCGCTAGGCCGGGTTCCGGCCCACCAGCGCAAGGTACCGATCGAGGATCGGGGCATCTTCGCCGACCTCGATGACCGCTCCCGTGCGACCCGACTCGACGAGCATGTCCGACATTGGAGCGACGACGTCGTAGACCGCTTGCACGAGGTCATCGTCGAGGCAGGCCTCTTGTCCCGTGGCCTGCGCGAGATCCCAGGCGTGTGTGGTTGCGTCCCACATCACGAAACCAATCGTGTCATCGATCGTTGCCTTGTCGAACCAGAACGGGCCCGGTTGAGCGAGTGCCCCCTGCTGATCGAGCGCGGCGAGCACGTTGTCGCGAGTCTCGGTCCAGACCGCCTGCGGGTCGCTCATGTCTTCGGGCGGCGTGGGCCTGGCCATCTGGCCCGAGGCTGCCATGGCCGCTACGCCATTGAGTACCGCGCATTGATGCTGGAGCAGGTCCCGGGCATCCCACCCTTCGCAAGGAGTGGCCGCCGACCATTGGTCGCCCGTCGTGCGACGAACAACAGCATCGAAGGCGTACACGGCTTGGGTGAACAAGCGGAGGTTCTCTGACATGGCGGTTCTCCTTGGGGCCCCGGCCCGTTCGAAAGGCCCGAGGACCGTATGAGCGACATCGGGGCATCGCTGCGGTCGCGTGCGGCGCCGACCTTAGTTTGCGCTCTCGCAACGGACCTATCAGCCTGCCTTGGTGTTACCGCAAGTACTCATTTCCGGGTACGAGCCGCCGACAGGACCTTATTCTTCGCCCATTGGCCCCGATTCAGCAATGCACTGCGAACCCTTTGAGCACCGCGCCGGAAGCAAGTCAACGCACGAGAGGCAATGGGCAAATGTCCATGCATTGTTGTCTTGGTCCCCTATTGGGGCGACGATGGTGAAGTGACGACACCTGCGCCAACCTCTTCTCGAGGCAAAACGGCCGCGTCGTCGACGCGCAGTAGCCCCATGCAGCTCATCTTCCGTTTCATCCGGGAGCGAAAAGGGCTGTTTTCGCTGAACTTGGCCCTCCGGCTCCTCAAGGACCTGTTGCCGTTCCTAGGACCGATTTTCGTCGGTCTCGCCATCGACATCCTGTACGGGTTGGACCGCTCGCTCCTCGGCTACACGTTTGATGGCGGCGAGCTGAGGTCGATCTACACCATCGCGATCCTCATGGCGTTGCTGGCGGTCGCGAAGATGGTCTTTGGCTACGCCCACACGATTGTCGCCGCCCATATGGGACGCCATGTGGTCGAAGCGGCGCGCCGGGATCTGGCCGAGGCATCGATGCAGATGGCGCTCGATGAGCGGCGGCGATTCAACAGCGGCGACCTGCTCGACCGCTCATTGGCCGACAGCAAAGGGCTGCGATCCTTCACCCAAGACGTCGTGATCCGCATCATTTCGAACACGGTGCGAGCGATATGGCCGTTGCTGTACATGTTCATGATTGATTGGGTCATGGCCATCGTGGTGCTGGCGGTGATCCCACTGCAGTCCGGTATCAGCGCGCTGCTTCAACGTCGTCTCCAGCGACTCACCCGCGAGGCACGCCAGGCCGAATCGGTGCACACGTCGGCGGTCAAGGAATCCATCGACGGTTGGAGCTCGGTCGCCTCGGTCGGCTCACAGGATTGGGTTACGACCGAGCTGCGCGGCACCGCTGCCCGCAGCGAAGACGCCAAGATCAAGAAGAAGCACACCACCGCGGCGATCAGCGCGGTGATCTCACTCTTCACCGCCGTTGGCATCGCTGCCTGTTATGCGATTGGCGGCTGGCGGATCATCTCGTCGGGTCTTGTTGGCGTGACGGATGCCGCCGAAGGCGCGTTCACGGTCGGCGTGCTCGTGTCATTTGTCGGCATCGCCAAGAAGGTCTACGCACCGTTCCAGGCGTATACGAAGATCGTCAGTAGCTACCGGACCGGATTGGTCAACCTCGAACGCATCGCCGAAGTGCTCGACGCGCCCATGCTCGACGCTCGCCCGAACGGTCCAGAGATGGTCGTGACCCACGGCGACATCCAGCTCCACGACGTCGGGTTCACCTATGAGAACGACGAACAGCCGACGTTGCGGTCACTGTCGGGTCGCATCCCCGGCCGCACCCTGACCGTCATCACGGGCGAGAGCGGCACGGGCAAGACGACGCTGCTGCGATTGCTCATGGGACTCGATCAGCCCCACCGCGGCACCATCTCGATCGACGACCAGGACATCAACCACGCCCGCCTGACCAGCGTGCAGCGGATCATGGCGCTCGTGCCTCAAGAACCCATGTTGTTCACCGGCACCCTCGGCGAGAATCTCATGCTCGGCCACGATCAGGTCTCGACCGACGAGCTGCTCGACGCTTGCCACAAGGCCGGACTACTCGAGCTCGTGCGCGACCTTCCCGATGGGCTCGACACCGAAGTCGGCAGCGGCAAGCACACGTTGTCTGGCGGCCAGCTTCGCCGCATGGCCATCGCACGTGCCCTGCTGCGCAAGCCGTCCATCCTCTTGCTCGACGAGCCCACGACGGGACTCGATGAGCTGAGCTCGAAGCAGGTACTCGACACGCTGCGCCGGATCGCCCAATCGGCGACGGTGATCATGGTCTCGCACCGACGCGACCCGCTCGCGGCGTCGGACCACCATCTCATTCTCGACGGCGGTTACTGGAGCGACGGCGACGGCAACGGCGACCGTTGGCGCCCCGAGGTCGACGGCAAGCTCACCGAGTCCACCCAACAGCACGGTGCGAGCGCCGCATCGCTCGCCACCGCAGCCGACTCCACCTCGACGCTCCACGCACCAACAGCGAACGCGCCGGGCACGAACGGCGTTGCGGCGTCGACAGGCGACGACCGCTCCATGGCGGCAACAGCGGAAGACGGCGACACGCCGAACGGCACCGGTAGCGAGCTTGGCGACGGCGACGACCGGTCAACGCTCACCGCCCCGACCGCCTCGACGAACGGCGCGAACGGTGCGAACGGAGCGGGCCAAGCACCGGTCAACGGTTCGGGTTCGAAGCCCTCGGTCA